>DASPXO010000245.1:0-75917 GCA_035637235.1 Gemmatimonadales bacterium | reverse complement strand
GAGCGGTCGAAGCGGCGCGCGGCGGCATCCACGTCGGAGTACAGGGCGCGGTCCCGCGCGGTGCGCGCCGAATCGAGCATCGGAGCGGCTGCCCTGGCGATACTGTAGGTCTTCCAGCGCTCTTCCACAGCGACCAGGCCGCGCGCCAGGTCGGGGCACGCGGCGCTGCGGCTGTCAAACAACCGTGCGCTGGCGTCGAACGCGGCGATTGACAGGGCCAGCGTGTCCGCCAGGCCATCGATGCGCTCCGAGATCGCCGCTGCGGCCTCGCCTTGCTCCCCCGGCCCCCCCGGTCCCCCCGGCCCCGCAGCCGGGCCGCGCGAAGGTCCCGACCTGAGCGCCCCGAAAACGGCGAACAACGCGCCGGTCGCCAAGACCCCGAGCAGGCCGTAGACCGCGACCCGGGCGGCGCGATGGCGCCGACCCAGGGCCGGAGGCGCATCCTCCGCCTCCGCCTCCTCGGGGAACAACACGCGCGCCTGGGACTCGCCCACCGCCCGCGACGTCCTTTCGGCGGAGACGGCGTCTGCCGCGTGGTAGTTCATCCACGTCAGGGCCGTCAGCTTCCGCCCGCCGGCGAGAACGGCGTCGCCTTCCACCAGCTCGTAGAACGGCAGGTACTCGTTTGACCACGCGGCGTCCGGCGCGATACGGAACACTCCGCCGGTGAGGGCGCTGCCGCGCGCGACCACGAGTGCGACGTGCCACGGTTGATCGAAGCAGCACAGGTGCGCGTCCATGTCGGCGGCTCTTAGCCGGGCGTCCGCGGCGACGTGGCCGTGGTACCAGCCGAGCAGCTCGCGTCCCGTCCGACCTGCCTCCTCCTCGGCGAGGGCGCGACCCTGCGTGAGCGCAGATTTGGGTTCGTCCCCGCCGATCGATCGCGGCAGGTGGATCGCCGACTCGATCACGATGTACGGGAACCCCGTATCGGGGGACTGGAACACGCTTCCGACCAGCCAGCCGAGCGAGGATGCTCCCGGCTGCTCCGCGACGTGGTCGTGCACGGCCGCCAAGGCCTGCCGCGTGATGAAGATCGGGTACGCGAGGGCCGGAACCTTGCTGACCTCCGGCGTCCACAGGATCGAGGTCGCGATCGGCATCGGGCGCGGGAGGCGCGCGGACGCAGGTCCGGCGCCCCCGGGGCCGAACGGCGGAATCGCCTCCGGAACGCGGTACCTCACCGTGCTGTTCCGGTTCTGGCTCACCACGGGGCTCCAGTCTGCAACTTCCCTACGGCCGCTGGCAGCCCGACCTCTCGAACCGCCGCTCGGCGGAGTCGACGCGGGCATACAACGTCTGGTCGCGCACCGCGCGCTCCGGGTCCAGCACCCCGGACGGGGGCCGCGCCGCGCTGTAGCGGACCCAGCGATCCTCGACCGCCCGGAGCCCGCGTACCAGTCCGTCGCACCCGAGCTGCCGCCCCTCGAATAGCGCGGCCTGCTGGTTGTAGCCGCGGACCGACTGCGCCAGCGACTCGCCCATCTGGTCGAGCTGTGCGAAGGCCGGGGGCAGCGCGGCGGCCGTCGAGCCCGTACGCGCCGGCGGCTGCCGCCGCGGCGCCGCGGCCCGCGGTACCTTTTTGGGTGACGGCGCCGCTGCCTGCCGTTTGGAGAAGGGAAGGCTTCCCCAGCTCGGCAGGCTCGCCTTGAACCGGAAGTAGAGCCCGGTCGCGCCCCCGGCGAGCAGGATGGCGACGACGGCGAGGCGGAGGCGGCGGCGCCGTTTGCGAGGGCGCCGCACGGCCCGCGGCGCGCGCACCGGACTCGGCCGTTGCTCCTCGACCGGCTCGTCAAGCTGCTCTCCGACCCGCTCCTCGACCCGCTCTGCAACCCGCGCCCCGTCCTGCCCAGCGACTCGCTCCTCGACCTGCTCCTCAACCCGCTCCTCGAGGCGCTCCGCCACGGGTGCTGCTGCGACAGGGACCGGTTTGGCGGGAGCCGCACGAAGCCGCGGTGGGAACGGAGCGGCACCTGGTGGATTGCGCGGTGGCCTTGGGGGCATTGGCGCCAGACGTGGCGGCCGCCCGGGTGTGGGGCGCGCAGCCGGCGGCGGTGCCGATGGCGACGCGGCGTCTTCGGCGGTGCTGAGGAATACCAAGTCCCCGGCCTCAGCCGGCGCCGGCTGCGGCGGCGCTGCACGGGGCGGCGGGGGTGCGTCGGCCATGTCGGGCTCGGCCGGCGCGGCGGGCGCCGGGGTCTCTCGAAGCTCCGGCTCCGAGAGGTCTTCCGACGCCGGCGCCACGGACTCCGGCGGGGCCGCCTGCTGCCGTGGCCGCGGGGCCTTGTCCGACACCGGATTGTACGCCCGGTAGTTCTTCCAGGTCACGAACGAGCGCTTCTTTCCGCCCGGCCGCAGCGACTCCTCGCCCAGGAGCTCGTAGAACTGGAGCGGCGTGTTGTGCCATGCGTCGACTGCGGCGGCGCGGAAGAACGCGGCTTCCGGCTCCAGGCCGTCCGAACCCGTGCCAACGATCATGGCCACCTGCCACGGCTCGGCGAAGTAGCGCTCGTGCGTCTCCACGTCGAGTAGGGAGAGCACGATCGGGAGGGGTGGATGGGTGTGATACCAGCCGATCAGGTGTCCTTGCTGCTCTCGTGTCTGCTCCGCGATCCGATCCCACAGCCGGGTGACGACGTCGGTCGTGCGGTCGCCGTAGATCGGCTGGTTGAGTCGCAACGCGGAATCGATGAGGACGTAGGATACGTGCGTCTCGGGGCATTCGCACAGGTCCCCCACGAGGAAGCCCATCAGACCCTGTCCCGGACGCGGCGGCCCCGCGAGGTGCTCGTGGATGGCCGCCAGTGCGGGCTGCGCGATGAAGATCGGAAACGGGGTGTCGCCCGGGCGCCGGGGAGCCTCGCCACCGGGGCTCCACAGGATGGACCCGGCGACCGGGATCGGCTGATGGAGGGGGGCGTCTGCGCCCATTCGCCCAAGATAACCACGGGCGAGGCCCGGCGCGCTATCCGCCCAGCACCCGTGCGAGCACCTCCGCCGCCCGCTCTGCGTCTTGCCGGGTCACGTCGAGGTGTGTCACCGCGCGCAGTCGCCGCGGACCGAACGGCACCACCAGCACGCCCGCCTGGGCGAGCTTCGGAATCACGCGATCGGCCGCGTCGGTCTCGCGCAGGAGATCGATCATCACGATGTTGGTTTCGGGGACGGACGCTCGGACGGTCGGACAGTCGCACAGGCGCTCCGCCAGGAGCTTCGCGTGCTCGTGGTCGTGGGCCAGGCGGCCGACGTTGTGGTCGAGGGCGTACAGGGCCGCGGCGGCGAGGATGCCCGACTGCCGCATGCCTCCCCCGAGCCGCTTGCGGATCTCCCAGGCGCGCGCGCGCTCGCCCGCCCCGAAGGCGAGGCACGAGCCCACCGGGCAGCCGAGGCCCTTGGAGAAGCTCACCATCACGGTGGCGACGCCGGCCGTGAGCCGCGCGGGCGGGATGCCGAGGGCGGCGGCCGCGTTCCAGAGGCGCGCGCCGTCGAGATGCACGCGCACGCCCATCTGCGCCGCCGCGGCGGCGATGTCGGCCAGCGCCGCCGGGGGCAGGACCTTGCCGCCCGCGGCGTTGTGCGTGTTCTCGACGGCCACGGCACCGGGGCGCGGCACGTGGGGCGACGCGGGGCGCAGCGCCGCGCGCACCAGCTCCCCCGTCAGGAGCCCGTCGGGCGTCGCGACCGGCCGGATCTGCACGCCCCAGTTCGCCGCGACCCCTGCGAGCTCGTAGTGCACGAGGTGAGCGTTGGCCTCGAGCAGCAGCTCGGTGCCCGGGCGCGTGAGCAAGGCGATCGCGGTCTGGTTCGCCTGCGTCCCGGACGGGAAGAACAGCGCGTCCTCCTGGCCGAGCAGCTGCGCGACGCGCTGCTCGAGCCGCCGGGTCGTGGGGTCGCCATCCAGGACGTCGTCGCCGACTAGGGCGTCGGCCATGGCGCGCCGCATCGCCGGCGAGGGCTGCGTGACGGTGTCGCTCCGGAGATCGATCCGCCGGGGAGGCGGGGAGCTCATCCGAGCCGGACCCGCTGCGAGCGGCGCATCCGGATCAGGTCGTAGGTCTCCGCGACCTCGCCCCCGAGAAGAAAGAGGTACGCCGTGTAATACACCCACAGCAGGAACAGCAGCAGGGCCAGGACGTTGCCGTCCGACGCGACGCGGTCCACGGTCACGAACCGCGTCACGTAGAGCGCGTACAGCCGCTTCGCGACCTCGAAGCCGAGCCCGCAGAACACCGCGGCGACCAGCGCGGTGCCCCAGTGGATGCGCCGGCTGGGCAGGAGCTTGAAGATGACGAAGAACAGGAGCACGCCGAGCGCGAAGGCGACCAGTTCGAGGCCGAGGCGCCACGCCCAATCGCGTGCGACGCCGGAGGACAGTCGCGCGCCGCTGCGCGCCTCCCAGGCGGTGATGAGCGCGCTCGTGACGAGCAGGGCGCCGGCGCCGAGCACCATGGCGAGGTCGAGCAGCTTCGCGACCGGCCACGGGCGCTGCTCGTCGGTGTCGAACACCTCGTTCAGCGCCGCGCGCAGGCCCCCGAACAGTCGAGTCGAGAACCAGAGAAACAGGGGGATGCCCACGACGGTCAGGCGCCCACGATGCCGCACCACGCTCCCCAGCGCGCCCTCCACCTGCGCGAACGCCCGGTCGGTCCATCCCCCGGCGGTGACCGGGAGGAACCGCGCGAGCAGCTCGTGCAGGCTCATCTGTTGGACCGTGATCTGGTGCTGGACGAGCGCGCCGACGACCGCGAGCAGCAGGGCGATGAACGGAATGATCGTCAGCAGGAGATCGAACGACAGCGCGCTCGCGAGAAAGGGAATGTTGTCCTCGTAGGCCGCCTCGAGCGTGCGGCGGACGACGCCGGTCGCCGACCGATGCCAGCCGCCCTCGGACCTCACCCGACCGGCTCGTCCTCCTCCTGAGACCCCTCCTTGGTGCCCCGCCGCCGCCGCTTCGCGTTCGTGAAGCGGCGCTCGACGGCATCGCGCGCCGACCCCGCCGCCGCCTCCTCCTCGTCGCCGGTCTCGAGCAGCTGACCGAGCTCGTCCGCCTTGTCGGTCGCGAGGTCGCGCAAGCCGCGCAGCTTGCGCTCGAGCTTGCCGCGCGTCGCCGCTCCCGCTTCGGGCGCGAACAGGAACCCCAGGATCGCGCCGAGCCCGAGGCCCAGAACGAACGGACCCAGCCCGGAGCCGCGCTCGCTCACTCGCCCGCCTCCATGTCGTCCGGGGCGGCGACCGCCACCGGGCGCGGCTGCGCGTGTGACTGCAGCGGCGGCTTGACGTGGCGAGCGACGATGTCGCGTGTGTTCGTGACCCGGAGCTGCTCGAACAGGAAGGCGAACGTCCGCTCGAGGTCCGCCGCGATGGCCGCCCGCGTGTCCGCCGGCAGGTCCCACAGCGTCCGCTTGAACGGGCCGATCGCCTTCTTGCGGCTCTTGTAGAGGAACTGCTGCTCCGTGTCGCCCTTCTTCCACTCGTCCTTGCACTCGGCCTTCACCCATTCGTTGAGCTCGGCGCGCAGCCCCGCCGGGAGCTGCGGGTGGTCGAAGACGATGGTCTGGAAGTTGGTGGCGAGGTGGATCTCGATCGCCTCGCACGTGGGGAAACTGCCGAACGCCTCGGGCGGCAGCGTGGACGCGCCGTGCTGGACCGCGCCGCCCAGACCGTACCGGGAGCGCGCCTCCTGGGACAGCGTCTTCAGCGCCTCGAGGTCGAGCTGCACCTGCGCGATCGAGCCGTCGGCGAGCACCACGCCGCCGTGGCTGGTCCCGGTCTGCACGGAGATCTTGCTGATGCCGACGTGGGGACCGAGCCGCCGCAGCGTCCGGCTATACCCCTCCATGAAGGCCCGCAGCTCATGGACGTCCGAGTTCTTGCCGCCCACCTCGCCGATCTCCGCGCCGACCGACACCGTCACGCCGTCCGGCTCGCGGTCGCGGATGAACCGGGTCAGCTCGGCCGCGCGCTCGTAGTTGACGCGCTGCTGCTCGTCGAGCGTGGGCTGCGACAGATCCACGAGCGTCGAGGTGTCCACGTCGATGTTATAGAAGCCGGCGTGGAGCTCCTCCTCCACGAGCGTGCGCACCGCCTGGAGCTCGGATTCGGGGTCGGCCGCGTACTTCTTGGCATTCACCTGCACGTGGTCGCCCTGGATGAAGAGCGGCCCTGCGAAGCCCTCGCGCAGCGCCGCCGCGGTCATCACCGCCACGTACTCGGCGGGCCGCTGGTCGGTGTAGCCGATCTCACTGCGGGCGATCTCGCAGATCACCGCGCCGACGTCGAGACGCTGCGCGGCCCGGACCAGCGCGCGCGCCGAGTCGTAGGCGAGGACCCGCACGTTGATGGCGGGCGTGGTGAATGGCGGGATCTCGCCGCGGCCCCGCGCCATGTACAGCCCGTGGATCGAGGCCGGACGCACACCCGCCGCCTGGCCGATCTCCCAGATGAGCCAGCGCGCCTGCTCCCGCTCCTCCGGCATCCCGAATACCGCCTGCCGCACGAGCGCGTCCATCGCCGCGCTCTGGCGCACCGAGGGGCTCTGGAACCGCCGCAGCGTCGCTGCGAGTGGGTTCGACATGGGACCGTCCTCCTGCGGTCGAATCTAGACAGCGCCCACGTCGATGACCAGCCCGTCGTACGCCGGCGCAATCCCGTGGGGGAGGCGGGCCGCGAGCTCCTCGTGCAGCGTTTCGTGGGTGAGATGCGTGAGGAACGTCCGCCGCGCGCCGATTTGCTGCGCCGTCGCCACGGCTTCGGGGATCGAGAGGTGCAGCGGATGCGGCCGCGGCAGCAGGGCGTTCAGCACCAGCAGTTCGAGTCTCGCGAGCCGCGTGCGGGCCGCGTCGGGGATGTGCTTCGCGTCCGTCAGGTAGGCGATCGGGCCCACGCGATACCCGAACACCGTGCGGTCGCCGTGGGGCAGCGCCAGGGGACGCACCGGCATCCCGGCGATTTCCGTCTCGCGGTCCGGCGCCAGCACCTCCGCGGCGAGCTCGGGCTTGCTCGTGCCCGGCTGCGCGGGCGTCGCGTCGAAGATGTAGCCGAACCGCTGCGCCAGCTCCGCCATCGCCGCGGCCGGACCGTACACCGCCAGGCGGGCCTCCCGCCGCACCGTGAGCGCGCGCAGGTCGTCGATCCCGTGGACGTGGTCGGCGTGCGAGTGGGTGAACAGCACCGCGTCCACCGCAGCCACCCCAGCGGCGACGAGCTGCAGCCGGAGCTCGGGCGGCGTGTCGATGAGGAGCCGCCGCCCGCCCGACTCGATCAGCGCCGCAGTACGGGTGCGCTTGTCCCGGGGATCGCTCGACGTGCACACCCGGCAGCGGCAGCCGATCTGGGGCACGCCGTACGACGTGCCGGTGCCGAGAAACACGAGGCGCACGTCAGACGACCTCGACCTTGAGCAGGTTGGTGGCGCCGGACACCTCCCACGGCACGCCGGCGGTCATCACGATCCGGTCCCCCGCCCGCGCGTAGCCGCGCTTGAGGATGAGGTCGCGCACCACGGCGAGCATCGCGTCGTAGCCCGGAACGCGGTCCACCAGCACCGGGGTCACGCCCCACACCAGGGCGAGCTGCCGGTACGTCGCGGGCTCGGTGGTCACGGCCAGGATCGGCACCGGCGGTCGCTGCGCGGCGACCTTGCGGGCGGTGAAGCCGCCCTTCGTGAGCGTGACGATGACCGGTGTCCGGAGCATCCGCGCTACCGCGCTCGTCCCCAGCGCGATCGCGTCCTCGACCGACACGGCGCGGTCGGCGCGGATGCGCCGCTCGTCGCGCCGCCCGCCCAGGCTGTGCCGCTCCATCTCGCGGATGATCCGGTCCATCGCCCGCACCGCCTCCACGGGATACTCCCCGACGGCCGTCTCCGCCGAGAGCATCACGGCGTCGGTGCCGTCGAGGATGGCGTTCGCCACATCCGACGCCTCGGCCCGGGTCGGCCGCGGGTGGTGGACCATCGACTCGAGCATCTGCGTCGCGGTGATCACGGGCTTCCCGTGAATGTTCGCCTCCCGGATGAGGCGCTTTTGCACCACGGGCACTTCCTCGAAGGGCAGCTCGACGCCCAGATCGCCGCGGGCCACCATCACCGCATCACACGCCTGGAGGATGCGCTCGAGGTCGTCGAGGGCCGTGGCCTTCTCGATCTTGGCCACGAGCTTTATGGTTTCGGGAGCGAGTCCCCTCAGCTCGGCGAGGTCCTCCGCCCGGCGCACGAATGAGAGCGCGAGGTAATCGCAACCGTGCTCGACGGCGTGCGCGGCGTCCTCCCGGTCCTTCTCCGTCAGCGCCGGCGCGCTCACCACCAGCCCCGGAAGGTTCATCCCCTTGTGCGAGGTGAGCATGCCGCCGTCCACGACGCGCGCTTCCACCCGCGGTGGATCGATCCGCGTGACGTCGACGGAGAGCAGGCCGTCGTCGAGCAGGATCCGGGCGCCGGCCCGCGCGTCGCGAGCGAGCTCGTCGTAGGTCGTCGGCAGCTCGTCGCCGCGCGCCGCGTGCTCCGGCGCGAACACCACCGTTTCCCCGGGACGGAGGGTGCGCGCATGCGGGAGCGTCCCGACGCGGATGCGCGGCCCCTGCAGGTCCACGAGCACGCAGGCCGGCGCGCCCGCCGCCTCCGCCCCCCGGCGCGCCGCGGCGATCCACCCCGCGCGCAGCTCCGGCGTGCCGTGCGAGGCGTTCACGCGGATCACGTTCGCGCCTGCGTCGATCAGCGCCGCGACCCGCTCGGAAGTCCCGGTCGCCGGACCGAGCGTCGCGACAATCTTCGTGCGGCGGATCAAGTGCGAAGCTCCCATCCCGGGGTTGTCGCTGCTCACCAATCGCGTGCCAGGGGCCGCTCTAGGGCACCACCCCGATCTGCTTCTCCCCGAGCCGCCGCTTGAACTCCCGGAGCACGTGCACCGCGCGCGCGAGGCTCGAGGCGGGCATCCCCTCGATGGCCCGGGCGCCCAGGCGGCGCTCGAGCAGGCCGACCCGCAGTAACACCTCCAGGCCGTGCCGCGTGAGCGTGACGCGCACCCCGCGGTCGTCCGCCGCATCCCGCGTGGTGTCGACGAGTCGCTTGGTCTCGAGCCGCTGGATGAACGTCGTGGCCGCGGCGCGCGACACGCCGAGCAGCTCGGCGATGTCCTTGGGCCGGGCCCCGTCGGGGCCGCCCTGGTCCACGGCGTTCAAGACGGCGTGCGCGCGGTGCGACAGGCCGTAGGCGCGGAATGCGCGGTCCCCCGCCCGCTGCACGGCACCCTGCGCGGCGGCAATGGCTTCAGTGAGCTGCAAGGCGAGCTCGGAGCGGTCGGACACGCGGCGGCCCGGTGGTAGTTAACAGGTTGATTGTTAGGATGCTAAGTATTTCGGGCGCCCCCGCGACACCTAGCACGTCTCCGACCAGTCCACCGGCGACGTGGCGCCGCAACGCACGCAGCGCAGCGCGTTGGGCCGGCCGGCGAAGTCCTGACGGTAGTGGCACAGCGGGCAAACGGCGTAGGTGGTGACGACCTCCATCCCCTTCCCTCCTAGCGTCGGCCGGAGCACACCCGTGCGAACGACGATGCTCCAGTGATCGGGGGGCTCCTGCCGGATCGTCAGGTCCGCGCGGCTGAGGCGCACCCGCTGCTCCCGGACCGCGACGACCACGTGGCCGTCCGCCAGCTCCTCGACGATGCGATACCAGGCGCCGCGCCGGAGGATGTCCGCGACGTTCTCCGCACACCGCGCCCAGCCGAGGGTGATCCGCATGGCGTTCCGTCCATATCATACCGCCTTTTGTTAAATTTGGTTATGCGCGACCTCGGCCGTGTCGTCCGCCTCCAGATCCAGCGCGCGTCGTTGAAGACGGGCCAGCAACCCCAGCGCGTCTACGACCCCGCCCCCGTCCTGCCGGTGGAACGACTCGCGGTGAGCCCGGACGGAGTGCTCGGCGAAGCGGCCGACCGCTCCTGGATCGTGGACATCCACCACCGGGGGCACCCGCACACCAAGAACGCCGACGGCGAGCACGGCGTATCGGTCGGCTTCACGTCCCACTACGCGGAGATGCGGGCGCGCTTCGGCGATCGCATCGAGCTCGGGTGCGCGGGGGAGAACATTCTCGTTGAGGCGGATGGGCGGTGCACCTTCGACGAGCTGCGCGACGGCGTGGTCGTCCGCTCCGCCGACGGGGTCGAGCGTTTCCGGCTGCGCGTGCTCGACGTCGCCCAGCCCTGCCGCCCGTTCACCGGCTGGGCCCTCGGAGGCATGGTGGAGTCCGACGTGCTCAAATCCCACCTCCAGTTCCTGGACGGTGGGACGCGGGGGTTCTACTGCCTCGGAGTGGGAACCGGGATCGTCGCGCTAGGCGACCGGGTGGCGTCGCTCGGAAGCGGCTAGCCCGGCTCATCCCACGCCACCACCGCCGTCTTCTTGCAGCGCTCGCAGGTGAGCTCCTGCACCTGCGCGTCGAACCCTTGCCGGTGGCGGCAGCTGGGGCAGACCGCGTACGTGAGCGGGAAGATCCGCCCCACGCGCTGGATCTCGCGCGGCTCGCAGCGCACGATGCTCCAGCGCTCCGGGGGGTGGTAGCGGATCTCGAGGAAGCGGCGGTCCACGGGCACGTTGCGGCGGTTCACGTCCAGCACGACGATGTGGCTCGACGAAATGCGCACCACGGGGTACCATGCGCCCCGGCGCAGCAGATGGGCGCCCGGCTTCCCGACCCGGGCCCAGCCCTTAGCCTGCAGACGCGTCGGAGTGATGGCGCGGAACGGAATCGTCACGAGGAGACGATAACATGCCGCCGCCGCCGGAGGTCGTGACAGAAGTCACACGGGCGATACCGGCAGAATTGTGATGGCTGACCCCGGGGCCCTTCGCTCTCGGTTCTGGTCAGCCACGCGCGCTTCCCGTGTGGCCGGTCAGCCACACTCGCTGAACCCGCAGACGTGACATGTCGCACACCCCTCGATGAACGCCAGCTGCGAGCCGCAGTCCGGGCAGGCGCCGATGAACTCCTGCTCCGGCGCACCCGCGTGGGGCGCCGCCGCGCGCTCCTCCGCAGCGATCACCTGCCGCGTCGCCACGACCGCCGGCGACCCGTCCGCCTCGGCGAGGAGATCCTGTTGCACGCCCTGCTTGTCTCGCATCCATTTCTCGATGGCGATGCCGATTGCGTCGGGCACCGAGAGCACCTTGTTGGGGCCGAGGCCGACCGCCCGATCCGACGAGATGCCCCGCAGCTGACGGTAGATCTCCCGCATGGGAATCCCCGAGCGCAGCCCGAGCGAGAGCAGGCGGCCGATGGCCTCGACGTCGGCCATGAGCGCTCCGCCCGCCTTGCCGAGCGAGATGAACACCTCGAACGGCTGGCCCCGGTCGTCCTCGGTGATGGTCACGTACATCGTGCCGAGCGGCGTCTCGATCCGCCGGGTCGAGCCTTTCAGGAGGTCCGGCCGCGAGCGCTTGGCGCGGCGCTGGAGGTTCTCCGCCTCCGCGTCGTGCAGCCGGGCGCGGGTGTGCTCCAGCTCGGCCTCCAGCTCGGCGATGCGTCCCAGCGCTTCGGCGAGCGGGCGCTGCACGTCTGCGGCGGCCCCCGCGGGCGCGCCGCTCGTCACCCCCTGCTGGACCTGCTTCGCGGTCGCGCCGGTCGACAACACCTGCATCTCGCGCGAGGCGTCGCGGTACACCGTCAC
Organism: Gemmatimonadales bacterium; assembly: GCA_035637235.1. Taxonomy (GTDB): domain Bacteria; phylum Gemmatimonadota; class Gemmatimonadetes; order Gemmatimonadales; family GWC2-71-9; genus DASUAL01. Next base: position 64,251 of record DASPXO010000245.1, on the reverse strand, counting down.
ACCCTTGCACCCGAGCTGATAGGCGAACCGGTAGATGTGCTCGACGTCCTCCTCGGTCGCTGCGCGGGGGAAGTTGCAGGTCTTGGAGATCGCCGAGTCGGTGAACTCCTGGAAGGCGGCCTGCATCCGGATGTGCCACTCGGGGGTCACGTCGTGCGCGGTGACGAAGACGCGCTGCCACTGCGCCGGCACCTCGTCGAAGTGGATGTTCCCCGCCTCGGCGATACGCCGGATGAGGTCGTCCGAGTACCAGCCCTCCCGCTGCGCGATGGCGACGAAGTCCTCGTTCACATCGGGCATGAGGACGCCCGCCTGGTTCCGCATGAACGAGACCGCGAACAGCGGCTCGATTCCCGACGAGCAGCCGGCGATGATCGAGATCGTGCCCGTCGGCGCCACGGTCGTGAGGTTGCAGTTCCGGAGCTTCCGCATCGGGCGGATGCGCTCGCCCTGCGGCCCGCGGGCGCAGGTGGCGTCGGGGCCCCAGATGGAGCGCTCCCACTCGGGGAAGACGCCCCGCTGCTCCGCGAGCTGCTCGGAGGCGAGCTTCGCGGCTTCGTCCACGAACTCCATGAGCCGGCGGCCAAGGGCTAGCCCCTCGTCGGAGTTGTACGGGATGCCGAGCCGCACCAGCAGGTCCGCCCAGCCCATCACGCCGAGCCCGACCCGGCGGATACGCTGCGCCAGCGCGTCGATCTCCGGCAGCGGGTACCGGTTGGCGTCGATGACGTTGTCGAGGAAATGGGTGCACAGGCGCACGGCCGTGCGCAGGCGGTCCCAATCCACGGCTTCCCCGTCCCCCCGCCCCGGCCGCACGAACCCGCCCACGTTGATCGAGCCCAGGTTGCAGACGTCGTACGGGAGCAGGGGCTGCTCGCCGCAGGGATTGGTCGCTTCGTAGCTCCCGAGGTGCGGGACCGGGTTGTAGGCGTTGGCCCGGTCGATGAAAAACACGCCCGGCTCACCCGTCTTCCAGGCGCCGTGGACGATCGTGCGGAACACCTCGCGGGCGTCGAACTGGCCCACGGCCGCTCCGGTCCGGGGGTGGATCAGGTCGTAGCTCGCCCCCTGCTCGACCGCCGTCATGAACGCGTCCGTCACGGCGACCGAAATGTTGAAGTTCGTCACCTGCGTGAGGTCGTCCTTGCAGGTGATGAACTCGAGGATGTCAGGGTGATCCACCCGCAGGATCCCCATGTTGGCGCCACGGCGGGTGCCGCCCTGTTTCACGACGTCGGTCGACGCGTCGTACAACTTCATGAACGACACCGGGCCGGACGCCACGCCCATGGTGGAGCGCACCACGTCGTTCTGCGGACGCAGCCGGGAGAACGAGAAGCCCGTCCCGCCGCCCGACTGATGCACGAGGGCCATCGCCCGGAGCGTGTCGTAGATGCCGCTTTCGCCGTTCGAGAGGCAGTCGTCGATCGGGAGCACGAAGCACGCCGACAGCTGACCCAGCGGCCGGCCGGCGTTCATGAGGGTGGGCGAGTTGGGCATCCACACGCGCGTCGCCATCAACTCGAAGAACGTCTCGGCCAGACCCTCGACCGCCTGGTCGGCGGCGCCGTAGCGCCGGTCCGGCTCGGCAACCGTCCGGGCGACCCGCCAGAACAGATCCTCGGGCTGCTCGTTCGGCTTGCCCCGGTCGTCCTTCACCAGGTAGCGCCGCTCGAGCACGGTGCGCGCGTTGGGGTTGAGGTCGAGCGTCCCTCGGCGCGTAGAAGCGGTCATGCTGGCTCGTCCCTCAGGGAGTGAGCGTGCCCACAAACCATCCAGCTATGTGGAATTTAACAGCGCGGGCTGTAGAGCGCGGAGGGCCAAGGTAGGCCCGCGTGCGCCTCCGGGCAACCACGCACGAGAGCGCCCGCCGCACGGGCGCTTTCCCCAATTCACATCACAAACTTGGCTGCGCGGGTGGAAAGCGGTGCCCGCGGTGGCGCTCCGCCTCCGCCACGTAGTGCTCCCAATTCTGGCGGATCCGCTGCCGCAGGGGCTCGTCCACGGGCCGCGTCACCCGCGCCGGGACTCCAACGACCAACGATCCGGGCGGCACCCGGGTGCCCTCCGGCACGACCGCACCCGCCGCCACCACGCTCCCCGTGCCGATGTGGACGCCGTTCAGAAGAATGCTGCCCATGCCGATGAGGCAGTCGTCCTCCACGATGCAGCCGTGCAGGATGGCGCCGTGCCCGACCCCGACCCGGGCGCCGATGCGCGCCGGTTGGCCGGCGTCCACGTGCACGATCGTGCCGTCCTGGAGGTTGGTGGCCTCCCCCACCACGATCGGCTCCATGTCGCCGCGCAGCACGGCGCCGTACCAGACGCTCGCACGCGGGCCGAGCGATACCTCGCCCACCACCACGGCACCGGGGGCGATGAAGGCCGTCGGATGGATGTTGATTACTGCCTCGTCGGCTGGAACTGCCACTGCACCCACCCCTCGACCGGCTCGCCGTTCTTCTCGGCCGGCTTCCAGCGCAGGGTTTTGGCCATTTCCAGCGCCTGATCGTTGAAGGCGTCGAGGTTGGATGGGCCGAACACGCGGGCTTCGAGCGTCGTGCCCTCCCGCGAGACGTGGAGCAGGAGGATCGCCTGCCTGGGGAAGATCGGCGCGTCCACGGGCACGGGGATCCGGGTCGCCGACAGCGGGATCGGCCGCTTGTCGTAGCACATGTTGTCCTGGTTGTACGCCGGACCGTACTCGCCGCACGGTCGCGCGTCGCCGGCCACCGCCCCGCCGCTGGTATCCTGCTGCAGCTGGAGCTGCACCTTCACCGTCAACGGCTCGCCGGCGAGGATGATCACCTGACGCTCGAACGGGGCGAAGCCGCTCGCCTGGACGGCGAGCGTGTAGAGGCCGGGGGCCACGTCGCCCTCGGTGCCGCGGAGCGGCTGGCCGTCCAGGGTGACGCGCGCGCCCTGCGGCACGCCTTCCACGGTCAGGCGCCCGGGCGTGCCCGGCGCCACCGGATGCCCCGAGTCGCCCGCCAGGGTGGTGCGCGTCACGAGCGTGTCGGAGGCCGGGGGGCCGCGGGGAGTGGGGTGGTCGGGGGCGGGGGCGGGGGCGCTGGCGGTGGCGGCGGTGGCGGCGGTGGCGGCGGTGTCGGAGAGCCGGCGCCCGGTCAGGGTGTCCCCCCGGTCCGCCGTGACCGACGCGCGGACCGTGTCAGGCGCGAAGAACAGCAACCCCTTCTTGTAGGCGTAGAGGGCGGGGGTGCCGAGGGCCACGACGACGATCACCATCCAGAGCGCGATCCCCGCCGCCACCGAGCGGTGCTTCGGCTCCCCGACGGCGGCGGCGCCGAGGCGCGCGCCGGCGGCAGTGCGCGGCAGCGGCGTGGTGAGCGCACCGGCGAGGCGCGCGGTCGCAAGCCCCGACGCGCCCCGAAGGGGCGCGGTCGCGAGCCCGGCTGCGCCTGTCCCGCCGGCCTCGAGCGCCTGGACCAGCTCGTCCGCGGTCTGGAAGCGGTCGGGGGGCAACTTCGCCATCATCTTGCGGATGAGCTCGAACAGGGTGCGCTGGTCGGGGGTCTCGAGCGGCGGCGTCGGCACGTGCTCCATGATGTGCTTGTAGCCGATGGAGAACGAGTCCTCGCCGTCGAACGGGACGAAGCCCGTGAGGCACTGGTAGGCGACGACGCCGAGCGAGTAGATGTCGCTCCGGCCGTCGAGCGGTTGGGCGCGCGCCTGCTCCGGGCTCATGTAGTGCGGCGTGCCGATCGACATCCCCGTGCCCGTGAGCTTGCCGCCGCTTGCCGCCTTGGCGATGCCGAAGTCGGTGACGACCGCCAGGCCGTGCTCGTCGAACATGACGTTGTCGGGCTTGATGTCGCGGTGGACGATGCCGCCCTTGTGCGCGTAGGCGAGGGCTCGCGCGACCTGGACGAGGATGTGCCGGATCTCCGCAGGGGGCAGCGCGCCGCGGGCGCCGAGCATGTTCGAGAGGGGCTGGCCGCGCAGGAACTTCATCACGAAGTAGATGACGCGGCCGCTCTTGCCGACGCGGTAGATCGGGATGATGCTGGGGTGCTCCAGTTTGGCGGCGGTACGGGCCTCCCGCTGGAAGCGCTCGACGAACTCTTTGTCGAAGGCGAGGGAGAACGGCAGCACTTTGATGGCGACGTCGCGCTCGAGCTGCTTCTCGCGCGCCTTGAAGACGATCGCCATGCCGCCGCGGCCCAGCTCCTCGAGGATCTCGTACTCGTCGGTGAGCTGCGAGCGGACGAGGTCGACCTCAGTCGTCTCCGACGGCTGGCCCAGCACGGGAGTCGCCGCGAGACCCAGGCCGCAGGACCGGCAGTATTTGCTGGCGTCGTCGTTCTTGGTACCGCAGCGGGAGCAGTACATCCATTCTCCGGGGAGTGCGGGAAACTTAGGGAGCCGCCGGAGCGGGTGTCAACTCGTCAGCGCGACACGACGACGAATCGGCCGCGGCGCACGAGCGACGCGCCCGTCACGGGGTCGCGGATCTCGACCGACAGGACGTAGCTGCCTGTGGAGGCGTCGCGCAGCTCCACGGCGCGACGCACGCGCGTCACCGGCCCGTCGGCCGGCGCGTCGAACTCGAACCGCACAGGGGCCTGCCCGCCGCCGAACAGCCGGCGGAACAGCGATCGCCCGCCGTCGCGCCCGAGCCGCACGACCGTGTGGTAGGGCGCGCCCGCCGCGAGCCCGTAGATTTCGTAGTAGAGCTCCACCGATCCGCCCTCCGGAAAACGGCCGAGCGGGTTGAGCGGCACGGTGTCCGGGCCGGGCGTCCACACGAGCCCCGAGCCCTCGCGGCCGAGCACGAGATCGCTCGCCGCGAAGCGCGCCCCGTCGAGGGCGCCGACGACGACGGAGTCGCGCGTCACGAGGTCACCCGCATCGCTCCCCCGCTCCTCCACGAGCAGCCGGTACCGGTAGGTGCCGGGAGGCACGGCGAGCGCGAGCCGCCCGGTGAGATACATCCCGCCCCGCAGCGGCTCCCGGGCGGCGAACACGCGCGTCGTGTCCAGGCGCGCCACGAGGCTCTCCGTCGTGTCCGACACGAACAGGCGGAACGACAGCGGATAGATCGCGCGATCTGCATCGCGCACGGGTGTGAGGCGCTGCGCCGGAATCGCGAACAGCACGTGCAACATCTGCCCGGTCCCGCCGCGCGCGCCGACGGCGAACTCCGACACGACCGTCTCGAACGGCTGCGCGAAGGTCCGGTGATAGGTGTCGGTGATCGTGCCGAGGGCGATGCTGCGGTGGCCCGCCTCCCGCTCCGCGGTCAGCGCGCCGCGGGCGGCAACCGAACCGACGGTGTTGCCGAGTCGCCCGTACACCGGGCTGATGTGCGCGCGGGACGCGAAGAAGTCCGAGAGCACTGGGTCGAACGGGCGGCCGCTCTGGAGCGCGATGGCACCCGCGAGCCCCGCGGTCAGCGCGTCGGCCAGGCTCTCCACGAGCTTGTAGTCCTGCACGTCACGCCGCGCCACGAAATGGAAGACGAGGTCCCCCGGTCTCCGGTGATACACCCACGTCTCGTTCGGCTCGAGCCGGTCGGGGATCGCGGGATAGCTCGCCCGGGCGTCCGGGTCACCGTGCCGCAAGTAGATGATCCCGCGGTCGTCGAACTCGCTCTGGTCGGACCGGTAGCGCTCGGTGATGTCGTAGTGCCGGTGGCGGCTGACGAGGCGAAAGTTGTGGCGGGCGTAGAACCAGCGCCGATAGTGCTCGGCGAGCCGCTCGCCGGGGCTGCGCGCTTCCGCCACGTCGCGCCGCGCCCAGAACCGCTCCAGCCACGCCGCGCGCGGCTCGGGCGACGTGAAGCCGTCGAACGGGGTCAGCTCGTCGGGGCTCGCGACGAAACTCAAGTCGGCCCGGTACAACGCCACCGCGTCCGCCGTGCGCGCCGCGCGCGCGCCCGCGAAATAGGTGCGCCAACCGTCCGCCTGCCGCGCCGCGAAGTAATACGAGCGCGCGAGCTCCAAGAGTCCTAACCCCGAGTCGCCGCCGATCGCGAGGTAGGCCTGAAACGCGGTGAGGGCCGAGTCCGCGTCGCCCGCCTCCCGCTCCACCCGGCCGCGGACGAGCTGGACGGCCGGGTTCCGACCCGCGGGGGAGGCGGCGGCGAGCCGCACCGCCGCGAGCGCCACCTGGAGGCGCGGCCCGATGCGCTGTGACAGCGCGGCGTCCGCGAGGTCGATGGCCGCGCTCGCGAAGCCGGGGTCCGCCTGCGTGGCGCGGGCGAAGGCGCGCCCCGCCTGGCTCAGGTAGTCCTTGCCGAGGACCTGCCGGAGGTTCTCGATCGCGATTGCGGAGTGCTCACCCTGCGCCAGCTCGGCGAGCCCCAGCCCGTACCACGGGTACGGCCAATCGGACTGCAGCTCGCTCGCCCATTCGAACTCCCCGGCCGCGTCGTCGAAGTGGTCCTTGCTGCGCGCCAGCTCGCCAAGGCGGTACGCGATGAACCCGAGCCGGAGGTGCAGCAACGCGGAGTCCCGATGCTGCTTCGCCACGGCGATGGTCGCCGCTTCGAGGCGCCGGAGCGCCACCGAGTCCGGCGCGCGCGCCAGCGAGTCCCGCAGCGCTTCCAGCGCGGCGCGCTCGGCGGGAGCCTGCGCGAACAGCGACCGCGGCCCCGCGGCGGCAAGCGCGAGCAGGACGCCCAGCGTGGCCCGCATGACTCAATTATATCCCGCGCCGCCAGCGGGCGTTCATCCCGACATCCGGCGTCAGAAGTCCGACGCCAGCGCCAGGTACGCCTGCGGGCGCCGGGCGGCGCCGGACGGCGGATCGGCGAGCGGTTGCGCCAGGCCGAGCCGGATCTGCAACGGCACGTCATAGCCGATCGTGAGGTCACCCGCGAGCTCGAGCCCGGTCGAGCGCAGCCGCGTGAAGCGCGGCTCGGCACCCGGGTCCCACGCGTCCCCGATGTCGCCGAACACGTTGAGCCACAGTCGGTCGGCGCCGAACGGGAGATGGCCGAGCGGTTTCCCGACGAGCGCGAGCGGCAGCCGGTACTCGAGGGTCGCGGTCGCCGCCCGCCGGCCGCGCAGCTCCCCGCCCCGATAGCCGCGCACGGGGAACGCGCGCGCCCCGCCGAGCGACTGCCCGATGGCCAGATCCACGCTGCTCGAGGAGACCCCGCCGACCTTGAGACGCGAGCCCAGCGGCCCGCCGGTCGCCCCGGCCGCAAGCCGCAGCGCGAGCACGTGGTGGGCGAAGCCGCCGAGTCCCGGGATCCGGGCGTACAGACCGAGCCGGGAACGGACTTCGTTCGAAAACCGGGGGCTCCCCTGCTCGTCCCGGCGGCGATACGTGGCCGACCAGACGAGGCCGTTCTGAGGCGACACGGCGAGCGGCGCGGTCACGACGTGCGACAGCCCCGCGGTGACGGATCCACCGACGAGGTCCTGGTCTTCGCAGCCCGCACACACCGCGGCGAGCGACGTGTCGGGCATGGTCACGAAACGCGTGCCCTCGAATTCGCCCGCGACGCGCACGCTCGCGAGCGTGCGCCAGCGCCGCGCCACCACCGTCGCTCCCACGGCGGCGTCCTGGTCACGCTCCGAGAGCGTGACGCCGGCGCGGACGTCCTCCCAGGTGGTCGAAGCGGAGACGTCGAGCGTGGGATTGCCGAGACCGCTCCACCTGCCGGCGACCGAGCCGACGACGCGGAAGGGGTCGCGTGCCACGAGACCCGCGGCGAAGTAGGCGGAGCGCCCCACGGCGTCCGTTCCCGCCGTGGCGCCCCCCACGAACCGTCCGCTCGGTCCCGCGTCGAGAAACAGGGGCACCCAGAAGTGCGGTCGCAGCGAGGGCCACGCGGCGTAGCCGGTCTCGCGCACCCGCGCGGGCGGCGCGGAATCGAACGGTGGCGGCGCAGCGAACGCGGCCGGGACGCCGCCGGCCTCCGCCGGCGCGTGCCGGAGCTCCCAGCCGCGGGACGAGAGCGTCGCGTACAGGAGCGTCCCGTCGGGCAGCGCCGCGGGCGCGCGGGCGCCCAGCGGCTCGGCGGTGAGCGGCTCGGCCCCCGAGGCATCGTGCCAGCCGTACACCTGCGGGAATCCCGTCGGATCAGCGACGAACAGCAGCTCGCCCGCGGGCGTCCACACCGGATCGGAGATGACGCCGCGCGACGCCTGCAACACCACAGCCGCGCCGGGGGAGTCGGCCGGCCAGCGCAGCAGCGCCCAATGGCCGTCCGCGTTCCGGGTGCCCGCAACGCGGCGCCCGTCGGGGGAAGCCGCGACCGCGCCCCACGTCGCTCCCGCCGGGCCCGCCGGGCCCGCCGGCTCCGGGCGGTTCCCGGCCGCCACCAGCCGGATGGCGGACAGCCTGCCCCCGCCTCCCCCCGGCTCGACCAGCCGCGCGCCGCGCGTGACCCGGCGCCATTCCCCCCCGGGCCGCCACTGGTACAGATCGCTTCGCACCCGCCAGCGAGACGTCCAGTCGAGCTGGGCCACGACCAGCGTGTCGCCCAACCAATCGTAGCTCACCGCAGCGTTGACGCGGTGCCGCCGCAGCACGCGGAAGCTCGCGGCATCGAGCACGCGCAGCTCCCGCGCGCCCTTCCCGTCGTCTCGCAGGTACGCGACCCGGCCGCCGTCCGGCGACACGCGAGGCACGGGCTCGGTGCGCAGCTCGCCGTCGAGCACCCGCGCGCCGCGCGCCGGCACGGCTCCCGGCTGCGGCTCGAGGGCCGTGGCTTTCGGCCATTCCTGCGGCAGCGTCCGCCCGGTCGCCACCCGCCGGATCTGCCGGCCGACGCGAAACGGAATCAGCTGCCCCGAGGTCGCCTCGACGAGCCGCGGCACCACGGAGTCCCCTGCCGCGTCCGCGAGATAATGAATGAAGCGGCCGCCGTAGGCGTAGGGGACGAAGCCGTCGGCCCAGCGCGTGAACAGGAGCGCTTCCCAGGGCCCCCGCGACACCCCGCCGGCGCGGTCGGCGGCGAGCACCTGCGTGTGGAAGCTCCCCTTCACCCGCCCGCCGTTGGTGAACTTCGACTCGTAGTAGACCGCCAGCCCCTCGATCACCCAGCTGGGCTGATACTCGTTCGGGAACAGCCCCGGCACCCGGCCGAAGACGCCCTGCAGCGTCCTCCAGAAGCGCCGCACGCGGTCGAGATGGAAGACGTGCGTCAGCTCATGCGTCGTCACGAGCCGCAGCCAGCTGTCGTAGTGCTGCAGCCCGGGATCGCTCGCGGGCGGAGGAAGCAGGACGTAGATGCGGTCCGAGGGAAACACCGTAGCGGCGCCGTTCGCGGCGTCGAAATCGTCCACCAGCGTGAGGTCGACGGTTTGGCGTGGCGGCTGCAGCTCCGAGGCGAGCAGCCCGTACGCGCGCTCCGCCTCCCGCGCCGCCAGGAATGCGACGTCCCGGTAGCCGGGGCGGAAGTGAATGCGGAAGTGCAGGGTGTGCAGCGTGCGCCAGCTGCCGGACGGATCAATCTGAGCTTCCGCTCGACCGACGAGGAACAGGAGAAAAAGAATGCGGAATGCGGAATGCGGAATGCGGAATTGCCGGGGAAGGTCGTTTGCGTAGCGACGCCCGCCTCTGCAATCCGCAATCCGCAATCCGCAATCCGCAATCCGCATTCTCACGGCTCCCGCGCCCGATCCCGCAGGAAGTTCTCAATGCCCCGCGCCACGCCCCGCGCGTACCGCCACTGCCCGGCCTCGGAGAGGAGCATTGCTTCCTGCTCCGGCATCATGATGAAGAGCCCCTCGGTGAGCGCCGCGGGCATCCACGTCGGGCGCGCCACCGCGTAGTCCCCCCGTCCCATGCCAAGGTCGCGCACGCCCAGCTCGGCCACGAGCGCGCGGTCCAGCTCGCGGGCGAGCGGCGCGCTGCGCGGGTGGAAGTAGTACACGCTCGTGCCGTTGCTGACGAACGGGTTCACGCCGTCGGGGAGGGCGTTCGCGTGGATCGAGACGAGCACGTCAGCATCGTGCTGCTCGGCGAAGCGGGTACGCGGGTACAGGTCAACGGGCGCGGCGCCGCTGCGTGTCAGCAGGACCGTGGCGCCCGCCCGCTCGAGCAAGGCCTTCGCCTTGACGGCGACCGCCAGCGTCGCCACCGGCTCTCGCAGGCCGGTCGGTCCCTTGCCGCCGGCGGGAGGGTGACCCGGATCGAGCACAATGGTGCGCCCCTTGAGCGGGCGGTTGCGATCGATCTCGGGCGGACGGCGGATCTCCAGCAGCAGGTCGCGCCCCTCGAAGCGCGTGCGGTAGCCCCACACGCGCCGCGACAGCTCCACGCCGATCGTCACCTCGTCCGCGGCCGGTTGGGCGTAACTCATCCGGGCCACCAGGGGATCGGTCCCGCCGTACTGCATCCAGTTGATGTCCGACCCCGCGCCGTAGATCCGCAGCGTGAGGCTCCGCTCCTGCTCCGTCACCTGGAACGGCAGCTTCGCGGGCAGCGGCACCCGCAGCGTGACGGCGGCCGGTCGCGGCTCGAGGCGCACCGAGCCAACCACGCCGCCGGGCGGCGGCGTGCCCGCGGGGAGGGGCACGACGTCCGCTGCGTTCACCCACGCCACCGCGCCCCGTGACAGTTGCAGCCGCACCTGATCGTTCCAGCGTCCCGACAGCACGGCCGTCGTGCCCGTGGGGAAGAACCAGTTGTAGGTGCCGCCGGGCACCGCCTTCCCCGTCGTCATGCTGTCGGTGGTGCCGACGTGGGCGGTATCGTCGTTGAGTACCACGACGGTGGGGAACGCCAGGTCCACGAGGCCGACGCTGAGCGGCCACCGGGCGCTCGCGGTGTCCGAACCGGCGACGACCTCGAGCATCGCGCAGGCGGTCTGTCCGTCCGCGCACAGCGCCGCGGCAGGGAGCCACGCGGCGTAGCGGTCGGGCGCGGGCGGCAGCCGGTACGCCGCGGCGGTCGTGGCGAAGGCGCGCACCCCCCAGGCGGGCTCGCCGGGCAACGTGTCGGGCACGAACGCGACAGTGGCGCCCCAGGGGAGCCGCAACCGCACGCTGGCCCCGGGCGCCGCGCGGACCGCGAGCCGGATGCCCTCACCCGCGGGCAGCGCGAGCGTGCCCGCCGGTGCGAAACTCGTCGTGTCGACCCACGCCGCGCCGTCGGGGGGGCGGAAGCGCGGCGCGATGCGCGCGGCGAAGATCTGCACCGCGGAATCGCCTCCGGCGCGAGCCACGAGACGGAAGGAGGCGATCGTGTCGTCGGGGAGCGCGACCCACGCGATCCACGCCCCGGTCGCGAGGACGGGCACGGACATGCCGTTGACGGCGAGGCTGTCGGGTCGCGCGCCGCCCCGCACCGCCCCGTACAGGAACGACGAGTCGTGGGCTTCGATGACATCGCTGGGACCGGGGTAGACGACGTCGACGTGCAGGGATTCCCGCACGGGCGCGAGGAGGGCCCGGGGGGCAGCGGCCGGGGCCGGAGCGGCCCCGCTGCGGCCACTCGCGCACGCGGTCGCCGCCAGCACGGAGACTGCGAGGCCGAGCGATCGCACAGGCGCGCAAGCTAGCATTGGCCCTTTCAACCCGTCAATTTGCTGAATAGATTGGCACACCGTAACTTCGCTCGCTTGTGGAGCACCTCCTTTAGTGACGGCCTGCGCCTCCTGCGGCCGCGACAACGACCCCGGCGCCCGGTTCTGTATGGATTGCGGCAAACCCATGCGCCAGGCCACGGGATCCAAGGCCGCAGCGGTGGCACCCGCGGCGGCGGGCCGTGCAGTGCCTGGCACGCGGGTTGCGGCGCCACGGCCGGTGGGCGCCAGAAACCCCGAGGCCGTCACCTGCCCGTTCTGCGGCAGCCCTGCCAACGGGCTGCTTCCCTTCTGCCCCCACTGTGGCCGGCGGCTGACCGCGCCCGGCTCCGGGCCGTGCTGCGGTCGCTGCGGATCAGCGGTCCCGGCGGGGGTGAAGTACTGCGCGACGTGCGGGGGGCTGCTCGGCGACACAGCCGGCCTGCGGCGCGCCGCGTCCCAAGGCCCGTCGAGCCAGCGAGCCGGCGCGACGCTGGTCCTCGTGCTGCTCGACGACCGTGGCAACCCGACCCAACGCTTCGAGCGTCACGCCTCCGACACGACGATCGGCCGGCAGGAGGGCGACATCCGCTTCCCCGACGACGTGTTCCTTTCCCCGCTGCACGCGAAGCTCTCGTGGGAGCGGGAGGCGCTCGTGGTGCGCGACCTCGGCAGCCGGAACGGGACCTGGGTGTTCCTCGAGGCGCCGCACCGTCTCGTGGAGGGCGACCTGCTGCTGGTCGGCTCCCAGGTGATCCGCTTCCGCCGCCTCGGGTATCCCGGGCCGCACGCCCCGGACGCCGACCAGACCAAGCGCATAGGCAGCCTGATTCCCAGCGCCGACATCGCGAGCCTCACCCAGCTGCGCTCCGACGGCAGCGCCCGGGACGTGGTCCAGCTCTCCCCCGGCCGCGACATCGCGATCGGCCGCGAGCAGGGTGATTGGACCTTCTCGTACGATCCGTCGATGAGCGCGCGCCACGCGACCGTCCGCTCCCAGGACGCCGACTTCGTGGTCGTGGACGCGAACAGTCGCAACGGTATCGCGCTCGCCGCGCGCGGCGACATCCCCCTGCGCCACGGCTCGCGGATCCTGGTCGGCGACAAGCTGCTGCGCGTCGAGATCCCGGCGTGAAGATCTGCCCCGTCTGCTCGACCCAGTACCCCGACGACGTGCGCTTCTGCCCCAGCGACGGCCAGACGTTGCGCGCCGCGTCGCCGCCCGACGACCTCGTCGGGCAGGTGGTGGCGGACCGCTACCACGTGCTGAAGAAGGTCGGCGAAGGCGGGATGGGCCAGGTGTACCTCGGCGAGCACGTGAAGATGGGCCGAAAGAGCGCCATCAAGGTCATGAAGCGCGCGCTGGTGCACGACCCGGACGCGGTGGCGCGCTTCAACCGTGAGGCCGCGAACGCCAGCCGCATCACGCATCCCAACGTCTGCGCGGTCTACGACTTCGGCGAAACACCCGAGGGGCTCATCTACCTGGCCATGGAGTTCATCGAGGGCGAGTCGCTCACCGACGTGCTCCAGCGCGAGGGCGTGCTGCCGGTCGCCCGCTCGGTCGCCGCCTTCGTCCAGGTGGGGGGCGCTCTGCAGGCGGCGCACGACCTCGGGATCGTGCACCGGGACCTGAAGCCCGATAACATCATGCTCTCCCGCGGGCGCGACGGGTCCGACCTGGTGAAGGTCGTGGACTTCGGGATCGCGAAAGCGGTGGGCGGCGACGCCAGCCAGATGGTGACGAGGACCGGCCTCGTCGTGGGGACCCCGGAGTTCATGAGCCCGGAGCAGCTCTCGGGTGACAAGGTCGACGGGCGGAGCGACATCTACTCGCTCGCGCTCGTGCTGTACAAGATGCTGACGGGGACGCTGCCATTCGAGGCAACCACGGTGCAGGAGACGATGCTCAAGCGCCTCACCGACGAGCCGCTCCCGCTGGGTGCGGCGCGGCCCGACCTGCGCTTTCCCCCGGGCCTCCAGCAGACGATCGACGCCGCGCTCACGCGCAGTCCCGCGGAGCGCTATCAATCAGTCGCCAAATTCGTCAACGACGTGGCGAGCGTCGCCGGCCTGCAGCGCGGGGTCGGGCCGCTTGCTCCCCTCCCCACGACGCGCGGGGGCGAGGAGAAGACGCAGGTGCTCGAGCGCCCCGCGCCCCGTCCGGACTCGGCCACGCGCCGCCGCTCCCGCGTGCCGATCATCCTGGGTGCCGTCGCGGTCCTGGGCGGCGGCGGGGCTGCGGTGGCGGTGTTGGGCGGGGGCCGGCAGACCGACGGCGCCGCCCGCCCCGACACGACGACACGGGTCGGCGGCAATCCGGTGGAGGGCGCAGAGCGACCGCTGCGGGCGACGCCGTCCCCCGCCCGGCAGCGCATCGCGACCGCGCCGCAGCACGTGGACAGCGCGGCCGTCGATCGAGACCTCGGGAGCATCGTCGAACTCGTGCTGGATCCGGCCACGGCGGAGGACGGGCGCCGTCGGGCGACGATGTATTACAACAACTCCGACGTCCCGACGCGGCTCCGCGCCCAGGCCGCGTTCATGGTGGCGCAAGGGTTGTTCATCGAGCGGCACAAGGAGGAAGCCTGTCGCTGGAACGGGCTCGCCCTGGGGTTGGCGCCGGCCAACGAGAGCTACCTCACGTTCAAGCGCGATCAGGGCTGCCCCTAGCGTGTTCGGACGCTCGCCCAAACCGGTTCGAGTCCAGGTCTTCGCCAAGACCGACCGCGGCCGCACGCGCGACCACAACGAGGACCGCTTCCTCGTCGCGGACCTGACGCACCGGGAGGCGTCGCTCCAGCCGGCGGTGCGCGAGCACGAGGTGGGCGAGCGGGGATCCCTGTTCATCGTGGCCGACGGGATGGGTGGGGCCGCGGCGGGGGAACTGGCGAGCGAGATGGCCACCGAGACGATCTACGACCAGATGGCCCGCGTGTGGACGGCCGAACGGCAAGCGACGCCGCAGCGATTCGCCTATCGGCTGAAGGAGGCGGTCGAGGCCGCGAACGCCCGCATTCACGCGCATGCGAAGACGCACCCGGAGCTGCGCGGGATGGGCACCACGACCACCGCGGTCGGGGTGCTGGGCGACCACCTCTACCTCACGCAGGTCGGCGACAGCCGCGCCTATCTGGTCCGCGACGGCCGGGCGTTCCAGCTCACGAAGGACCAGTCGCTCATGCAGCGCCTGGTGGAGGCGGGTGAGCTGACCGAGGAAGAGGCCGCCCACAGCGAGCGGAGGAACATCATCCTCCAGGCCCTGGGCCCGGATCCGAAGGTGAACGTGGTCCTCACGCACGAGGCGGTCCGCCGGGGCGACATGCTGGTGCTCTGCTCCGACGGCCTCTCCGGCCAGGTTAAGAAGGAAGAGATCGCCGCGGTCGCGAGCGGCGAGCGGGATCTGCGGGCCGCCTGCGAGCGGTTGATTGCACTCGCCAACGAACGCGGCGGCCCCGACAACATCACCGTCGTCATCGCGCGGTTCCAGGGAGACGCGTTGCCCGCCGCCGCGGCGAGCGAGGACGTGGGCCACCAGATCTACCCTCTGATCGACACCGAGACGAGCACGGAGCCGGTGCCCGTCTACAAGGGGAGCCGCCCGCCGGTGCCCGCGAAGGCGGCGCGCTCGCGGGTCCTCGCGGTGGCCCTGCTCGCCGCGGCGGCAATCGCCGTCGCGCTCTACCTCGCCACACGGAGCCCGTGACCGTCCGGTTCACGTTCCAGTCGGGGGCGCGCGCCGGTCAGGTCGAGACGTTCCGCAAGCCGTACATCGAACTCGGCCGCCACCCCCTGTCCGACGTCCACTTCGACGCGGACCGGGACCTCGATGTCTCATCGCGCCACGCCGCGATCCTGCGCCAGGCCGACAGCTTCATCGTGCGCGATCTGGGCTCGAAGAACGGGACCTTCGTCAACGGCCAGCGCATCACGGGCGACGCCGAGCTACAGGATGGCGACGTGATCGGCTTCGGGCAGACGGGGCCCGCCGTGGAGTTCCGCATCGTGCTCGCGGAGACCGGCGCGGACCAGGCGATGCCGCCGGCGGTCGCGGCGCCGCGGCGCTCGAGCACCGCGCTCCGGATCGCGGCGGAGGTGGCGCGCCAGACGCGAGGGCTGCGGCGCGCGACCAAGCTGCTCGTCGGCCTGCTGGCGGTCGCGCTGGTGGGCCTCGGCTGGGACCAGTGGCAGCGCGCCCGGGACGCGCGCGCGGTCGCCGGGCTGCAGTCTCGCGCCGACCGCCTCACCCGCGGGACACAACAGCTGCTGTCGCGCTTCCAGGCGGAGCTGGCGAACCTGCGAAGCGTGCTCGAGCAGTCGCAGGCCGAGGTCGCTCGGTTGCGCAGCGAGCTCGCGGCGGCGCGCTCCAGCGGCGCGGCGGGCTCCGTGGCCCGGCTGCGCTCCCGGCTCGACGCCGCCGAGGCGCGTCAGCGCGGGCTCGCCGGCGCCGCGACGGTGGACTACCGGTCCATCGCGCAACGGAACCAGGACGCCGTCGCGCTGCTGGTCATCAAGTTCTCGGACGCCGAGATCGTCGGCGGGACCGCCTTCGCCGTGGACTCGGGGGGCACGCTCGTCACCAACAAGCACGTGCTGGCGGGCGAGCAGGGGGACCGTCGCCCCGAGGCCATCGCCGTGAAGTTCTCCGGCAGCGAGCAGTGGTTCCCGGCGCAGTTCGTGGGCGCCGCCGACACGACCGACGTCGGCGTGCTGAGGGTGGCGATCCGGGGCGGCACGCCGCGAGTGGTCGGCTTCGCCCGCGACCTCCACGGCCTCGAGCGCGGCGATCCCGTGGCCATCATCGGCTACCCCCTGGGCGAGGACCTCCCGATGGAACAGCGGGGACGGACCGCGGTGGCGGACCCCACGCTCACCGTCGGCACGGTGAGCAAGGTGCTGCCCCACGTGGTGCAGGTGGACGGCTACGGGGCGCCGGGCTCATCGGGCAGCCCGATCTTCGACCGCGAAGGGCGTGTGGTGGCAGTGCTGTACGGCGGGAACCGCGAGTCGCAGGGGAGGATCATCTACGGCGTACCCGCGGCCCACGTTGTCGCGTACTTGGACCGGCTGCTCGTGAAATAGACGACGTCCCGCAGAACCCGTCGCCGCCAACGTCGGCGCGCGGAATTCGCCCGCGACCTCAGCTCAACCACGTCATGAGACGTCTCGCTGCGGCTCGCTGCAGCAGCGGCTGCCCGTGCCAGCCGCAGAGGATCGGCGCCCGTCCCGGGATCTGCGCCGCGAGCCGCGGGTGCGCGAACAGGACGACCAGCCCGGCCCCGGGCGCGCGCCGCCGCAGGGCGGCGAGGGAACCGGCTCCGAGGTTCGCCCGCCCTTTCCACGACCGCGGCTCGGCGTAGACGAGGACCACCCGGTGACCGGTGCTCGGTGTCCGCTGCCCGGTTGCAACGGGAACGCCGGCATCGCGGAGCTGCTGCGTGAAAACGTCCCGTGGCCCTACGGTGTACGGCCCGCCCACGTCGTCGTCCACGATCGACACGGCGAGGGGCGCGCGGACCGCCGGCGTCTCACCGCGGACCAGATGCACCGCGCGATCGGCGAGCGCGTCGGCGAAGGCGGCGTGGGCCGCGAGATCCGGCGCACCCTGGCCGGCGCCCGCACCCCAGGCCGCGAGGGCGTCCTCGTAGCGTGCCAGCGCCTCGTCCACGCGCGCGGTCGGGATCTCGGAGCCGGCGGCGCGATCCAGCGCGCGCACGACGCTCCGGAAGTCCTCGGGATAGAGCAGCGCGTCGCACCCCGCGGCGATCGCGGTCACCGTGGCGGCGGGAACCGGCTGGGCGGCGCTCGCGCCCGCCATGATGAGCGCGTCGCTCACCAGGAGGCCGGCGAAGTCGAGCGGGTCGCGGAGATAGCCCAGGATCTCCGGCGAGAAGCCCGCCGCCCGGCCGGATGGATCCCAGCCGGGAAACGCGACGAACGCGCTCATCACGCTTCCCACGCCCGCCCGGATCGCGTATTCAAAGGGGGCGACGTCCACCTGCTGGAGTAGGGCGGCGGGCGTGGTGACCCGCGGCAGCGTCTCGTGCGAGTCCCGGGTGGTGCGCCCGTGGCCGGGATAATGCTTGGCGCAGCCAAGGACGCCGTGCTCCTGGAGCCCGCGGACCCACACCGCCGCGTGCGCGCCCACGCGCCCGGGGTCCGCGCCGAAGGAGCGGGTCTGCACGATGGGGTTCCGCGGCTCCAGGTCGAGGTCGCACACGGGCGCGAACGCCCAGTTGATGCCGACGTCGAGCGCTTCCCGCGCGGTGATGAGTCCGGCCGCGTGGGTCGCGTCGAGGTCGTCGAGGAATCCCAGGGCGGCGGGGGGTGGGAGCTCGGTGAGCCCCTGCACCTGCTGCGCGGCGCCGCGCTCGAGATCGGCCCCGATGAGGAGCGGCCGTCCCGCCTGGCGGCGCAGCTCGCCCGTGAGGGCGGTGACCGTCGCGCGCGTCCCCCCGAAGATGATGAACCCGCCGACCCCCGCCGCCAGCGCCGCGTCGATCTTCGGCTGCTCGTGGTCGAAGCTCTCGCGCCGCCAGCGCAGCGCGGGGAACACGAGCGAGGCGAGCGGGTTGGTCACGCCGGGGTGACGTGGCCGAGGACCCGTGGGCCACGGGCACCCGTCGCCGCCGGCAGGTTCCCCGCCCGTCCCTGCAGGGTGAGGTAGCCGAGAAACGCGAACACCACCGCTTCCTTCGCCTCGCCGTCGAAGAACAGCCGGTCGAACGCCAGCACCGGCCGGGGGCGCACGCGGGCGGCGAGCAGCTCGACTAGCATCGGGTTGCGGGCTCCGCCTCCCGAGATCACCAGCTCGGTCCCCGTGTCCGCGGGCGTCCAGCGCTCGATGCCCCGGGCGATGGTTTCGGCCGTCAGTGCGGTGGCCGTCGCCACCATGTCATTGTCGGAGCCGCCCCCCTGCTCCGCGAGCGCGACCAGCCGCTCGGCGAAGTCGAGCCCGAAGCGCTCCCGCCCCGTGCTCTTGGGTGGGCGCTGCTCGAAGTAGGGATCGGCGAGGAGCGCCTCCAGCGCCTGCATCAGCGGCTTCCCGCGCCGCGCCCGCTCGCCGTCCAGGTCGTACGGCGCCTCCGGATCGACCCGGCGGGTCACCGCGTCGATCACGGCGACACCAGGACCGGTATCGAAGGCGATCGCCCCGTCCGTCACGCCCCGGCGCGGCACCCAGGTGACGTTCGCCATCCCGCCGACGTTGAGGAGCAGCCGGCCGTGCTGCGGGTGGCCGAACAGCATGACGTCCGCGAGCGGCACGAGCGGCGCCCCCTGCCCGCCCGCGGCCACGTCGCGCGAGCGGAAATCACTCACCACGCGGGCCGTCACGCGCTCGGCGATCACCGCCGGGTCGCCGAGTTGCAGCGTGGCGCGACCGGGCTCGTGCCAGATCGTCTGGCCGTGCGACGCGATGAACGCGATGTCTTTGGGAGCGAGCTTCGCCTGCGCGAGCAGCTCCAGCACCGCGCCCGCGAATCGCTCGCCGAGCGCGACATGCAGGAGTGCCAAGTCCTTCGAGCCCCCACGGGCGATGGCGTCGATGATCTGCCCGCGCTCGTGCCTCGCGTAAGGCTCCTGGCGGAAGGCGACGAGCTGCACGTCCAGGGGCTCGTCGCTCAGCCGCACGAGCGCCGTCGAGACCCCGTCGAGCGACGTGCCCGACATCAGCCCGACGGCGAGACAGCCAGTCACGGGGACCGGACGGGCGGCGGATCGCCCACGGCGCGGCGCACGAACCCGCCCGCCTGCTCGAGCAGCCGCCCGGCCTCCGTCTTCCCTACCCCTTGCGCGACCATCACGAGCGCGAGCTTTACGCTGCCCGCCGCGGCCTCGATCGCCTGCCGCGCGGTCCGGCGGTCCACGCCGCAGCACTCCATGACGATGCGCTCGCCGCGATCCCGCAGCTTGTCGCTCCACGCCATCAGGTCCACCATCAGGTTGCCGTAGGCCCGGCCCATCCGGATCATCGCGCCGGTCGACACCATGTTGAGCACGAGCTTGGTGGCCGTCCCCGCCTTCATCCGCGTGGACCCGGTGAGCACCTCGGGCCCGACCTTGGGCAGGATCAGCACGTCGCACGTCTCGGCGAGCTGCTTGGGGGGATCGGAGCAGGAGAGAAGGCCCGTGACGGCGCCGATCGTCTGCGCGCGGGACAGCGCCGCGCGCACGAACGGGGTGGTGCCGCTCGCCGCGATGCCGAGCACGAAGTCCCGCGGCGCGACGCGCGCCGTGTCCATCGCCCCCATGCCGGCGTTCACGTCGTCCTCCGCTCCCTCGAGGCCCTTCACGAGCGCCTGGGAGCCGCCGGCGATGATGCCGACCACCATCTCGGGCGGCGTCCCGAACGTCGGCGGGCACTCGCTCGCATCCAACACGCCGAGCCGGCCCGACGTGCCGGCCCCCACGTAGACCAGCCGGCCGCCCTGGCGGAACGCCGCCACCACGAGGTCGACCGCGCGCGCGATCTCCTCGCGCACCCCGCGCACCGCCCCCGGAACGCCCGCGTCCTCCGTATTGATGAGGTCGACGATCTCCAGCGTCGAGGCGACGTCGATGCGCTCGGTCCGGGGGTTGCGCTGCTCGGTGAGGCGCGGGTCGAGGAAGTCGGGGGCGGTCATGAGGAGGTCGGGGTGGCCCCAAGTTAGACGTTGACCCGAACTCGGGTCAACGTGCACAATTGAGCATGCGCCCGCCGACCCTCCCCGCGCTCGCGCTGCTCACGGCCTGCGGCGGCGTCCAGCCACGGAAAACCGCGCCGGCGCCGCCCCCGTCCGCCGACGCCGTCGTCACGGGCCGGCCCATCATCCCCGACACGTGGCCGCTGTCCGGGAGGAGCATCCCGGTCACGGCCCGGCAGGCGATCGTGGTGTCCGGCCATCCGCTCGCGAGCGAGGCCGGGATCGAGATCCTCACGCTGGGCGGGAACGCGGTCGACGCCGTGGTGGCGGTCGGGTTCGCGCTCACCGCCGTCCTCCCCGAGGCCGGTAACATCGGCGGCGGCGGGTTCCTCGTGTACCGGGACTCGGCCGGCAGAGTGGACGCGCTCGACTACCGCGAGACGGCCCCCGGGACGGCGACTCCGGACATGTACGTCGACTCGAGCGGGCAGCCCAGCGCGCAGAGCGTCACCGGCCATCTCGCGGCGGGGGTGCCCGGCAGCGTCGCGGGGATGTACGCGGCGTGGCGGCGCCACGGACGCCTGCCGTGGGCCGCGTTGCTCGCTCCCGCGATCCGACTCGCGCGCGAGCACACCCTCGACTCCGCGCGCAGCCTCGCGATCGACGAGGACGCCGGGCGACTGGCGCTGTTCCCCGCGTCGGCGCTGCAGTTCCTCACGGACGGCCGCGCGCCGCCGCCCGGCACGGCGTTTCGCCAGCCCGACCTGGCGCGCACCCTCCAGCTCATCGCCGACTCGGGCCCGACCGTGTTCTACAGCGGGCAGATCGCCGACCTCGTCGTCGCCGAGATGCGGCGCGGCCACGGGCTGATCACGAAGGACGACCTGAAGCGCTACCGGCCGAAGTGGCGGACCCCGGTGGGGCTCAGCTACCGCGGCTACACGATTTACTCGATGCCTCCCGCGAGCTCGGGCGGCGTCACGATGGGCGAGATCCTGAACATCATGGAGGGATACGACACGCTTCCCCCGTTTGGCAGCGCGCCCTACGTGCATCTCGAGGCCGAGGCGATGCGGCGCGCCTTCATCGACCGGAACCGCTGGCTGGGCGACCCGGATTTCGTGGATATGCCGATCGAGCGGCTCCTGTCCAAGTCGTACGCGGCCCGGCTGCGGGCACAGATCCTCCCCGACCGTGCCACGCCCACGCCGCCGGCCGCCGTCACGGGCACCGAGGGCGCGCACACCACGCATTACTCGATCGTCGACGCCGACGGCAACGCGGCCGCCGTCACCACGACCCTGAACGGCGGCTTCGGAAGCGCCGTCACCGTGACGGGCGCGGGATTCCTCCTCAACAACGAGATGGACGACTTCACCACGGCGCCCGGGAAGCCCAACATGTACGGGCTCGTCCAGGGCGACGCGAACGCCATCCGGCCGCGCAAGCGCATGCTGTCGGCCATGACCCCGTCCATCGTGCTCGACCGCGACGGCAAGCTCTTCATGGTGCTGGGCACGCCGGGCGGGCCAACCATCATCAACAGCGTGTACCAGGTGATCGTGAACGTGGTGGATCACGGGATGTCGCTGCCCGACGCGGTGGCCGCACCGCGCGTCCACCAGCAGGCGCTGCCGGACGTGGTCTTCTACGAGCGCGACGGATTGCCGCCGGGCACCGTCGACGGGCTGCGCGCCATGGGCTACGAGCTGCGCGAGCGGGACAGCATGGGCAACATCGCGGCCATCGAACGAACCGCCGCCGGCTGGATCGGCGTGGCGGATCCGAGACGCAGCGGCGGTGCGGCCGGATATTGAGGCACCGGCGACGGTGTCCCTACGTCACATCCGTTTCACCGTCAGCGACTTCGCCAGCTTGATGGTGATCGCGGCACCCTTGGGCAGCACCACGTCGATGTCGCGCGAGACCCGTGCGGCGGCCGCGCCGGCGGCGGCGCCCACCGCCCCGCCGACCACGGCACCCTTGGTATTCTTGCCGAGCAGCCTCCCGGCGAGGGCGCCGGCCGCGGCGCCCACGCCCACTTTCGCGGCGTCGGCCCCCGTCACGCCGCGCCCCTGCATCACCGTGTCCTTCCCCTCCACTGTGGCCTCGACGGGGTAGCTCGTCCCGCGGACCGACACGCTCGTCACCGCGAGCTCGAGCTTCCCGCTCGAGCTGGGGTTGGGCGCAGGCTCCGCCGCGACGATCGCGCCCTGCACCGTGGAGCCCGCCGGGATCACCACCCGCCCGGCGGCGTCCCTCACGTCCTGACTCACCGTGGCGGTGAAGGGGTCGCCGGCTTTGACGTGCCGCGTGGTGATGGTGTCGCTCGCCGCCAGGGAGACTCTGGTCCCCGCCCCGACGGTCAAGGTCGCCGACGACGCGGGAGTCGTGGATCTGGCCGGGGCGGGACTCACCGGCTGGGGCGTCCGCGTCCGGGGCGCAGGCCTCGGGGTCGGGGACGGCGCGGGCGGGGGCGGCACGTCCCTCAGCGCCGCCGTCGATTCGGTCGGGGCCAGCGCCAGGTTCCGCGCGGTCGCGTCCTCCGACTGGCTCGCCTGCTCGCCCTTCGCGCACGCCAACAACGCGGCGGCGGCGATCGGCACCAGGGTATAGCGGATCATGTTTGCGCCTCTCTTTTCGGATCGCTCGAAGTGATTCGGATCGCTCGGACCCAATATAACAGGCGGACAGGCGGACGGGGGGACAGGCGGACCCCTGTCCTGCCGTCCGCCTGACCGCCCGACTACAGCCGGCTCTTCAGAAAGTCCGGCGTCAGCCCCTGGAGCCAGCCCGCGAGCAGCGTGAACCGGTCGGTGACCAGGAGGATTCCCAGAACGATGAGCAGCCCGCCGGCGATCCGGTCCACCCACGCGATGTAGGGCCGGAACCGCTGGAACCACGCAAGGAAGCGGTCGAGCGCGAGCGCCGTCAGGACGAAGGGCACGGCGAGGCCGAGGGCGTAGACGGCGAGCAGCGTCGTGCCCTGCGCCACGCTCGCCTGCGCGGCGGCCAGCGTCAGGATCGCGCCCAGGATGGGACCGATGCAGGGCGTCCACGCCGCCCCAAAGGTGATGCCGACGAACGCGGAGCCCAGGTAGCCCGGCGGTTTGCGCGCGAGCTCGAGCTTCCGTTGCCGCATCAGAAACGCGGGCCGCACGATACCGAGGAGGTAGAGGCCGAACAGGATGACGATCACCCCGCCGATCCGTCCGATCCACACCTGCGAGTGCAGCAGCAGAGCCCCGAGGGCCGAGGCGGTCGCGCCGAGCGCGACGAAGATGAGGGAGAACCCGGCGACGAACCACAGCGCATGCGCGAGCGCCGTTCCGCGCCGCACCTCGAGCTGTTCAACCGAAAGCCCCGTGAGGAATCCGACATAACTCGGCACGAGGGGCAGCACGCAGGGACTCAGGAAGCTCAGGAGACCCGCCTGGAACGCCGCGGCGAGCGAGACGCCGCTCACCGGCCCTCAGCCGCAGAAGCACACCGCCGAGAGGACGGTCGTCCAGCGGCCGTCGTCGCCGCACTCGGCGGTGGATGAGACGTTCATCGTGCGCACGATCTCCCCCGACAAGAGCCACTGCTCGCGGCGCTCGTCCCACGCCTTCTCCGGGTCGAACGGCACGCCCAGCACGGTGGCGAGCATCGAGGCGGCGAGGTCCTCAGCGTACTCGCCCGCCGTGACCTCGTTCTGGCCGTAGCTGTGGTGCTCGGAGATGTAGCCGTGGTGGGTCGGATCGGCCGGCATGGCGACGCCGATGGACGCGGCCACGAGCCGGCTCGGCTCGTTGGTCGACGACTCGGCGATGACGGCGAAGACCACCTGTCCGGGCTTGAGCATCGACAGCCCTTCCTCGCGGTCGACCAGCTCGCAGTGGGGCGGAAAGATCGAGCTCACCCGCACGAGGTTGAAGTTCGCCAAATGCGCGTCGCGCAGCGCCATCTCGAAGCTCGTGAGCTTTTCCTTGTGCCGACCCACGCCCTTCGAGAGAAAGGCCTTGGTAGGCACGAACATTCGTGAGTCGATCAATCCGTCACCTCGCGCGCGCCAATGGGTTCGCCTGCTGACAGCTCCGGCACAGCCCGTAGACCTCCAAGCGGTGGTGATGGGGCCGGAACTCCACCTCCTCTGCGAGCAGCGCGATCATCCGCTCGAGCCGGTCGTTCGAGAACTCCATCACCTTCCCGCACGACGAGCAGATGCAGTGCTCATGCGCCTGGCCGGGCGCGAGCGGCTCGTACCGCTTGAAGCCCTCGCCGAAATCGTGCTCCTTGGCGAGGCCGGCGCCGACCAGGAGATCGAGCGTCCGGTAGATCGTCGCGGTCCCGACCGCGACGCCTCGCCTCACCACCGATCGGCCCACCTCGTCGGCCGACAGGTGCTCGGCTGCGAAGAACACGGCCTCCGCCACGGCCAGGCGCTGGTGCGTCGCCGGCAGGTTGTGGTCGGCGAGATAGCGGCGGAACTGCTGCAGCAGCTTGGCGCCGTCAAGCTTCATACCACACGCCGGCCCCCACCGCGACCGGGACCGCAGGGTCGCCGGCGCGATCCGCCACCGCGTGCATCACCTGCGCGATGGCGTCCGCGGATGACAGCCCCGTCTCTTCGACCTCCACCTTCGACCGCCCGCGCTCCTTGCCGCGCACGACCAGCATGTAGCGCGCCGTATAGACGCGCAGCCGGCCGCCCTCCACGCCCCGGCGGGCGATCACCGCCGTGCCCCACTCGCGGCCGTCGCGCTTCAGCGGCTGGAACAGGTAGATGGTCTCGATCTCGGCCGGCGGCAGCTGCGCCGCCACCGCCTCGGCGACCTTCGCCCAGCCCGGCCCCCGGCCCGGCTCTAGCGGAGGAGGGCGGCGGGGGTCCGAGCTTGCTCCCATCGCTCCGTGTAGAACCGCAGGACGTGCATGAAGTCCTGCGCGTTCGTCACCACGCCGTACGCCTGGTGCGTGCCGCGGTCCCGCAGCTTGTTCACGACGAATTCCGTCTGGTCGACGCAGATGGTCGCAAGCGGCCGCAGGTCGTCCGGGCTGGACGCGTCCACGAACGCCGGCAGCATGTTCCCGACCGCGATCGCGTGCAGGGCCGTCGCGACGAACACGGCGAACGTCGCGCATGCCGTGACCTCCCGCATCGCGTCCTGGGCGGCGAGCGTGTCGGAGAGCACCTCGGGGAGCGGGCCGTCGTCGCGGATCGAGCCGGCGAGCACGAACGGGACGTGGCAGGACACGAGCGCGTGCATGATGCCCGACGTGACCAGCCCCTGCTCCACGGCGGCCCGCGTGCCGCCGGCGCGCCGAATCGCGTTGATGGCGCGCATATGCAGGGCGTGGCCGCCTGCCACTCCCTCGCCGGAGCTCGACATGCCGAGCGTCGTCCCGAAGATCGCGGCTTCGAGGTCGTGCACCGCCACCGCGTTCCCGCCCAGGAACGCCTGAACGTAGCCCTTGCGGATGAACCAGATCATGTCCTCGCGCGCCCGTGCGTGCACCAGCGCGGGGCCCACCACCCAGAGAATCGTCCCACCCCGCTGCTTCTCCTCGCCGAGCAGCTGCGCGAGCACGCCGTAGTCCACGGGCCGCTCGCGCGACACCTCGGTTTGCATGAAACCGAACTCGTTCGCGCTGTGGCCGCCGCCCAGGAAACCCTCGCCGTGGACGAAGATCCCCGCGCTGCCGTCCTCTTCCGTGCCGACCGCGACCCGCTGGCCTCGCGTCACCTTGCGGGGCTCGGTGACGACGAGATCCCCGGTCGGGTGCAGGACGATGCCGCAGTCCATCCGTGGCAACCGGGGCCGGCGCCACGCCCCCGCAACCTTGACGTAGGTGGGGAGATTCGTGGTCGAAAAGAAGCCGTCGGGAAGCACCCCGTCGGCCGGCGCGGGCTCGAAGCGCGCATCGGGAGCGCCCGCGAAGGGGGGCGCGTCGAAGTCGGGTGGTCGGTAGTGAAAGCGGGGCCGGCTCACAGAACGGTCAAGTTACCGGAAGGGAATCCTCCCACGCAACCGGAGGACTCGCCGCCGCGCGCGGACGACTTCACATGAGCGACACGGGATCGCGGTCGACCACCACCGTGCGAGGCCCGCTCGCTCCCCACGCCCGCACCACCCGCCCGATCGCCCGCGGCTCCGCCGACTTCACGAGCACGTGCCAGCGCCAGCGCCCCTGGAGACGCATGATCGGGCATGGCGCGGGGCCGAGCACCGTGAGCGCGCCGGCGAGTCGCTCGGCGTTGGCGCGCCGGAGCCACGCGGCGACCCGCTCCGCCGCCCCTTCCGCGGCCGCAGGGTCCTCGTCCAGAGCCACGAAGCGCGCCAAGCCGACGTGCGGCGGGTAGCGCGGGTGCGGCGGCGCCCGGAGCGGCAGCTCGGCCGCCGCGAAGTCCGCGACCGAGTGGGCGGCGGCGGCCCGGATCGCGTGATGATCCGGCGACCGCGTCTGCACGAACACCCGACCGCCCTTCGGACCGCGGCCCGCCCGGCCGGCCACCTGCGCCACGAGCTGGAAGGTGCGCTCGGCGGCGCGGAAGTCGGGCAGGTTGAGCCCCGTGTCCGCATCCACCACGCCGACGACGGTCACGTTCGGGAAGTCGAGCCCCTTCGCGATCATCTGGGTGCCGAGCAGGAGGTCGATTTTGCCGTCCGCCATGCGCGCGAGGATGCGGTGGTGCGCCCACTTGGTGCTGGTGGTGTCCAGGTCCATGCGCGCCACGCGCGCCGCGGGGAATCGCAGCGCCACGAAGTGCTCGAGCTGCTGCGTGCCGAGCCCGCGCATCCGCTGGGTCTCCTTGCCGCACACGCGGCAGGACGTCGGGATCGGCTCCTCATGGCCGCAGTAGTGGCACCGCAGGGCGGGCGGCGTCTGGTGGACCGTGAGGGCGATGGCGCACCGCGGGCACTCGTGCACGTCGCCGCACGACGGGCACTGGAGGTAGGTGGCGAAGCCGCGGCGGTTGAGCAGGAGCATGACCTGCTCACCGCGGGAGAGCGCGCCCCGCACCGCTTCGTCGAGCGCCTCGCTCCACGGGATCCCCCGCGCCTCCGCCGCGCGGGGCGCGCTCCGCAGATCGATGACGTCGACCGGCGGCAGCGGCCGCGCGCCGATCCGCTCGGGCAAGCCGAACATCCGGATGCTGCCGGCCTGCACCAGGGCCAGCGTTTCGAGCGACGGCGTGGCGCTGCCCAGAATCACGCGCGCGTGCTCGAGCTTGGCGCGCACCAGCGCCACGTCGCGCGCGTGGTAGCGCGGCGCCGTCCCCTGCTTGTAGCCGGGCTCGTGCTCCTCGTCCACCACGACCGCGGCGAGCCGCTGGACCGGGGCGAACACGGCGGACCGCGGGCCAACCGCCACACGCCGCTCGCCGCGGCGCAGCGCCCGCCAGGCGTCGGCGCGCTCGCCGTCCGAGAGCCCCGAATGCAGCACCGCGACCTGGTCCCCGAAGACGCCCCGCACCCGCGCGACCGTCTGAGGAGTGAGCGCGATTTCCGGGACGAGGAGAATCGCACCGTTCCCCGCCGCCACGACGCCCCGCAGCACCTCGAGATAGACGAGCGTCTTGCCCGAGCCGGTGACGCCGTGGAGCAGGACGGGAACGTCCGGCGGCGTCGCCGCGATCGCGGCGACGACCCCGCGCTGCGCGTCCGTCAGCGCGGGCGGCGGCGGCGAGGAGAGCTCGGCGAACGGATCCCGTGGCCTGGGCACGTCCGCGTAGCGCGCGAACCGCTGGCGCACGAGACCGTCGAGCGCCGCGGGAGAAAGGCGCAGCTGCGTGACGAGGTGGCGTACGGGAGCGGAGCCGCCCAGCGCTTCGAGCGCCTCGTACGCGACGCGTCGCTTGGGCGCGCGCCGGAAGGCCCGCTCGCGCTCGAGCAGCGAGGGCAGCGACTGCGCCAGCACCAGGACGCGCTCCGCCTGCTCGGCGGGTCCGCCCGGCCGGCGCACGCTCCACAACGCCCCCGGCAGGAGCGCCCGCGTGGCGAGGCCCAGCGGCGTGCCGTAGTACCGGCTGATCCAGCGGCCCAGCTCGACGAGCCCCGGGCTCAAGGCGGGCTCGTCGTCAGGGGCCGCCGCGATCGGCTTCGCCGCCACGTCCGGCGCGGGGACGTCCAGCGCCGCCACGACGCCCACCACCCGGCGTCGCCCGAGTGGCACGACCACCCGCGCGCCGGGCGCCACACGCTCGGCGAGGCCGTCGGGAATCTCGTAGGTGTAGGTGCGGCGAACCGGAACGGGGAGGACCACCCCGGCGTACCGGGCGGGCTGGGTCACGGGATCACGCCTATACCTCACCCCCTGACCCCCTCTCCGCATGGCGGAGAGGGGGAACGACGTACACTCACCGGCGCCGGACGCCAAGGCCCGGCTCGACGGGGAGTCGGATCCGCCCGCCATCGATCCCGGCGCCGACGAACGGGTCATTGGCCGTGAGCGCGGCGCCGTCGAGATCGGCGGCATCGACGAGGGGCGTGAAATGCGCGGCCGCCGTGATGCCGAGCGACGACTCGATCATGCACCCGACCATCACGAGCAGCCCGTGGGCACGGGCCGTGGCGATCATGCGCAGCGCCTCGCGCAGCGAGCCGCACTTGGCGAGCTTGATGTTGATCCCGTCCGCCGCACCCGCCACGCGCGGGATGTCCGCGGACACGAGGCAGCTCTCGTCCACGACGACCGGCAGGACGCCGCGGCGGCGCAGGGCGGCGAGCCCCTCCAGGTCCTCGGGCGGCAGGGGCTGCTCCACGAACTCGACGCCGTACTCCTTGAGGAGGGGGAGCAGCGCGAGGGCCCGCTCCCGCGTCCAGCCCGCGTTCGCGTCGACGCGGATCGGCTTGTCGGTGGCGTCGCGGATGGTGCGCAGGATCGCCTCGTCGCGGTCGGTGCCGAGCTTGATCTTGAGGATGGCGTAGGCGGACGCCTCCGCGACCTTCTGGCGGACCTTGTCGGGCGTGTCGATCCCGATCGTGAAGGACGACCGCGGCGCGCGGGCGGGATCGAGCCCCCAGAGCCGCCAGAGCGGCTGGCCCAACCGCTTACCCACGAGGTCATGCAGCGCCGCCGACAGGGCGGCCCGGGCTGCGCCGTTGCGCGGCACGAGCGCGGCGAACTTCGCCTCCGCCGCCTCGAGGTCGAACGGATCCGCGGGCAGGTGCGGCGCCAGCCGCTCGAGCACCGCGAGCACCGTGTCCGCCGTCTCGCCGTAGTATTTGGACGGATCGGCCTCGCCCCACCCTTCCACCCCGTCGCCGTCGCACAGCCGCACCCAAACCACGCGATAGTCCTCCTCGCCGCCGCGGGCGATGACGAACGGGTGCCTGGTTTTGAGGGTGATGACTTCGGCGGCGAGCTTCAGAGCCATCGCTGCCGCTTCAGCCACCCCAGGATGCCCACCGACACGACGACCATCGACGCGAGGGCCAAGTAGAAGCCCAGGGGATCATCGGCGAACGGGAGCCTGCTGAAGTTCATCCCGTAGATCCCGCCGATGACGATGAGCGGAAGCGCGATCGTGGACACGATCGAGAGCTGCTTCATCACCTTGTTCATGCGATTGGACGTCTGGGACAGGTACGTCTCCAGCACGCCGGCGAGCAGGTCGCGGGTCGAGTCCACCGATTCCATGATGCGGATCGTGTGATCGTACACGTCCCGATAGTAGAGCTGCGTCTCCGGCCGGATGTACGCCGAGGGGCGGTTGGTGAGCGTGTTCAGCACTTCGCGCAACGGCCCGACGTGGCGGCGGAACGCGAACGCGGCGCGTTTCGCCCGGAAGATCTCGTGGATGAGGCCCTCGTCGAACTCCGCGAACAGCCGCTCCTCGAGCCGATCCACCAGCGCGTTCATCTGCTCGACCAGCGGGAAGTAGGCGTCCACCGCCTGGTCGATGATGGCGTGCATGGTCGCCTCCGCTCCGCGGGTGAGGAGATCGGAGCTGCGCACCAGCCGCTCGCGCACCGCCTCGCACCCCGTCGCCGCGACGGCGTGGACGGTGACCAGGAAGTTCTTGCCGAGGAAGTAGTAGAGGTTGAAGGTCTCGAGGTCGAACGGATCGGCCGTGGTGCGATCGAAGCGGATGCCCGCCATCACCACGAACACGTAGCGGTCGTATTCCTCCAGCTTGACCCGCGTCCTGGGTGACAGCGTGTCCTCGACGGCCAGGGGGTGGAACTCGAACACCTTCTCGAGCAGCGCATGC
Source organism: Gemmatimonadales bacterium (assembly GCA_035637235.1). GTDB lineage: Bacteria > Gemmatimonadota > Gemmatimonadetes > Gemmatimonadales > GWC2-71-9 > DASUAL01. The sequence goes on along the minus strand of DASPXO010000245.1, from coordinate 33,950 downwards.
TGGTGCATGTCGGTGCTGTCGATGTCGACCCATAGCTCGCCCTCGCCCGACCCCACGACCTCCCGCAACCGGGCCGGCGAGAGGCATTGCTCCAGGGCCCCATCGGGACGCCGGTAGATGCTGGCGGGCCAGTGCTTGGAAACCTGCGGCTGCGCGACGACCTCGGTCACGGCTGAAGTATCGGAAACACGGCGCGCTCATGCAAGCGCGCGCACGAGTGCGCGCGCGCCCGCGGCGAGCAGGTCGAGCCGGTAGCCGCCCTCGAGCACCCCCACGACCGGCGCCGGCGCGACGCGCTCGCGGAACGCCGTGGTCCAGCGCGCCATGTCCTCGGGCTCGAGCGTGAAGCCGCCGAGCGGGTCACCCGCCAGGGAGTCGAACCCGGCCGACACGAGCAGCAGATCGGGCCGCCAGCCGGCCAGCGCCCGGTCCACCACCGCCAGCAAGTCGTGGACGTACACCTCGCGGAGGAGCCCCGGGGGCCGCGGCACGTTGAAGACGTTCCCCACCCCGCGCTCGTGCTCCGCGCCCGTTCCGGGATACCACGGATACTGATGCATCGAGACGTAGCGGATCGACGGGTCCTGCTCCACCAACGCCTGCGTGCCATTCCCGTGGTGCACGTCCCAATCCACGATCAGCACCCGCTCCGTGCCCAGGTGCTGCGCGTGCCGCGCCGCGACGACGACGTTGTTGACGAGACAGAACCCCATGGCGCGCGCGGCGAGCGCGTGATGGCCCGGCGGCCGTGTCGCACCGAACGCGGCGCCCGCGGCGATCCCCCGCTCCACCGCGCCGATCGCGGTCCCCGCCGCGGCCATGCAGGCGTCCCAGCTGTCCGCGCTCATCACCGTGTCCGCGTCGAGGACGCCACCGCCCTGCGCGGCCAGCCGCTCGAGGCCGTCGAGGTAGCGCGCCGGATGCACCCGCTCGACGGCCGCGCGCGGCGCGAGGCGCGCCTCGCACCACTCCACGAGAGGGGCGACGTCGGGCGCACGCAGTCCCTCCAGCACCGCCGCGATGCGCCCGGGCCGCTCGGGGTGTCCGAGGCCGGGGTCATGACGCTGGCACGCGGGGTGAAACAGGACGGGGACGGGCATGGACTAGGGGCTGGGGGCTGGGGCGAGCAGCTAGCGAGTGGAGGTTCGGGGCTGGGGCTAATCTAGCCCCTAGTCCCCAGCCCCTAGTCCCTAGCCCCTGGTCCTCGCAGCAATTCCCGTATCGACTCGACCTCGGCCCGCATCTCCTGTCGCGCCGCGTCGAGCTCCGTCAACACGCGCCGGTAGCGGCGCCAGCCGACGACGACGAGCACCGCGGCGAGCGCGCAGAGCCCACCACCCACGGTGAGCCACACGCGGCCGAGGCTCAGCCCGGAGTACACCAGCAGCAGCGCGTCGAGCGCGAGGAACCCGACGGCGAGCGTGGTGAGCGCCCGGTGCCGCGCGGCCGAGCGGTGCGGCGTCATCGCACCGGCTGCCGCCGCGCGGGCAGCACGACGAATGCGGCGTTCGGCCCCGCGCCGAGCTCGCCCAGCGTCAGGAACTCGTCCAGCACCTGGGCGCCGCGGAATTTGAGGACGTAGTCGTCCAGCAGCAGCGAGTCCCGCTTCAGGGCCTGGGTCAATGCTTGCCGCTTCAGCTCCGCCGCCGTGGTCGCGGGCTCGACGGCGAGCAACACCTGGTCCCACACGTCCGTCACCATCACGCGCACCGGGAACCGCTCCGCCACCGCCGTCACGCGACTTCGACGCCCGACTCGAGCGGCAGGGTCGAGAAGAACCGGTCCACCGCCTGGTCGAAGAACAGCGTCGACGCCCGCACCCGCGTCCGTCCCGCCTCGTCCGCCCAGGCGCTGAACACGACCTCCTCCCCACCCTGCCCGCGCAGCACGACGAAACGGGGTCCCTCTTTTTCCACGAACGCCGCCGCGTGGGGCACCCGCTCGGCAAAGAACTGCTTCGCCCGCTGCAGCACGTCGGCGGGCGGCAGCCGAACGGTCGTCATGTGGGTCACGGCTGGCGCAGGATCGTGATCCCGGTCGGCTGGAGCGGCACGGCGACGCTCGCCACGAGGGCCTTCGTCACCAAGTCGATGACGCTCACGGCGCCGGGGTCCACACCCTTGCTCTCCTGGGAGATGAACGCATAGCGGTTGTCCGGCGAGTAGGCGACCCCGTGCGGGAACGCCTTCGGCGTCGGGATCCGAGCCACCTCGGTCAGCGCTGCGGCGTCGATCAAGGAGACGCTCTTATCCTTCTTGTTGGTGACGATGATCCACTTGCCGTCGGGAGACGGCTCGGTGTTGTAGGCGCCGGCCCCGGTCGGGATTTCCTTGACCGGGTCCAGTGTGGCGGCGTCCAGCACCTGGAGGGAGTTGCCGTGGTTGCAGGCCACGTACAAGCGCCGGTCGTCGGGAGACACCGACACGAAGGTGGGCGAGCAGTCGGAGGACGCCGCGCCACCGGCCGCAGGAGCCGTCATGTGGGTCATCCCGGCACCCGTCTTGTGGCGCCGGGTGATCGCGAGCCGCGCCCGGTCGATCTCGAGCACCTCGTCCGAGTTCATGCAGGTCACGTAGACCCGCGTCCCCGCGTGATTCACCTTCACCCCATGAGGCATGTCGCATGCCGGCAGGTTCGTGATGGTCACCATCTGCGGCGTGTAGATGATGGACACGACGTTCATGCGCGGATGGTCGCCGTGGAAGTCGGAGTTCGCCACGAAGGCGAGCTCGCCGTCCGGCGTGAGCGAGATGGTCGTCGGGAACATCTCGACCGGCGCCTTCCCCACGACCGTGTCGGCGCCCGCCGCCATCTTCCAGAGGCTGCCGTACGGCGTGCCGTGGGCGATCGTCACGTACCAGTACTTCCCATCGGGTGAGACCGTCACGTTGTGCGGACCGTCGATGTCCACCGGCATGACCCCGACCGGCACGACCCGCACGGTCTCGAGCGCCGCCCCGTCCCAGGTCAGCTGGGTGACGACGTCCCCCGACTCGCTCGAGACCAGGATGCGGTAGCTCGGCACGTCCGCGCCGCTCCCGCCGAGCGCGGCCACAAGCACAGCCGCAACAAGTCTCGTCATCGATGGTTCCTCAGGTCTGCGGCACCAGGGGCTGTGAGCGAGAAAGATAGAGCCCCGCGTGCCGGGCTGACACCCCCGCGCGATCCACGCCCAAAGCAGCCGCGACGCACCTGGAGGACTGATCGCACGCGCCAGGTGGAACGCGTCCCCGACTCGATTATGTCAGAGCGGCAGCGCGGTCGGTCAATCTGAGCGGCGCACGCGGTCAGGACGGCACCTTGGGTGGGCACGCCCTTTGCCTGACGGCGCGGGCGCAGAGCAGCAGCGAGTCACTGAGTCACCTGTCCAACAGCGGAGGTGCTGGACCATGCTCGTCACGACTACTCGTAGCTTGAGGGATCCGGCGGTGGAGGCGTCCAATCTCGAGCGCCGGATGAGCCGCCTCTTCAACGAAGCGCTGGGCAACTTCGACTGGCAGTACCGCGACAACGCGGGCGCGTCGTGGGTGCCGCCGGTGGACATCCTCGAGCAGCCCGATGCAATCCGCATCACGGCCGAAGTGCCCGGGGTGAAGCCCGAAGACGTCAAGATCTCGCTCGAGAACAACGTCCTCACGATCCGCGGGACCAAAGAGCAGGTCGCCGAGGAGCGTACGGAGCGCGTACACCGCTACGAGCGGACCTACGGCGCGTTCGAGCGCAGCTTCACGCTGCCGATCACCGTGGACGCGAACAACATCAAGGCCACCTACGAGCACGGCGTGCTCACGGTGACGCTGCCGAAGGTCGAGAAGGCGAAGCCCCGCCAGATCGCGGTGCAGGTCGCGTCGACGTAACCTCGGGGAAGCCTAGAGCGCGTCCATCAGCTCCCGGAGCTTCCCCTCGAGGCTCGAATTCGGCACCGCGGTCGCACCCGCTTCGCGCGCGGCGCGCAGCAGGTCCGCTCGGACGTGCGAGCCATAGGCGAGCACCGGAACCCCGCGCGCGACGAATCCCCGGATCCGGTCCGTCGCGCCGGCCTCGATTTCCAGGACGGCGACCTCGCATGCCGCTTCGTCCCGCGTGACTTCCCAGCCGCCGGCTTTCACCAGGCCCTCGAGCTTCGAGCGAAACAGCAGATCGTGCGTCCCGAGAAAAGCGCGCTTAGGCATCGAGCGGCTCGAGGGTGACGGCCTGCTGAACCGGAGCCGGCGTCGTGCGGAGCAGGTCCAGGGGCGACGCTGTGCGGCGCAGCACCAAGACCGCATCGCCCGGCGGCGGCTCGGCGAGGCCCTCGAGCACGAAGAACGCCGGCGCGCGCCCGCGCGCGCGCGGCACCCGCGCCCGGTAGCGCCGCCCGTGCCAGACGAGCTCCAGCCCTTCCCCCTTCCCGCTCGCCTTCTCCTGCCGCTCGATGAACACGTCGTCGTCGACCTTCCAGATCCCGTCCGCGACCTGCTCGCCCGACCGATAGAACACGGGGTCGAACGGCTGCCCCGCGTGCCGTTTGAAGTTCTCCTCGGCGGCCCAGTCGTACGCCTCGAGCGCCCCCGCGTTGGCGCGCCACTCGAGGTGATGGCGCAGCTCATGGGTGAGCGTCTCCCACGCCTCCTCGCGCCACGCGAGCTCCCCGAGCCGCGCGAGGCCCTCGAACGAGCCGTGATACAGGACGATCCGCGACTGCAGGTCAGCCCCGCTGCCGCTCCATTCGAGGGGGATGCACTCGCCGAGGGTGTAGACGTCGCCGCGCAGGGGGTGGGGGACGACCTTGGGGCTCACTTCCACCGCCACCACCCCCTCCAGATACGTCGGAGGGACGTCCTTCAGGAGGCGGTCGACCAGCGTCCGGAAGTCATCCAGCCTCACCGCACCGCCCTCCCAATTGCGGATTGCGGATTGCGGACTGCGGATTCGAAGGGCGGGCGTCCAATCCGCAATGCGCAATTCGCAATCCGCAATTGAGGCCTCAGCTCTTCAGCCGCTCCGCCAGGTACTCACCGAGCCGATCGGCGGCCAGGCGAATCTGCTGCAGCGTGTCGCGATCCCGCACGGTGACCGTCCCGTCCTGGGTCGACTGGCCGTCCACGGTCACCCCGAACGGGGTGCCGGCTTCGTCCTGGCGCCGGTAGCGCCGCCCGATCGAGCCGCCGTCGTCGTAGAACAGGTGGTGCTGCCGGCGCACGTCGTCGTAGATGCGGCGCGCCAGCTCCGGCATCCCGTCCTTGTTCACGAGCGGGAACACGGCCGCCTTCAGCGGCGCGAGCGCCGGGTGCAGCCGCAGCACGACGCGCAGCTCGCCCGCGACCTCCTCTTCGTGATACGCGTCGCACAGCACCACCAGCGTCGTCCGGTCGGCGCCCGCCGACGTCTCGACCACGTAAGGGATGAAGCGCTCCTTCGTTGCGGCGTCCAAGTACTCGAGCCTTTTCCCCGAGTACTCCTGGTGGCGCGACAGGTCGAAGCTCGCGCGGTTGTGGACTCCCTCGAACTCGTTCCAGCCGAAGGGGAACTCGTACTCGATGTCGTACGCATCCTTGGCGTAATGGGCGAGCTCCTGCGGCGTGTGCTGGTGGAACCGCAGCTTCTCCGGGCGGATCTTGAGCCGCTCCACCATCCACTTCATCCGCTCGTGGCGCCAGAACTCGAACCACTCCTGGTCCGTCCCCGGCTTCACGAAGAACTGCATCTCCATCTGCTCGAATTCCCGGGTGCGGAAGATGAAGTTCCCCGGGGTGATCTCGTTCCGGAACGCTTTGCCGATCTGGGCGATGCCGAAGGGAATCTTCTGGCGCGACGACTGCAGCACGTTGAGGTAGTTGACGTAAATCCCCTGGGCCGTCTCGGGACGCAGGTACACCACGGCGGCCGCTTCTTCGACCGGCCCCATGAACGTCTTGAACATCAGATTGAACAGGCGCGGTGCGGTGAGAGCACCCCGGGTGCCGCACACCGGGCACTGCGCGTCGGGCTGGCCGGGGGTGCCCTTGATGCGCGGGTCGTCGGCGCGGAAGCGATTCTTGCACTGCTTGCAGTCCACCAGCGGATCGGTGAACCCCGCGACGTGGCCGGACGCCTCCCACACCCTGGGGTGCATCAGGATCGCCGCGTCCAGGCCCTCGATGTCGTCGCGCTCGTGCACCAGCGAGCGCCACCACTGCTCTTTGATGTTCTTCTTGAGCTCGACGCCGAGCGGGCCGTAGTCCCACACCGACCCCACACCGCCGTAGATCTCGGACGATTGGAAGACGAAGCCGCGTCGCTTGGCGAGGGACACGAGCTTGTCCATCACGCCGTCGTTGGGGGGCATAGGAGCGCGGGAAAATAGACCGCCGGCTAGGCCTGAGGCAACCCGAACGCTTCCCGCGTCGCCCGCTCGGCGAGCGCCGCGATCCCCGCGGCGTCGAGCACGCCGCCCCCGCCGTCCAGGGCGTGCACGCCGCTCCAGCCCTCGACCTTCCCGGCCACGACCGCGAGCTGCTTTTTCGCCGCCTGAGCGCGGCGTACCACCTCCCCCGACGCCTTGCCGACGAGCGACGTGCGGTCGAACGACCCCTCGCCCGTGACGACGAAGTCCGCCCGGGCGAGGGCCGCGTCAAACCCCACCCGGGACAGCACCCACTCGGCCCCCGGCGTGAGTTGCGCCTTCGCGAAAAACGCCAGTCCGGCGCCGAGCCCCCCCGCCGCTCCGCCGCCGGCGAGCGTCCCGAGGTCGGGCCGCCCGTGCCGCGCCATGAGCTGCGCCAGGCGCTCGAGGCCGCGTGCCAGGAGCTTCACGCCCTCCGGGCCGGCTCCCTTCTGGGGGCCGAACACCGGTGCCGCTCCCTCCGGGCCGACCAGCGGCGTCGTCACGTCGGCGAGCGCGATGACCCGGGCCTCGAGCCCCCGCGCCCAGCCGCCGCCCAAGTCGGCGAGCCGCGCCAGCGCCCCGCCACCGTCGGGCAGCGGCGCGCCCTCAGCATCCCGACACGTCCACCCCAGCCCGCGCCCGGCGCCGGTCCCGCCGTCCACCGTCGCCGAGCCTCCCAGCCCCACGACGACCACTTTGGCGCCACGCTCCACCGCCTCCCGGATCAGCTCGCCCACGCCCCGCGTCGTGGTGCGCAGCGGATCGAGCTCCTCCGGCCGGAGCAGCGCGATCCCGCACGCGGTCGCACTCTCGAAGATCGCCGTCTCGGCATCGACCCAGCCGAGCACGCCCTTCACCGGTGCGCCGAGCGGGCCGGTCACTGGGACGTGCTCGCGCCGGGAGTCGGGCGGCAGCACGGCATCGAGCAGGCCGTCGCCCCCGTCCGAGATCGGGCATAGCAGCATCGCAGCCCCCGGCAGGGCGCGCCGGATGCCGGCCGCGACCGCTTCGGCAACCTGTCGGGGGCCGAATGTACCCTTGAAGGCGGCCGGTGCGGCCAGCACGACAGGCCGTGTAATTGCATTGTGCATAGAAACGCGCGCTTTGCGATGGGTGTTTGGTTTTCAACATTGAGCTATGTGATTCTGCGGTGCTATCTTGCGGTTTGGGCACTGATCTTGCGAGATACACGCCTCGGCACATCTCTGTCAAGGGCAAACCGCCGGCGACGGCGGGACGCAAAGCTCGGGGTCTCGGTGTTGGCACGAGACAGCCCGGCTGCCGGAGGAAGCATCCGGCCCCACGCCCTGACAAGAGAGCGCGGGGCCTTTTTGTTTGGCCGCGCAAGCGAAGATTCGTCTCGCTCACATCGGGTTCTAGGGCGCACGATGTCGGGCAGACGATCACCCCCCAGGGGAAACTCTGGGGGGTTTGCTTTTGATGTGGTTGCAGATCAGCCCGCCGTGCGCCCGCCCGTTCTCGATGAAGAGCTTGTTGGCGTCGAGGCCCGAGGCCAGCACGCCCGCGATGTAGACGCCCGGGACATTCGTCTCCATGGTGGCGGGATCGTGGCGCGGCACGCCGCTCGTGTCGTCGACCTGCACGCCGATCTGGCGGAGCAGGGTCAAGTTCGCCCGGTATCCGGTCAGCGCGATCACGAAGTCGGTCGCGAGCGCGTCGACCCGCCCGTCCACGTCCGACCGGATCACGACCTCCGCGCGGCGGATCTCCACGACCCGGCTGCACCACCGGGCGGCAATGCTCCCGTCCTTCACGCGGTTGGTGACGTCCGGGAGGATCCAGGGCTTCACCCCGCGGTCGAACTCGCCCAGGAAGTGCACCAGCGTGACCCGCGCGCCCACTCGGTGGAGCTCGAGCGCCGCTTCGACGGCGCTGTTGCCCCCGCCTACCACGACCACCCGCTGCTGCCAGTACGGGTGCCCCTCCACGAAGAAGTGCGACACGTGCGGCAGCTCCTCGCCGGGCACCTCCAGGAGGTTGGGCGTCTCGAAGTAGCCCGTGGCGTAGACCACGTGGCGGGCGTGGACCATCTCCGGCTCGAGGTTGCCCCGGTGGTGCGCGACGACCTCGAACCCGCCGTCAACCCGCTGCACCCGCCGCACCTCGTGGTAGGCCCGCACGTCGAGCTCGAAGTACTCCGCCACCTTCCGGTAATAGGTGAGGGCCTCGCGGCGGGTCGGCTTCTCAGCGGCCGTGACGAACGGCACGCCGCCGATCTCGAGCTTTTCCGGCGTCGAGAAGAACGTCATGTAGAGCGGGTAACGCATCAGGCTCGAGACCACGGGCCCCTTGTCGAACAGCGAGCAGGTGAGATGGGCGCGCTTGGCGGCGACGCCCACCGCCAGCCCGCACGGCCCCGCCCCGATCACCGCGACCTCCTGCATCAGCGCCGCTCCGGCACGAACACGAGTCGGTGCACGCCGCTCACGACACTTCGATGATCTGGTCCCGGCGGGTGCCGACGCTCACGTACTGAATCGGCGCGTGGGCCAGGTCCTGGAGTCGATCGAGGTACGCCCGGGCCGCCGGCGGGAGGTCGGCCAGCCGCCGCACCTGATTGAGGGATTTCTGCCACCCGGGAAGGGCCTCGTACACGGGCTCCACGCGGGCGAGCCGCTCGACCTCTGCCGGCATGCTGTCGAGCGACTCGCCGTCGAGCCGGTAGCCGACGCACACCGGGATGTCGGCGAACGAGTCGAGCACGTCCAGCTTCGTGACGGCGAGGCCCGTGAGGCCGCTGACCCGCACGGCGTAGCTGACCACCACCGCGTCGAACCACCCGCAGCGCCGCGGCCGGCCGGTCGTGGCCCCGAACTCGTCGCCCAGTCCGCGAATCCGCTCGGCGACCTCCGGCTCCGCCTCGGTCGGGAGCGGCCCGTTCCCCACCCGCGTCGTGTAGGCTTTCACGACGCCCAGCACGGCATCGATCGCGGTGGGGCCGATCCCCGCCCCGACCGCGGCCCCGCCGGCCGTGGTGTTGGACGACGTCACGAAGGGATACGTTCCATGATCGACGTCGAGCAGGGCGCCCTGCGCCCCTTCGAGGAGCACCGACTCCCCGCGCTGCAGCGCCTCGTAAACGACCCGCCCCACGTCCACGGCGAGCGGCAGGAGCCGCGGCGCGAGCCGTTCGAGCAGCCGGACATGCTCCTCAGGGTCGGCGCGCTCGCGCGAGTGCAGGAGCTCGAGGAACTCGTTCGCGGACTGCACGCGCGCACAGACGAGTTCGCGCGCCCGCGCGAGATTGCGGAGGTCGCCGACCCGAATCCCGCGGCGGCCGTACTTGTCCTCGTAGGTGGGCCCGATGCCGCGCCCGGTCGTGCCGATCTGGTCGCGCTGCTCGCGCGCCCGGTCGAGCAGCTTGTGGTACGGCAGTGTGAGATGCGCGCGGTCCGAGACATAGAGCTTGTGGTCGGTGCGAATGCCCCGGGACGTGAGGGCGTCGAGCTCGGTGAAGAACGTCTCCGGGTCGAGGACGACGCCATTCCCGACCAGGCAGACGGCGCCCTGGATGATCCCCGATGGGATCTGGTGCAGCACGAACTCGCCGGCGCCCGTGTGCACCGTGTGTCCGGCGTTCGCCCCGCCCTGATAGCGCACCACCAGGTCGGCGCGCTCGGCGAGCACGTCCACGATCTTCCCCTTGCCCTCGTCGCCCCATTGGGCGCCGACGACGACGGCGCAGTGTATCTTCGGTCCGAACATGTCGCTCCAACAAAAACGCCCCGGGGGGCGGGGCGTGCGAGCATCCTCCGGCGGAAGCTAGGCCGGCGACCAGGCTCCGTCAACGCGCCAGTCCGTCACGCGCCAGTCCGTCACGCGCAGACGAGCATCGCCACCCGCTCCCGGTCGGCCGGCGCCAGCGGGGCGAGCGGCGCCCGGCACGCCCCGCCGTACAGCCCCACGGCGTCCATGGCGGCCTTGACGCCCGCGGGACCGAGCTTCCCCACGATCTCCTTGTCGAGCGGGACCAGCCGCTCCTGCAAGGCCCCCGCGCGCGCCCGGTCGCCCGCCCGGAAGGCGGCCACGATGTCCGCGCACAGGCGGGCGGCGAAACACGCGACCGCGACGATGCCGCCCTCGCATCCCAGCTCGAGCGCCGTGTACAAGAGCGAGCCCGATCCCGCGAGCACCGACCAGCCGGGCGCCGCGCCGCGAAAGGCGGCGAGGTTGCTCGCGTCCCCCGAGGAGTCCTTCACCCCGACGATGTTCGCGTGCCCCGCGAGCTGCAGCAGCAGCCCGGGGGCGATGGCGAGATGCGTGTACTTGGGGATGTTGTAGACGAGGAGCGGCACGGCGCTCGCATCCGCCACCGCGCGGTAGTAGTCGGCGAGGCTCGCCGGCGTGGTGGCGGCCGAGAAGTACGCGGGGGGCCGCACCAGCACGGCGTCCGCGCCCTCGGCCGCCGCCGCGCGGGTGAGCGCGACCGCTTGCCGCGTGGATTCCGCGCCGGTGCCGGCGATCAGCCAGCGCCCGTCCGGCAGTACTTCGCGCACCCAGCCGACGAGGCGGCGCTGCTCCTCGGGGTCGAGCAAGGCGGACTCGCCCGTCGAGCCCCCGACGACGACGCCGTCGAGCCCCGCGTCCACCAGGCGCCGGACGTTCTGGCGGAGGTGGACCGGGGCCACGTCCCCGGTGGCGCCGTCGAACGGCGTCGTGAGGGGGGCGAGCACCCCCGCGGGCGACCGCTCCGTCACTGCCCGGGCAAAAAGGGCGACAGGTCGTCCCCCGACGCCTGCGCTCCGTGGGCGGGAGGCGCGACGCGCGAGCGGCGCCGCACGCTGCGGATCTGCAGCTCGAAGTCCGCCGGTTTGGGGGCCGCGGCCAGCGCCGTCTCGTACGTCACGACCCCCTCCGCCACCAGATCCATCAGGTGCTGGTCGAACGTCTGCATGCCGTACTGGTCGCGGGCCTCCCGCATGTACTCGTGCAGCTCGGCCGCGCGACCCTCGTTCCTGATCGCATCGCGCACCGCGTCGGTGCAGATGACGATCTCGAGCGCCGCGGCCCGCCCGGCCCCGTCGCCGCGCGGCAGCAGGCGCTGGCAGATGACCGCCTGCAGGGACTCGGCGAGTCGCGCGCGCGCCACCGCATGCTCCTCGGCCGGGAACATCGACACGATCCGGCTGATCGTGCTGAGCGCGTCGGGCGTGGGCAGCTGGGAGATCACGAGGCGCCCGGTCTCCGCGGCCCGCATCGCGGTGCCGAGCATCTCGGCATCCCGCATCTCGCCGATGAGCACCACGTCCGGGTCCTGCCGCAGGGCGGCCCGCAGCCCGGCCTGAAAGTCCTCCGTATCGACGCCGACCTCGCGCTGCGTGACCGAGCTCGTGACGTCGCGGTGCAGGAACTCGATCGGGTTCTCGAGCGTCACGATGTGCTTGTTCTGCGTCTGGTTGATGTGGTTCACGATCGCGGCCATCGTCGAGCTCTTCCCCGCGCCCGTCCCGCCCGTGACGAAGATCATCCCCTGCTCCGCGGAGGCGATCGTCATGAGGACGGGAGGCAGCCGGAGCGACTCGAACGTGGGCACGTCGAACGGGATGACCCGCAGGACGATCATGAACGAGGAGCGCTGGCGCAGGATGTTGACCCGGAAGCGTCCGACGCCGGGCATCCCCCACGAGCAGTCGTAGTCGCGCAGCTCGTCGATCCGCGCCCGGGCATCCTCAGAGGGCAGGAAGCGCAGCGCGATCGCCTTGGTCTGCTCGGGCGTGAGCCGCTGCTTCGTCAGGGGCACGAGCTTTCCGTCGATGCGAGCGCGGAACACGTCTCCGGCCTTGATGTGCAGGTCCGACGCGCCGCGATCAACTGCCGCCTTGATGATTTTTTCCATTCAGTACCCGGCTTCCGGGTCCACCACGTTGACCAGGGGCGTCCCTGCAAGATAGTGCCGGATGTTCTCCACAATGAGCCCCGTCTCGCGCTCCCAGAACCGGCCGGTCACGGCGGCCACGTGCGGGCTCACGAGCACACGCGGGTGCCGCCAGAACGGATGCCCGGGCGGGAGCGGCTCGACGCTGAACACGTCGAGCGCCGCGCCACGCAGGCGAGAGGCGTCGAGGAGGTCCAGCAACGCCGCCTCATCCAACAGCGTCCCGCGTGAAACGTTCACGACCATCGCGTTCTCCGGGAGGCGCTCGAGCACGGCGCGGGTCACCGCGCCCTGCGTCTCAGAGGTGTGGGGCGCGGCGATCACGAGGCAATCGCTCTCGGCGGCGAGGCGCGCCAGCTCCGCCGGCCCGCCGACCCAGCGGACGCCCGGCGGCCCACCCCGGCCCCGGCGCCGCCGCACCCCCGCCACGCTCATCCCCAGAGCGAGGGCGCGCCGCGCGACCGCACCACCGATCCCGCCCAGCCCGAAGACCCCGACCCGGAGCTCGGCGAACTCGCGCACCCGCACCGCGAAGTCCGCGAACTCGGGCCTAGCCCAGCGTTCCGCGGCCTGGAACTCGCGCATCCGGTCGAGCCCGCGCGCGAAATACGCGATGGCGGCGATCGCCCAATCCGCGATCGGCTCGGCGTGCACCGCCGCGGAGTTGGTGAGCACGATTCCGCTGCCCCGGACGTGCGGCAAGGTCGCCCCGATCCCCGCCGTGCCGCTGTGGGCCCACCGCAAGGTGCCGCGGGCCGCCGCCACCACACCCGCGGGGACTCCGTAGCCGACGTAGATCTCGGCGCCGCGGGCCGCCGCCACCGCCTCGGGGGTCGCCGAGCCGCCGTCGCCGTCGGACGCCGCGGGCGCCTCCACGGCCGTCACTTCCCACCCGGCGCCCAGCGCCGCCCGGATCGCCTGCACCGCGGACGGCGGCACGCGCCAGGCGGCGCGCGGCGACGCCAGGTCGACGACGAGGCGTCGCGTCACTCTCCCGTCGAAACCGTGCGCACGCCCGGGTGGTGCAGCACGCCCACCAGCACCTGGTCGTGCAGGCGCTTGGGGCCGCGCAGCTCGAGCTCGATCACCAGGTCCACGTTTTCGTGGCGGGACGCGGCGCGCTCGATTTCGAGCCCGGTCCGCCGGACGAGCGCTTCCAGGTCTTCGAGGGCGGTCGGCTCGGGCTTCGCGTGGACGAGGAGCCGGCTGCGGCTCGAGGCGCGCGCGACGAGGTCTTCGACCCACCTGAGGCCCTGGAGCACGACCAGGACCAGCAGCGCGGTGCCGAGCGCCGCCTCGTAGGCGTGGGCGCCGAGCGCCATCCCGATCGCCGCCACCACCCAGATGGTCGCGGCGCTGGTCAGACCCGTGACCGATCCCCGCGTGTGCAGGATGGTGCCGGCGCCGATGAACCCGACGCCGGGAAGGATCTGGGCGGCGATGCGTGCCGGATCGCCGCGGCCCAGCGACAGCGTGACCGACAGGGCAGTGAAGAGCGTGGCGCCGACGCAGATCAGGACGTTGGTCCGGAGACCCGCCGGCTTGCCGCTCAGCTCGCGCTCCAGCCCGATCGCGCCGCCGAGCAGGATGGCGAGCACGAGCTGGAGCAGCAGCTCGAGGTGGAACACATCGGCGATCCGCGCAAGCAGGTCAGCCATCAAGCCTCCGGGTCGTCCAGGAACCCCATTCGCCGCCGCACCTGAGCCATCGTGCGGCGGGCGATGGCACGCGCCTTCCCTGCGCCGGCGCGCAGCGCGTCCCGCATCCGCTGCGGCTCGGCCTCGAGCGCCCTCGCCCGCTCGCGGATGGGGGTGAGCGCGGCTATCATATTGTCTGCGAGGACCCGCTTGCAGTCGAGGCACCCCCAGCCGGCGGTGCGGCAGTTACGCGCCACGAGCGTCTGGGTGTCGGGCGGCGAGAAGCCCTGGTGAATGGTGAAGATGTTGCAGATGTCCGGGTTGCCCGGGTCCTTCCTGGTGACCCGCGCCGGATCGGTGGTGGCGGGCTTGAGCTTCTCCCAAATCGTCTCCGGCGTGTCGAACAGGCTGATCGTGTTGCCGAGGCTCTTCGACATCTTCGCCTGGCCGTCGAGCCCGAGCACGCGCTTCGCCGTCGAGAGCAGCGCCTGCGGCTCGGGGAACGCGAAGCCCGGCCCGTCCGCGTAGCGGGCGTTCCAGCGGCGCGCGATCTCCCGCATCAGCTCGAGATGCTGGAGCTGGTCTTCCCCGACGGGCACGAGGGTCGCCTCGTACAGCAGCACGTCCGCCGCCTGCAGCACGGGGTAGTTGAGGAGCCCGGCCGGCACGCTCTCCTGGCGCTGCGCTTTGTCCTTGAACTGCACCTGCCGCTCGAGCTCCCCGAGGGGCGTGACCGTATTGAGCAGCCAGTTCAACTCGGCATGCTCCGCGACGTGCGACTGCACGAACACGATGCAGCGCTCGGGGTCGAGCCCGGCCGCGCAGAGCGAGACGGCCATGTCGAGCGTCCGCTGTGCCAGGGTCGCCGCCTCGTACGCTTGAGTGATGGCGTGCAGGTCCACGACGCAGAACACGCAGTCGTGCTGATGCTGCAGCCGGACCCAGTTCTGCACCGCCCCGAGGTAGTTGCCGATGTGCAGGTCGCCGGAGGGTTGGATGCCGGAGAAGACGCGCGCCATGGGGGGACAACCTACGACGCGGGGGCACAGCGCCGCAAGGTGCGTGAACTCAAAGAGTTAGTCGACCTGGCCTTGAGCGCCGCCGAGCGCGCCGCGACCCAGCTCCGCCGGCTCCCGCCCGCGCCGCCGGCCGAGTGGGCCGAGAAGGGGCGGCACGATTTCGTCACCGCCGCCGACCGGACGGCCGAAACGGTCATCGCCGAAACGCTCACGCGGGGGCTGCCGGGTTGTACGGTCGTCGGAGAGGAGCTGTCGCCCGGGGCGGCGCGCTCGGGCGACGTGGTGTGGATCGTGGATCCGCTCGACGGCACCACCAACTTCCTGCACGGCTATCCGCAGTACGCGGTCTCCATCGGGGCGTTGGTCGGTGGGGCGCTGGCGGTCGGGGTCGTCCACGACGTCGCACGCGACCTGGTGTACCGGGCGGCGACCGGTCACGGCGCGTGGCTGGGCGAGCGGCGGCTCCGCGTCTCGCAGATCGCCGAGCCGGGGCACGCGCTCGTCGGCACCGGGTTCCCGTTCAGGCAGCTCGACCGTCTCGAGCCCTACCTGCGGGAGCTCGCGGCCGTGACGCGGGCGGCGAGCGGGATCCGGCGCGCGGGCTCGGCGGCGCTCGACCTGGCCGACGTCGCGGCGGGGCGCTTCGACGCGTTCTGGGAGCACGGCCTCGCGCCCTGGGACGTGGCCGCGGGCGTGGTGCTGATCCGCGAGGCCGGAGGCGTGGCGACGACGCCGGACGGGGAGCCGGACATCCTGCGCCACGGGTCGATCGTCGCGGGGAATCCGGCGATGCACCGGTGGCTGATGGAGCTGCTGCGGAGCGCATGAGAATGCGGACTCAGGGGAGTGCGGAATTTGGAGTGCCCTCCCCGCTCGTCGAGTGCGTTCCCAACTTTTCCGAGGGGCGCGACCGGGCCACGCTCGACGCCTTGCGGGCCGCGATCGTGGCCGTGCCGGGCGTGAGGCTCCTGGACGTCCAAGCGGACGCGGCCCACCACCGCTCCGTGTTCACGTTCGTCGCGCCGCCCGACGCGGCCGTCGAAGCCGCGTTCCGCGCGATGCGGGTCGCGACGGAGCGGATCGACATCACCGCGCACCGCGGCGAGCACCCGCGCATGGGGGCGACCGACGTCGTCCCCTTCGTCCCGGTGCGCGACCTCACGATGGACGACTGTGTGGCGCTCGCCCGGCGGCTGGCCGAGCGCGCGGGCAACGAGCTCGGCATCCCGATCTTCCTGTACGCGAAGGCGGCCAAGCGCCCCGAGCGGGAGCGTCTGCCGGACATCCGGAAGGGCGAGTTCGAGGGCTTGCGCGAACGGATTGGAGCGGACCCCACGGCGGACCCGGATTTCGGGCCCCGGCGCATCCACCCCACCGCGGGCGCCACGGCGATCGGCGCCCGGGCCTTCCTGGTCGCGTTCAACATCTTCCTCGACACGAGCGACGTCCGAGTCGCGAAGGACATCGCCAAGAAAGTCCGCACGTCGAGCGGCGGGCTCCCGGCCGTGCAGGCGTCCGGCTTCGAGGTGGACGGGAAGGCCCAGGTGTCGATGAACCTGCTCGACATCGACACCACGCCGCCCGCGGCCGCGTTCGCGCTGGTCGCGGCAGAGGCAGCAGCGCGGGGCGTTGCCGTGCTGCGGAGCGAAGTCGTTGGCCTCATCCCGGAGCGGGGCATCCTCGGCGCGGGAGCGACGTACCTCAAGCTCCCCGACCCGGCCGATCACCTGCTCGAGGCGAAGATCCGCGCCGCCGAAGGCCCCACGCTCGACGGCTGGCTGGAAGAGCTGGCGGGTCCCTCTCCCGTCCCCGGCGGCGGGGGCGCGGCGGCGCTCGCCGCGGCGCTGGCCGGGGCGCTCGTCGCGATGGTGGCCCGGCTCACCACCGGGCGAAAGGCCTACGCCGCCGTGCAGGGACGCGTGGCGGAGATCCTCGCGGAGGCGGACGCCCTCCGGGCCCAGCTCCGCCAGCTGGTGGACGACGACGCGGCGGCGTACGCCAAGGTCAGCGCGGCCTTCCGGCTCCCGAAGGACGATCCGGGCCGGAAGCGGGCGGTGGACCAGGCGCTGATCGGCGCCGCCCGGCCGCCGCTCGCCATGGCGCGGGGAGCGGTGCGGCTCATCGCCCTGGCGCGAGAGATCGGGACGATCGGCAACCGGAACGCACGCTCGGACGCCACAGTCGGCGAGGCGCTCGCTCGCGCCGCGCTCGCGGGAGCGCTGGAGAACGTCCGGGTCAACGTGGCGTCGCTGTCCGAGCCGGAGCTGGGGAAGTCGCTGCTGGACGAGGCGGAGGCGCTGCCCTTAGCGCCTTAGCCTCTTAGCCCCTAGCTGTTTAGTGGCACGTCCCGCTCCCCGAATCGGTGGCCGTCTGCCCCGCGACCGGGACGAACTGCCACGCGTACGTCCCGTCGCCCAGGGTGAGCTTCAGCACCCCGTACACGAGACTGAGGTTGACCTCGCTGTTCGGGGCCATGAGCGTGTTGGGGGCGTCCTGGCCCTCGCCACCCGTGCCCACGATGATCTCGCGGATCCCGTTCACGGGGTCGGCCGTGCCGGCCGGCGTCTGGGGCGCGAACCGCTCGTAGTCGCGCACGTGCGCGTTGAGGATCAGCTCCGCCCCGGCGGCGTAGAGGTCGTCCCAGAAGGGTTTCACCGAGCTGGGCACGTACAACACGGTGTCCGTGGTAGAGTTAAAGCGCGGCCGGTGCCACATGGCCAGCACGCACCGCTTCGTCGTCGCGGCGAGGTCTCCCTTGAGCCACAACTCCTGAGGCGAGCCCGCGGCGGTCGGGACGTAGGTATTGTTGCTGTTCAGCACGATGATGTGCCAGGCGCCGAGGTCGTAGCTGTAGTATCCCTTGCTCGGATCGCCGGCCGCGGCGCCGAAATACGTGAAGTAGCCGACGGCGGTCGCGCTCGAGTCGTAGTCGCGGTGGCCCGGCACGGGGGAGGTGCGCGCCTTGTGCCGCCCCCAGCTCGGGTCGTAGCAGGTCTGGTAGTCGACGAGCCGCCCGCCCGGGTAGGCGCCGTCGCCGAGCGTGAAGACGGTGCCCGCAATCCCGTCGAGCAGCGCCGCTGTGGCCTCGTCGTTCGTGCGGTCGCAGCGCGCGACGTTGCCGGCTCCCACAAGCGTGACGGTCGTCGCCGGTTGCGTGACCGTCACGGTGAGCTGGCCGGACCCCGCTCCGCCATCCTTGTCGGTGACGGTCACCCGCACGGTGTTCGTGCCCGCGGCGGTATAGGTGTGTGTGGCCGTGATGGGACTCCCCTGGCTCGTCGTGCTGCCCGTCGTCTGCGCGGAGCCGTCGCCCCAGTCAATCGTGTACGCCCAGGGCGCGTCGTTCACGCCGGGATCGCTGAAGCTGGCGCTGAGCGTGAAGGGGCTCCCCACGGTGGCGGTCTGGTTCGCTCCCGCGTTCACCGCGGGCGCCACATTGGCGATCGTCGTCGCGGTCGAGGACGGCGAGCTCGCAGCGCCCTTCGCGTCGGTGACGGTGAGCGTGACGGTGTAGCTCCGATTGTCCGCGTAGGCATGCGTCGGCCTGACGCCGGTGCCGGTGCTCCCATCCCCGAAGGTCCAAGCATAGGTGAGCGCGTCGCCGTCGGGGTCGGACGACCCGCTGCCGTCGAAGCTCAGAGCGGTGCCTTCCACGCCGGAGTACGGCCCGCCGGTCACGGCGGTGGGAGCCCGATTGGCCACGGTCGTCACCGTCACGGTGAGCTGGCCGGACCCCGCTTCGCCATCCTTGTCGGTGACAGTCACCCCCACGGTGTTCGTGCCCGCAGCGGTATAGGTGTGCGTGGCCGTGATGGGACTCCCCTGGCTCGTCGTGCTGCCCGTCGTCTGCGCGGAGCCGTCGCCCCAATCGATGGCGTACGCCCAGGGCGCGTCGTTCACGCCGGGATCGCTGAAGCTGGCGCTGAGCGTGAAGGGGCTCCCCACGGTGGCGGTCTGGTTCGCTCCCGCGTTCACCGCGGGCGCCATATTGGCGATCGTCGTCGTGGTCGAGGAGGGCGAGCTCGCAGCGCCCTTCGCGTCGGCGACGGTGAGCGTGACGGTGTAGCTCCGATTGTCCGCGTAGGCATGCGTCGGCCTGACGCCGGTGCCGGTGCTCCCATCCCCGAAGGTCCAGGCATAGGTGAGCGCGTCGCCGTCGGGGTCCGACGAGCCGCTGCCATCGAAGGCTACGGTCGTGCCCTCGGAACCGGAGTAGGGCCCTCCCACCGCGGCCGTGGGAGGGTTATTGCCGGCTGCCGAGCCGCCATGGCACGCGCCGCTGCCCGCGTCGGTGAACGTCTGGCCGGCGATGGGGATGAACCTCCAGTCGTAGCCGTTTGCGGACAGCGTCAGCTTCAGCACGCCATAGGTCTGGTCCTCCTGCACCTCGGTGTTCCGCAGGGGTGTGCCCACGCTGAAATGGCCCGCGCCGCCCATGCCGGCGATGAACTGGCGGATCCCGTTGGCCGGATCCGCCACGCCGCCTGGCGTCTGCGGGGCGAAGCGTTGGTAGTTGTGCTCGTGGCCCGCGAGCACGACCTCGGCGCCGGCGTTGTACAGGTCCTGCCACAGGACCTGCGTCGTGGGATCGGCCAGGATGCCGGAGCTGAAGAGGGGACGATGCAAGTAGGCGAGCGCGCAGAGCGCCGGGTGGGCGGCGAGATCGGCGCGCAGCCACTGCTCCTGAGCCGATCCCGCGGCGTGGGCGATCTCGCTGTTCAGGGCGATGATGTGCCAGCTACCGAGATCGAAGCTGTAGTACCCTTTGGTGGGATCGCCCGCCGCCGCGCCGAAGTAGCTGAAGTAGGCGGGGGCGCCCGGTGTGTCGTACTCGTGGTTGCCGGGAACCGGCCGGGTGCGGGCCTTGTGCCGGCCCCAGGTCGGGTCGTAGCAGTTGGTGAAGTCGCTGCTCGAGCCGCTCGGGTAGGCGTTGTCGCCGAGGGCGAACACGGTGCCGGGAATCCCGTCGAGCAGGTTGGCGGTCTGGTCATCGCCCGTTCTGGTGCAGTCGCCGATGTCGCCCGCGCCTACGAAGACCATGGACACGGACGCGGAGACGATCACGGCCAGCGAATCCGAGCCGGACCCGCCCGCGGCGTTCGTGACCGTGACGCGCACGCTGTCCCGGCCTTCTGCGGAGTAGACGTGCGACGCCACGATGGGCGAGGACTGGGTCGTGCCCGTGCTCGCGGCGCCGTCGCCCCACGCGACAGAGTAGCTCCACGGCGCGTTGGTGCTGCCCCCGGGATCCGTGAACGTGACCGAAAGGTTCACCGGCGTGCCGGGGCTGGCCGTGAGATCGGGGCCCGCGTTCACGGACAGCGGGGGCACGCCGTGGCACGTGCCGGTGCCGGAGTCGGTGAACGACTTGCCCGGAATCGGCACGAACTGCCACGCGTAGCTGCCATCGTCGAGCGTGAGCTTCAGGACGCCGAACGTGCCGCTGTTGCGGACCTCGCTGTTCGCCCGGATCGTGCCGAACTTCGTGGCGTCGCCGCCGCCCCCGGTGCCGACGACAAGCTCCCGGATCCCGAACGAAGGATCCGCGGCGCCCGCCGGCGTCTGCGGCGCGAAGCGCTCGTAGAAGACGTAGTGGGCGTTGATCACGAGCTCGGCCCCGGCGGCGTAGAGATCGTTCCAGAGCGGTTGGACGCTCGTGTTGGGACTGTCCTTGGAGTCGAACAGGGGGTGGTGCCAGTAGGCGAGCGTGCAGCGCGCGGGATGGGCGGCGAGGTCGCCGCGCAGCCACTGCTCCTGAGCGGAGCCCGCGCCCCGGGCGATGTTGCTGTTGAGCACGATGACGTGCCACGCTCCGAGGTCGTAGCTGTAGTAGCCCTGGCTGGGATCACCGGCGGCCGCGCCGAAGTAGCCGAAATACCCCGCCGCCCCGGCCGTCTTGTAGTCCCAGTCGCCCGGCGTAGGCGCGGTGCGCGCCTTGTGGCGGCCCCAGGTCGGGTTGTAGCACCTGTTGTACTGGTCGAGCGTGCCTTTGTCGAAGGCGTTGTCACCGGCGGCGAACACGCTGCCGGGAATCCCGTCGAGCAGGCTCGCGGTTTGGTCATCCCCCGTCCGGTCGCAGCGCGCAATGTTTCCCGCGCCCACGAGCGTCACCGGGCCGGACGACGTGGCGAAGCTCGGCGGCGTCGACGTCGACCTCGTGGACGGCTCCGGGCCGCCGTTGTCGCGGCAGGTGGCGACAACCAGAGAGGCGGCGACCACGGCAAGAACGGTGAGCGCAGCCGGACGGGCGATGGACATGGACGGGCCACCTCGGGTCTCGGAGTTCTGTGGAGCTCGGCACCCGGCCATGCCGTGGCATGGGGAGCGGGGTCCGGTAGGCGCCGCTCCCGTTTGCACGACTTGTGCACTTGCGCTGCGACAGGGTAACAGGTGTTGCGGAGAGTCCTTAGCGGAGGTTCACCAGCGAGCTCGTGCTGCGATGGTCCGACAGTCGTTGAAGAGACGCCACGAAATTCGATACAGAAAGCGACCTAGTCAGCCACCGTCAGCAGCCGCGGCGGCCCCCCGTTCTCGCGGATGGCCACCGTGTGCTCGAAGTGGGCGGAGAGCGACCCGTCCTCGGTCACCACCGTCCATTTGTCGTCCAGTGTGCGGATTCCTGCGCCGCCGGCGTTCACCATCGGCTCGATGGCGATGGTCATCCCCGGCATGAGGCGCGGGCCCCGCTTCGGCTTGCCGTAGTTCGGCACCTGCGGCTCCTCGTGGAACGCGGAGCCGATGCCGTGCCCCACGAGCTCGCGGACGACCGAGTAGCCCGCCGTTTCGGCCACCTCCTGCACCGCGTGTCCGATGTCGCCGACGTGATTCCCGGCGCGTGCCTGCGCGACCCCGGCCGCGAGGGCTTGCCGGGTCACGCTGAGCAGCCGCTCCGCCTCCGGGCTCACCGACCCTACGGGGAACGTCGCGGCGGAGTCCGCATGTAGCCCCTCGAGCCACACGCCGACGTCCACGCTCAGGAGGTCGCCTTCGGCGAGCAGTCGCTTCGCCGAGGGGATGCCGTGCACCACCTCGTGGTTGAGGGACGTGCACAGCGTCGCGGGGAAGTCGTACAGCCCCTTGAACGACGGCCGCGCGCCCGGATGCGAGCGGATGAACTCCTCGGCGAGGCGATCGAGCTCCTCGGTGGAGACGCCGGGGCGCACGCGGCGCTGCACCAGCGCGAGCGTCTGCGCGACCATGCGACCGGCGGTCGCCATCGTCTCGATCTCCCGCGGCGATTTGATGGTGATCATCGCCCGATGATGCGCTTGATCTCCGCCGCGATTTCGTCGACCACGCCGGTGCCGGGCACGCGGTGCACGACGCCGCGCTCGGCGTAATGGGCCACGAGAGGAGCGGTGTCCCGCTGGTACACCTGGAGCCTGGTCTTCATCGCCGCGGGCACGTCGTCCGAGCGGCCTTCCTGGCCGGCCCGGCCCGTCATCCGGCGGATCAGCTCCTCTTCGGGGACGTCGAGCAGGACGACATGGTCCAGGCTAGCCCCGCGCCGGGCGAGCGTGCCATCGACGACCTCCGCCTGTGCGGCCGTGCGCGGGAAGCCGTCGAGGACCGCCCCGTGCGCCGCTTCGGGCTTCGCCAGCTCCTGGTCGATGAGTCTGAGGATGAGCGTGTCGGGGACGAGCTTGCCGCCGTCCATGTACTGCTGTGCTTCCCGGCCGAGTGGCGTGCCGGCCTTCACGGCGGCGCGGAGGATATCTCCCGTCGTGATCTTGGGCAGGCCAAGCCGCTCCGCCAGGATCCTCCCTTGGGTCCCCTTGCCTGAGCCCGGCGCGCCGAGGAGGAGGATGAACACACGAACCCTACAGGTAGCGCTGGCGTCCGCGGAACTTGACGCGCCCTTCCTTCATGAACCCGTCGTAGTGCCGGAGCAGCAAATGCTGCTGCACCTGCTGGACCGTGTCGAGGGCCACGCCGACCACGATCAGCAGCGCGGTGCCGCCGAACCCGAACGGCATGTTCAGCACGTTCGACACCACGATCGGCAGCATCGCGACCACGGTGAGGAAGAGGGCGCCCGGGAGGGTGATCCGCGACAGCACGTCGTCGATGTAATCGGCGGTGGCCGCGCCGGGCTTGACGCCCGGGATGAACCCGCCCTGCTTCTTGAGGTTCTCCGCCAGATCCACCGGGTTGAAGATGATCGACGTGTAGAAGTAGGCGAAGAAGATGATCAGCACCGCGCTCGTCAGCACGTAGAGCGGCGAGGTGACGTTGAAGTATTCCGCCAGGTGCTTGAGCGTCGTGTTGCCGCTGAACTGGGCGATCGTGCCCGGGACGATGATCAGCGATTGGGCGAAGATGATCGGCATCACGCCCGAAGAGTTGATCCGCAGCGGGATGAAGGTCTTCTGTCCCTCGCGGATCCGCCCGCGCCCCATCACCTTGCGTGGGATCTGGATGGGGATGCGGCGCGCCGCCACCGTGACCGCCACCGTCCCCCCCACGACGAGCACCATCACCGCGAGCACGACGAGCAGGACCGGGACGGTCAGGGTGCGCGCCTTGAGCGCCTCGATCGTCCGGATCGTCTCCGGCCAGATGCGCTCGACGATCGAGAAGAAGATGAGCAGGCTCGCCCCGTTGCCGATTCCGCGCTCGGTGATCTGCTCGCCCAGCCACATGACGAAGACCCCGCCGGTGGTGAGCGTGAGCACTGTGGTCATCCGGAACGCGAAGCCGGGATGCGCCACCGCGCCGACGATCTGCTCGGTGAAGAGCGCGTAGCCGTACGCCTGGAAGACGCACAGCATCACGGTCAGGTAGCGGGTCCACTGCGTGAGCTTTTTTCGCCCCTCCTCGTCGCGCTGCATCTTCTCGACCACCGGGAACACCGGGGCCGCCAGCTGGAACACGATGCTCGCCGAGATGTACGGCATGATTCCGAGCGCGAACACCGTGGCCCGGCCGAAGCTGCCGCCGGCGAACAGGTCGTACAGCACGAACAGGGTGCCCTGCCCCTGCTGGCGCAGGTAGTCGGCGAGCGCCGGGACGTTGACGCCGGGGGTCGCGATGTGCGCTCCGATGCGGTACACGAGCAGGCACAGGAGCGTGAAGAGGATCTTGTTCTTCAGCTCCGGAACCTTGAACAGGTTGGGAATCTGGGGCCCGGTCACGGGATCAGCTCGCGATGGTGCCGCCCGCCTGCTCGATCTTCGCGCGGGCGGAGGCGGAGACGGAGACGCCCTTCACGTTGAACCGGCGCTCGACGTCGCCCATGCCGAGGAGCTTGATGGGCCGGTCGGGCCGCCGGACGAGTCCCGCCCCGAACAGCGTGTCGGGCGTCACTTCGACGCCGTCGGCCAGCTTGCCGAGGTGCCGGACGTTGACGACCTGGGCGGGCTGCCTGAATGGATTGGTGAAGCCGCGCTTCGGAATCCGGCGGATGAGCGGCATCTGGCCGCCCTCGAAACCGGGACGGGTCTGGCCGCCGCTGCGCGCGGTCTGCCCCTTTCCCCCTCTGCCCGACGTCTTGCCGATCCCCGAGCCGGGCCCGCGGCCCTTGCGGATGCGCACGCGGTGCGAGCCCGCCGGAGGTCGGAGGCCGTGCAGCGTCACGCGCTCGACGGCCGCCGGCGCCTCCACCGGCGCCTTCGCCTTCGCCCGCGCCGTCGTTTTCGGCTTTGCTTTGCGGAGCGCCATCGCTCATTTCCCTTCCTGCACCGGCGTCACCTCGACGAGGTAACGCACCTGGTACAGCATGCCGCGGATCGCCGGGTGGTCCCGCTTCACGACGACGTCCTGATGGTGCTTGAGCCCGATCGCCTCGAGCGTGCGGCGCTCGACCGCCGGGCGCCCGATGCCGGAGCGGACCTGCCGGATGCGCAGCGCGCCCTGCCCGGCCGGCGGCAGGACGGGGCTCGCGCCCGGCTTGCGTTTCCGATATTTGCGGGTGGGCGGTAACCTAGCCACGAGTGGTCGCCTCCTGACGCGGCTTGTAGTGGATGGCCTCCACCTCGACTCCCCGTTCCTTCGCGACGCGCCGGGCCGTGGTGAGCCGCCGCAGCGCGTCGAGCGTCGCCCGGACCATGTTGTGCGGGTTGGTGGAGCCGAGGCTCTTCGTGAGGATGTCGCGCACGCCGGCGCACTCGAGCACCGCGCGTACCGGGCCGCCCGCGATCACGCCGGTCCCCGTCGCCGCGGGCTTGAGCAGTACGCGGCCCGCGCCGTGATCGCCGACGATCTCGTGCGGGATGGTCCCACCCGTGAGCGGCACCTCCATCATCTTGCGGCGCGCGGCCTCGACGGCCTTGCGTACCGCCTCGCTCACCTCGTTCGCCTTCCCGGTCGCGACGCCGACCCTGCCCTGGCCGTCGCCGACGGCGACGAGCGCGTTGAAGCCGAACCGCCGGCCGCCCTTGACGACCTTGGCGACGCGGTTGATCGAAATGACGTTCTCGATGAGGCCGTCGCCTTCGCGCTGGCGCTCGCCGCCGTCGCGCCGCTCGCCACCCCGCCCACGCCCGCGCCCCCGTCCGCGGCCCCCCCCGCCCCCCCCGCCACCCCCGCGCGCCCCGTGCCCCCCGTGCCCCGCTCCCCCTCCACCGCCGGGGCCGCCGACGCGTGGCCGCTCTTCGGCGGGCGCCTCGCCGCCCGCGTGCGCGGGCTCGGGCTCGGGTGTGCCGGCGGCGCCGGAGTCCGGCGCGCCGGGTGCCTGTTGCTCGTTCGCCATCAGAGCTCCAATCCGCCTTTGCGCGCGCCATCGGCCACCGCCTTGACGCGTCCGTGATACTGGTAGCCGCCGCGGTCGAACACGACTCGTACGACGCCCTGCTGCTTCGCTTTGCGGGCGAGGAACTGCCCCAGCGCGAAGCTCCGCGCGGTCTTCCCCTTCCCCTCGACCTGGATGCCCTCGGACGTGTCCGCCGCCCCGGCGAGCGTGACGCCCTTCGTATCGTCCACGAGCTGGGCGTAAATGTGCTTGGAGGAGCGGAACACGACGAGCCGGGGCCGCTCGGCAGTGCCGGTGACCCGCTTGCGCACCCGCAGGTGCCGGCGGTAGCGCCGGTCCTCTCGAGTCCTGACCTTGTGGATCGATCGCATGGCTATTTGGCCGCCTGGGCCGTCTTGCCGGCCTTGCGCCGGACCTGCTCGCCGGCGTAGCGGATTCCCTTGCCCTTGTACGGCTCGGGCGGCCGGATGTTACGGATCTCCGCCGCCACCTGGCCCACGAGCTCTTTGTCGATGCCCTCGATCTTCACGACGACGTTGTTTTCGACCGAGATCTTGATGCCCTGCGGCGCGTGGTACGGCACCGGGTGGGAGAAGCCCACCACGAGCTGCACGCCGAACGGCTTCGGCTCGGCCTTGTAGCCCACACCTTGGATCTCCAGGGCCTTGGCGAACCCCTTGATCACGCCGTCGACCATGTTGGCGACGAGCGTGCGGGTGAGACCGTGCAGCGCCTTGTGCCGGGTCTCGTCGGACGGCCGCCGCACCAGGACGGCGTCGCCCTCAAGGGCGAGCGCGAGCTCCGGATGGATGGTCCGGCTGAGCTCGCCCTTCGGGCCCTTCACCGTGATGCGGTGGCCTTCAATCTGGGCGGTGACGCCCCGGGGGAGCGGGATGGGCTTCCTGCCGATGCGCGACATCGCGACCTCCTACCAGACCACGGCGAGCAGCTCGCCGCCTACGCGGGCGCTGCGAGCTTCGCGGTCCGACATGAGGCCCCGGGGCGTCGAGAGGATCGCCATGCCGAGGCCGTTTTTCACGCGCGGGATCTCGCGCGCCTTGACGTAGCGCCGCAGGCCCGGCGCGGACACGCGCTGCAGCTCGCGGATGACGGGAGCGTCGTTGTGGTACTTGAGGTAGAGCCGCAGCAGCCCGTGACGCCCATCATCCAGCACCGTGAAGTCCTGGATGTAATGGTTGTCGCGCAGCAGGCGGGCCATCTCGACCTTCAGCTTCGACACCGGCATGTCGACCCGGCGGTGGCCCGCCTGGCAGGCGTTGCGCACGCGGGTCAGCATGTCGGCCACGGGATCAGTCACGCTCATCGCACCTTCCGTCCTTTACCAACTGGCCTTGCGCACGCCCGGGATCTCCCCCCGCAGGGCGAGCTCGCGGAAGCAGATGCGGCACAGCTTGAACTTTCGCAGCGTGCCCCGGCTGCGGCCGCAGCGCTGGCACCGGTAATATCCCCGCACCGCGAACTTCGGCTTCCGCTTGACCTTCTCGATCCAGCACTTCTTCGCCATGCGAGTGGTCTCCTAGCCGACCGCGATGGGGGCTTCGCCCCGGAAGGGCATCCCCAGCTCGCGCAGCAGGGCCCGGGCCGCGTCGTCCCGGCCGGCGCTCGTCACGAGCGTGATATCCATCCCGTGGATCTTGTCGACCTTGTCGTAATCGATCTCGGGGAAGATCATCTGCTCCTTGATGCCAACCGTGTAGTTCCCCCGGCCGTCGAAGCTGTCCGCCGGCAGCCCGCGGAAGTCCCGCATGCGCGGCACGGCGATCGAGATGAACCGGTCCAGGAACTCGAACATCCGCGTCCCGCGGAGCGTCACCGAGCAACCGATCGCCATGCCCTCCCGCAGGTTGAAGTTCGCGATCGCTTTCTTGGCCCGAGTCACCACGGGACGCTGGCCCGTGATGGCCGCCAGCTCCGCGACCGCCGCCTCGAGCGCCTTCGGATTCTTGGGCGCGTCTCCCATCCCGACATTGAGCACGATCTTCACGAGCTTCGGGAGCTCGTGGAGGTTCTTGAACCCGAACTGCTGCGCGAGGTTCGGCCGCACCCGCTGCTCGTAGTGCTCGAGCAGCCGGGGGCGGGGCGCGGGCTCCGGTGGCGGGCCCTCCGGCTCCCGGTCCGCGCGGCTTTCGGCAGGAGGCGCAGCGGTCTGCTTCCGCTTCTTGGCCTTCGGCTCCTCGGCCCGCGGCGCCGCGGCGGCGTCGGCCGCGCCGGCCTGCTTCGGGTGCTTCCCCCGGGGCGCCGCCCCGGGCTCGACTGCGCCGGCGACCTTCGGTTCCCGCTCTTTGGGGTCGGCCATCTCGCTACCTCACCCGCGAGATCGGCTGGCCGGACCGGACCGCGATCCGCTCCACCGTCCCGTCCTGGTCGAGGCGCCGCCGGACGCGCGTGGGGTTCCCCGATTTGGGGTCGAGGAGCATCACGTTCGACGCGGCGATCGGCGCCGGAATGTCGATGATCCCGCTCTCGTCGCCGGGTTTCGCGGCGCGCTTGTGCTTCTTCACGACGTTCACGCCCTCCACGAGGACCCGGAACTTCTTGGGGTAGACCTGCAGCACCTTTCCCTGCTTGCCGCGGTGCTCGCCGCTGATGACCTGTACGGTGTCGCCCTTGGCGACGTGCAGCTTGTGGCGCCGGGGCTCGCGCTCGGTCGCGCGCGCGCGGCGCCGCTTGCGGTAGATCAGCTGCCGCATGTCAGATCACCTCCGGCGCGAGCGAGACGATCTTCATGAACCGCTTCTCGCGCAGCTCGCGGCCGACCGGGCCGAAGATGCGGGTGGCGCGCGGCTCGCCCTGCTCGTTGATGAGCACCGCGGCGTTCTCGTCGAAGCGGATGTAGGACCCGTCCTTGCGCCTGGTTTCCTTCGCGGTCCGCACGATCACCGCCTTCGCCACCTCGCCCTTCTTGATCTGGCCGGTCGGGATCGCGTCCTTGATCGTGACGACGACGATGTCGCCCAGCCCGCCGTAGCGTCGCTTGGAGCCGCCGAGCACGCGAATCACGAGCGCGCTGCGCGCGCCTGAGTTGTCCGCGATCTTGAGAATCGATTCCTGCTGGATCACGCTCGCCCCTCCGCCCTACTTCGCGCGCTCGAGGATCTCGATCACGCGCCACCGCTTGGTCTTCGAGAGCGGCCGCGTCTCCACGATCCGCACGGTGTCGCCCGGCTTGGCCCCCTGGTCGTCGTGCGCCGCGACCTGTTTGGTGCGGACCACCTGTTTGCCGTAGAACCCGTGCGCGAACCGGCGCATCAGCGACACCGTGACGGTCCGCTGCATCTTGTCGCTCACCACGACGCCGGTGCGGACCTTGCGACGCCCCCTCATGCCGGCCGCCGCTCACGCAGAATGGTCCGAATCCGCGCGATATCGCGGCGCATGGAGCGGAACTGCAGCGGGTTGGGGATCGCCTCCGTCCCCCGGCGGAACGCCAGGCGAAACCGCTCCTCGGTGAGCACCGCGAGCTTCTGCTCGAGCTCCTCCGTCTTGAGCTCCCGCAACGAGTCGGCTTTCAGCTTCGCCATCCTAGCGCTCCTCCCGCTTGACGAACTTCGACCTGAGCGGCAGCTTGGCCGCGGCGAGCGCCAGCGCCTGCCGCGCCAGGTCCTCCGCGATCCCCTCCACTTCGAACATCACCCGTCCCGGCTTCACCACCGCGACCCAGCTCTCGGGGTTGCCCTTGCCCTTCCCCATCCGCGTCTCCGCCGGCTTCTTGGTGATCGGCTTGTCGGGGAACAGCCGGATCCACACTTTGCCGCCGCGCTTCATCTCGCGCGTCAGCGCGACGCGCGACGCCTCGATCTGCCGGTTGGTGATCCACCCCGGCTCGAGCGCCATCAGCCCGTAGTGGCCGAACGCGACGGTGTTGCCCCGCGTCGCCATCCCCTTGGTGCGGCCCTTGAACCGCTTGCGAAACTTGACCCGTTTCGGTGCCAGCATGGCTCACACGCCCGTCGAGTAGGTGCGGCCGTGCAGATCCTCGGTGCGCTCCCCCTTGAAAATCCACACCTTGACGCCGATGGTCCCGAACGTCGTCTTGGCGGTCGACATCGCGTAGTCCACGTCGGCGCGGAGCGTGTGCAACGGCACGCGCCCCTCGTGGTAGCCCTCCGTGCGCGCGATCTCGGCGCCGCCCAGGCGGCCCGCCGCCTTGATCTTGATGCCCTGCGCCCCCATCCGCATGGCGCTCTGCACGGCGCGCTTCATGGCGCGGCGGAACGAGATGCGTTGGGTGAGCTGGTGCGCCACGCTGTCCCCGACGAGCTGGGCGTCGAGCTCGGGCCGCTTGATCTCTTCGACGTTGATGCCGACCTCCTTGCCGGTGAGCTGGGTCAGCTCGTCCCGCAGCTTGTCCACCTCGGCGCCGCGCTTCCCGATCACCACGCCCGGCCGCCCGGTGTGCACCGTGACGGTGACCTTGCCCGGCTTGCGCTCGACATGCACGTCGGAGATGGCGGCGTGCGCGAGGCGCGTCTTCAGGTACCTGCGGATCAGGTCGTCTTCCTTGAGCAGCTCCGGGAAGTCGCGGCGCGCGTAGTAGCGCGACCGCCACTGCTTCACGATCCCGAGCCGAAACCCGTAGGGATGCGTCTTCTGACCCACTCACGCGCTCCGTTTCTTGGACCGCGACGCCTTCGCGCCTTTGGTCTTGGTGCCCTTGCCGGTGGCCCGGCCCGCCTCGCTCCCGGGCGCCGGCTTGGCCGGCGGCTGGGCCTTCGACTCCGGCGTCGGCGGAGGCCCCGGTCTGGCGGCCGGGGCGCGTGGCGGGCCCCCGTCCGCCACGTGGATCTCCACGTGGCTCGTGCGCTTGAGGATCGGCGTCGCCCGGCCCATGGCGGCCGAAGTGAAGCGCTTGAGCGTCTGCCCCTCGTTCACCACCGCGTAGTTGACGCGCAGCCGGTCGGCGTCGAACGCCGCGTTCTGCTTGAGCGCCTGCTGCTCGGCGTTGGCGACGGCCGACTTCAGCACCTTGAGGATCTGCTTCGCGGCGAGCTTCTTCGAGAAGCGGAGGAGGGCGTTCGCCTCCGGCACCGCGCGGCCGCGGATCTGGTCCACGACCAGACGCATCTTGCGCGCCGACTGGCGCACGGTCCGCTGAATCGCCCGGGCTTCCATTTACGGCTTGGCCTCCTCGGCCGCGCGCTCCTGCGCGGAGCCCTTGGCGCTGTGCCCGCGGAACAGCCGCGTCGCCGCGAACTCGCCGAGCTTGTGCCCCACCATGTTCTCGGTGATGTACACCGGGATGAACTTGTTCCCGTTGTGCACGGCCAAGGTGTGGCCCACGAAGTCCGGCGTGATGGTGCTCCGCCGGGACCACGTCTTGAAGACCTTCTTTTCGTTCTTCTCGTTCAGGACCCGGATCTTGTCGAGGAGCGACGGCTCCACGTAGGGGCCCTTCTTGATGCTCCGTCCCATTCGCTCGCTCCCTCAGCCAGACGTCCCTATTGCGTCGCCTTGCCCCGCTTTCGACCGCGCACAATCAGCTTCGTGGAGGGCTTCTTTCTGTGCCGCGTCTTCTTTCCTTCGACCTTGCCCCAGGGCGACGTGGGCGGCCGGCCTCCGGAGCTCTTGCCTTCGCCGCCGCCCAGCGGGTGGTCGACGGGGTTCATGGCCACGCCGCGCACCCGTGGCCGGCGCCCCAGCCAGCGCGTCTTGCCGGCTTTGCCGACCGACAGGAGCTCGTGCTCCGCGTTGGACACCTCGCCGATGGTCCCGAGGCACTCGCCGCGCACCATCCGCATCTCGGTCGAGCGCAGGCGCAGGGTCACGTAGTTCCCTTCTTTCGCGACGACCTGCACCCCCGTTCCCGCCGAGCGGGCGAGCTGGCCGCCGCGCCCGATCTTGAGCTCCACGTTGTGCACCGTCGTGCCGAGCGGGACCTCGAACAGCGGCATCGCGTTGCCGACCCGGATGTCCGCGCCGGGGCCCGAGACCACGGTGTCCCCGACCGCGAGGCCACGCGGGGCGAGGATGTAGCGTTTCTCGCCGTCCGCATAGTGCAGCAACGCGATGCGCGCCGTGCGGTTGGGGTCGTATTCCAGCGCCGCGACTTTCGCCGGCACGCCGTGTTTGTCGCGCCGGAAGTCGACGCGCCGGTACCGGCGCTTGTGGCCCCCGCCCTGATGGCGGGTCGTGATGTGGCCCTTGTTGTTGCGGCCGCCGGTCCGCTTGAGCGGCTCCAGCAACGAGCGCTCCGGCTCGCGCTTCGTCAGGTCCGCGAAGTCCGAGATGGAGCGAAACCGCGTGGCCGACGTCACGGGCTTGAACTGTCGAATGCCCATATCAGCCCTCGAATACCTCGATCGCGTCGCCCTCTCTGAGGGTCACGATCGCCTTCTTCCAGGACGGCCGCCTGCCGACGTGGCGACCGTAGCTGCGGCGCTTGGCGCGCACCACCATCGTGCGCACGTCGGTCACGCCGACCTTGAACAGCGATTCGATCGCCGCGCGGATCTGCGGCTTGGTCGCCTCCGGGTGCACGCGGAACGCGTACTCCTTGCGGGCCCCGTACGCGGCCGAGGACTTCTCGGTGACCACCGGCCCCACGATGGTCCGGTGCAGCTCAGGCATCGCCCACCTCCGCCGGCTCGCCGGCGGCGCCCAGCGCCGGCAGCTCGATCACCAGGGCGTCCGCCCAGAGGATCTCGTAGGCGGTCGCGTCGGCGAACCGCATCACGTGCACGCCCGGGATGTTCCGGCCCGAGAGGTACACGTTGTGCGCGTGCGCCGCTCCCGCGGTCAGGACGAGCACCTTCCGCTCCGCCACGCCGAGCTTGCCGAGCAGCTCGGCGAGCGTCCTGCTTTTCGGCTTCTCGTACTCGAGCGGGTCGACGACGAACAGCGCCTGCTCGCGCGCCCGCGCGTTCAGGGCGGACTTCTTCGCGAGCTGGCGCACCTTCTTCGGGATGCCCAGGCGGTAATCGCGCGGGTGCGGCCCGAACACGATGCCGCCGTGCCGCCAGTGGGGCGCGCGCGTCGAGCCCTGGCGCGCGCGGCCGGTGCCCTTCTGCCGCCACGGCTTCTGGTTGCCGCCCGTCACCCAGCGACGCGTCTTGGTGTCGTGCGTGCCCTGGCGCTGGTTCGCGAGGTAGGTCACCACGGCCCGGTGCAGCGCGTGCTCGTTCACCGTGCCGTCGAACAGCGCCGCCGGCAGGCGGACCGCCCGCTGCTCGGCGCCGGCCGCAGAGTAATGCGGAGCCTCAATCATGGCGGCTCGGTCCTCCCTGCTTGCGGACGGTGAGGAGGCCGTTCATCGGCCCCGGCACCGCTCCCTTGATGAACAGCACGTTCCGCTCGGCGTCCACCTTCACGACCCGGAGCCCGAGCTCGGTGAACCGGCGCGCGCCCATGTGCCCGGGCATCCGCTTCCCCTTGATGATGCGAGAGGGGTCCGTGCCCGGGGCGATCGAGCCGGGCTTGCGGTGCCGCGTGTTGCCGTGCGTCTCGGGGCCACCGCCGAAGTGGTGGCGGTGGACCACGCCCTGGAAGCCCCGGCCTTTCGTCACGCCCGTCACCTTCACCAGGTCGCCGGCCTTGAAGATCGCCACGGTGACCGTCTCGCCCGGCTGCGGCGCGTCGCCCGCGACCGGGAAGGTGTGCAGCACGCGCGGCGCGGCCTCGAGACCGGCCCGCTTCGCGTGTCCCGCCAGCGCCTTGGGCGTGCGTTTGGGCTTTTTCGCGCCGAAGCCGAGCTGCGCCTGCGACCCCGCAACCTGGACGACGGCGCATGGGCCCGCCTCGATCACCGTGACGGGCACGTGCGCGCCCTCCTCGTTGAACAGGCGCGTCATGCCGAGCTTCCTGCCGATCAGTGCGTTCACGGCGCTATTCGACCTTGATCTCGACGTCCACGCCGGCGGGCAGGTCGAGCTTCGTCAGCGCGTCGACCGTCTGCGACCGCGAGTCGAGGATGTCGATCAGCCGCTTGTGCGTCTTCAGCTCGAACTGCTCGCGGCTCTTCTTGTCGATGTGCGGGCTGCGGAGCACCGTCCACATCTGCCGCTTCGTCGGCAGCGGGATGGGCCCGGAGACCTGCGCGCCGGTCTTCTCGGCGGTGCGCACGATGTCCGCGGCGGCCTGGTCGATCAGCGCGTGGTCGAACGCCTTGAGACGGATGCGAATCTTGCCGGCCATGATTCCCCCTGGCGGTCAGCCCTATTTGAGGATCTTCGTCGCCACGCCCGCGCCCACCGTGCGGCCGCCCTCGCGGATCGCAAACCGCAGCTGCTCCTCCATCGCGATCGGCGTGATCAGCTCGATCGTCATCTTCGTGTTGTCCCCCGGCATCACCATCTCCACCCCCGCCGGCAGCTCCACCGTCCCCGTCACGTCCGTCGTCCGCAGA
>DASPXO010000244.1:0-23787 GCA_035637235.1 Gemmatimonadales bacterium | reverse complement strand
AACGTGATCAGGAACCGCATAGCGAGTCTCCCTCCATTTACCGCCGCGGATGCCGCGGCATGAGCCGGACCAGTCGTTCGGTCCGCGCAACCCGAACGTCGAGAACCTTCGCCAACGCCGCCAGCGCCTCGTCAGCGGACTCGGTCGTGAACGAGATCGTGAGTCGCACGCCGGCCAACGCGGCATCACTCGCCTGGATGTCGAGGTCGTACCACCGCTCGAGCTGCGCGATGACGCTCGCCAGCGGCGCATCGTCGAACCGCAGCGTCCCGCGCGTCCAGGCGAGGTAGTTCCCCAGCGAGACGCGGCTGGCGATCGTCGCCGCCCCGCTCGAATCGATCACGCCACGATCGTGCGGGCGCAGCAGCAGCGCCGAATCGGCCGCTCGAGCGCCCCGCAGCGCGACCCGGCCCGCGGCCACGACGACCTGCAGGTAGGCCTCGTCCCCGTAGGCGCGCACGTCGAACTGGGTGCCCAGATCCTCCGTGGTGCCGTGCCGCGTGCGCACCAGGAAAGGCCGCCGGGGATCGTGCGTGACGGCGAAGTACGCTTCGCCCTCGAGCTCGACGGCGCGCGCGCGGACGCCATAGTCGCGCGGCACCAGGAGTCGCGTGCCGACGCTGAGCAAGACGCGGGAGCCGTCGGGCAACGTGAGCGCCGCCCGGTGTCCTGGGGCGGTCGCATACTCGCGCGGCGGCGCGGGTGGCGGGCGGAGCGACCAGAGGGCGGCGCCCGCAACCACGAGCAGGACCGCCGCCGCGATCCGTGCGGGCCACACCGGCGCCGTCCCCCAGCGGCGTTGCCGGTGGGGTGGCCGAGTCGCCTGGGAGCGAAGCGGAAGCGTAGGAGACCCTGGTGGCGGGGCACCGCGGCGCGCCGTGACCAGCCGGTCGCGTGCGGCCGCGACGTCCCACGCACGGCTGGTGTCGCCCGTGAGCCGCCAGACGGCTCTGAGCTCGTCCAGCAGATCGCCCCGGGTTGGATCGGCCGCGATCCACGCCTGGATCGCCACGGCCTCCTCGGGCGAGCACTCACCCTCGATGAATCGGAGCAGGTCGGATTCTTCGATCATGGCCATCGGCCCCATCGGGAGAACCCCTGAGGGGGCGAGAAGTATGAAGAACCCCGGGCTTGCGCCCGACTTGGGCGGTCAGGCGGTCGGGCGGACCGGCGGTCAGAAGCACCGCGGTCGTGTAGGCTACCGCAGGCTGGAGCCGGCGGGGCCAGGGAGGCCGACGTTGGTGACGGGAGGGGCGAGGTGCGGCGCCAACCGTTCCTTCAGCCGCACGGTCGCGCGCCACATCTGAGACTTCACGGTGCCGAGCGACACGCCGAGTCGCGTCGCGATCTCCTGGTAGCCGAGCTGGTCGCGGCGGCGCAGCAGGAAGATCTCACGACACCGGCCCGGCAGCCCAGCGATCGCGCGCTGTACGGCCTCGTCCAGCTCGCCGCGCACGTAGAGATCCTCCGGGGTGTCCGCGGTCGGCGTCTCCTCGCGGGCCACGCGGTCGACCCACGCTGCCGCCACGCGCCGGTGGCGCAAGTACTTCAGCGCACGGTTCCGTGCCGCCACAAAGAGGTAGGGCCGGGTCAGGCGGTCCGCGTCGCGCGGGCCGCGGCCGTCCCACAGGTGAAGGAAGAGATCCTGCACCAGGTCTTCGGCGGCGTCCGCCGATCCCACGAAACGAAGGACGTACTCGCACAGCTCGACGTAATACGCATCGAACAGCGACTCCCACGCGGGAGCGACGTCGAGGGCAGGGAGCGGGTTGACGGCCACTGTGGGGTAAGGGTTCGGGACTGCGGGACCGATGGCGGAAGCCCGCAGTCCCCTTTGGGGCGGTTATACGGCCACGCCGGGCATGCGTCAAGACCGGGTGTTGCTGCGGTGCAACAGCCCCGAAAGACCCCAGCGTCACCCGTGCGGCGGGCCTAAGCGCTCGGCGACTTTTGTGTGCTTCTGGGAGAACCAAGATCCGCTCTGTAGGAGGGTCCTGCCGCCCCGGGGCAAAGGACCATGAACGCTGCCTAGGAAGCGAGAACAATGGGCGCCGCGAGCGGCGCTGACGGGTGAAAATGCGACAAGGGGCCGCTCAGGGGATCTCGCGCTTGAAAAAGACCCGAGCGCTCGCCGTACCGTCGCTCCACGTGAACGGGGTCGCCGTCACCAGTTCCCAGCCTTGGGCGCCGAGCGCGTTCAGCTCGCACGTGGGCTCGTGCGGGTCGCCCAGGGCGCACGTCTTGTACTGCCAATGTCGCGGGCTCACCGGGCGACCGAAAGCAGCCGCCACCACCGTCAGGATAGCGAGCCACCAGAGGGGTTTCGTGTTCATGGAATGTCGCCTGAGGTGGAATGTTGGTGATGTCATGCGCCCAACGCTTAGGCGCGGTGGTCGGCCGGAGGGGGGGCCGCTTGAGATATTGCACGACCGCGCCGTACTGACCGCCCTCCAATGCGTAGACAGTGTGACTAATGTCCTCGTGGACGCCGAGCTTGCTTGACCACTTACCATTCGGCAACTGCTTCGCGGCGTGCTGTGGTTTCCCTTGGGCGTCGGCGAAGAGGGCAACCTTCTCAAAGCCGCGCTCCACCGTCCCATCCGTACATGGCTCATAGCCCAGCGTGGCGAACGCGGCTACGAACGCCGCCACGTGCTCCGACCGGTCGATGTTTGGTGGCCAATACGCCTCCCGATGCGGCCCATGAACGGGCCACCACCAGCGGGCGGTATCGTCGGCTGCCCACGCAATGCAGTTGTAGTGCGGACTTGGAGGGCTGGTAAGGAAGAACGGGGCCGTCTTGAGGCGGGGGAACTCCGCTTGAATCTTCGCCCGGCTCAATCAATAAACCCTTCTCGGTCTCCCCATTCGAGCCACGCCTGGGTCATGGCGCGGAGGTTGCCAGCTGCGTCCTCGGGAACCGGATCTATTCCCGTGATGGCGGACAACGCCCAGAACCAGTGGTCCGGCTGCGCAGCAAGCTCGGCCAGGATGTACGGCACGACCGGCATGCCCAGACTGATGACCCGTTGGTAGGGATGGCTCAGGACCATGTCGGTGAGCGAGGAGGAGAAGCCGCGCTCCTCCCTCCACGTCGCCGCAAGTTCAGCGAACCGCTGCCATAGGGGCTGGCGGCTCATGGGCGCCACGGCATCTTGGTGGGCCCGCATCCATTGGTCGTGCACGGTCTTGGACGCCTGGCCGACGCCGGCGAGGCGCGGCTTGGGCGTGGTCTCAAACCCGGCCAGCGGGGCTGCGAGAGCGCTCATTTGAACAGGTCCTTCGCCTTGTCGGTGAGTGTTCTGAAGAATAGGTCATTCTTCAGTTCGCGCAATCGGTCGAAGGTGGGCCAGAGCTTGTCGGCAACGATCGGGAACGTGCCCGCACGAAACACGTCGATGTCGAGGATCACCGGCACGACCCCCTTCGACTCCTCGCCCTCCGCGATCGTCTCCGTGATGGTCGCGAAGGCCTCCGCCTTGTCAAAGGGGATCACGACGCGAAAGAAGAAGCTCGCCAGGCCCTGCGGGAGCCCGGGGGCGATCTCGGGCACCGTGAGCAGGTACTCCTTGAAGTCGTTGAACGGCAGCGGTAGGTCCATGCGGTTGATGTATCTGAGGGCGATCCGGGTCACCTTCTCCGGCTTCGTCAGCGTCGCGTAGCGGCTCCACAGGTCACGGGCCTCCCGACTGAACGTCTCCCAGTCCTCATACGGTTTGAACCGGCTGAAAGAAAAACCTCGCTTCAGTGCCTGGACCGCCTGCTTGCCGTCCGCCGACTTGAAGATGTAGCCCGTCGGGCCGCCGGAGGTCGTCGTGATCTGGGGAGACTCGGCGGGTTTCATCTCGACTTGGCCGCTCCACATTATGCGCACTTCCTTCGTCGGGTATCGGCCGCCTAGGCGATCCTGAAATGATGCGAGCGTTTCTTGATCAACAGAGTTTGGAAGGATGACGGCGATGCCAAGGGCGGCTTCGACTATGGGAGCGCGTGAAAGGTGTTCAGGCTCGGTCATTGCTTAAAGTGAAGTGGGAGGAGTGCAGCGGTGCAATCATGCTGGCCTTCGGCCGTGGACGCAAGCGCCTCGGCCACAGCGTACGGATTCGCCTCACCGCATCCCCGCCCCTTGGGCAATGCTCTTGAAGATGTCGTCCGCCACGTGGAACCCGTCCCGCCTGAGCGTCCAGTGCATCTTCTTCTTGCCGTCATCTGGCACCACGACGAACGCCCGGATGCGCTGACCGGCGTCCCCCAGTGTGGCCTGACCCCAACCCAGCG
Source organism: Gemmatimonadales bacterium (assembly GCA_035637235.1). Classification (GTDB taxonomy): domain Bacteria; phylum Gemmatimonadota; class Gemmatimonadetes; order Gemmatimonadales; family GWC2-71-9; genus DASUAL01. Next base: position 19,509 of record DASPXO010000244.1, on the reverse strand, counting down.
TCGAGCGCCCGCGCACGGTGATGCCGGCCGCCTGGGCGCGCTCCACCAGCGTCTCGTAGGGCACGGGGCCATCGGCAAGCTCCGCCTTGAGCCAGGCTACATCCACCTCGTCGACGACGACTTGACCTCGTTGGTCGAGGCGGCGACGCAGGTCGGGGCCAGGAGGGCTGCGGCGCGCCGACCGTCGCCAGGGACCTTGGGAACGGGGGCAGGGCCGTACGCCGGCCCCTTTTCACGTCCGTTCCCCGCCAGCGAGTGGTTTAGGAATGGTTTAGGTGGCGATCCTACCCGTGGTACGGAGCCCGTGAGTCCTTGTCCCGCATAGAGGCGCCGGTCGGAATCGAACCGACGAATAGAGGTCTTGTGTGCCCAGCGTCACCCGTGCGGCGGGCCTAAGCGGTCGGCGACTCGTTCCTTCGCCAACATCCGCTCGGCGAAGTCCATACGCTCCTCGAGTTCGCCGAGCCTGTGCTGCACGTCGTCGAGCGCCTGCGTGAGGCGCGCGACATCTGGCTCGGTAGGATTCTGCCCGGCGCTGCGGTTCGCGCGCCCGACGAGCCGTCGCACCACAACTTGCGCCGCCGCGACCACGACGATGACGAACGCGATGCCGATGGCCCAGCTCGGAATGATCAACACGCTCCACCCCCTGCCCGGCCGCTGCGGAATATAGCTGCGCCACGGCCGGCACGCGCGAGCTCGGGAAAGCCGAGTGGTGCAAGCGAAGAGGCCCCCATTCTCGGGGGCCTCTAACGTATTGGGAGAGTCAAAGAGGCGCCGGTCGGAATCGAACCGACGAATAGAGGTTTTGCAGACCTCTGCCTTACCACTTGGCTACGGCGCCGGGCTATACAGGGCTTGAAATTACTAGGTCGGGGGCTGCTGGAGAACCCTCGGACTGTGCTGCAACTGTGCCATTGAACCGCTTGGCCGCCATACGCCGAAGATCATGGATCAAGCGCCCCGCGCAACCAGCGCGCTTCGTGGCCGCCTGCCACTGATGCACGAGCGTCGTGTAACCGATGGGCTTCCCGTTCCGCTGGAACACGAACGCCCCCTCGCCGGCCCGCCACGCGGCCTCCAGCACTGTCTTCAAGTCGTATGCGGACACGGTCGGGTCGTGAGATCCCAGATGCCCTCCGGCGCCACAACGAGGAGCAGCGGCGCGATCCAGAGGACGGGATCAGCGACCTGGGCAGGCGCGTCCAGGTCGTCGTGCTCTGGCGCCAGCGGGATGACGAGCCGGAGCAAGTGGATCTATCCTCGAGCGGATGCAGCCGAGCGAGTTTTCCTACGAGACGGTGAAGCAACGGTGGGGCGGCGGCGCGTACCGAATCCGCATGTTCGGCGCGTGGGACCGAGCTCGGCGGCAGGAGAAGTACATCAGGCAGGTGGCGTTCTGGATCCATCGCGGGTTCAAGCCCACGCCAGCCCTGCGCGCTCGGTTGCGCCGCGCGGAGGGCTAGGATAGGTTCGCACCGATGCGCCGCCTGCGCGACCGGCGGTTACTGGCTGCCGCTCTAGGACTCGCCCTCGGGACCGCCAACCCGGCCTCGGTGTTGGCGCACGCCCTCGCGCATCATCGTGACCATGAAGCGCACTGGCACGTTCCGTCCCTCGAAGCCCACGACGGACCCGCCGAGCTGTCGTGGCCCGGTCACGCGGGTAGCCACCAGCACGTGCGGCTCGACCAAGCGACGGGGACGCCCACGCAACAGCTGCTTCGCTGTCCGCCCGTCACCGCGACCAGCGCCGATCTCAACCTCGCGACGCCAAAGCGAGTTGGCGTCGTTCCGGTGACAGCCGTTCTAAACCCCGACCCACCTGGCGACGACCCGCCAAGACTCCGCGCCCCACCGCTTAGCTGATCCTCCGCGACACATCCGCGCCGAGCCTCGGCACGGCGGGACTTTCAATCGGGAAAAGGGATTGGATCAGTGCAACTACGAATCGCATCGCTCGCGAGCTTTGTACTCGCCGGGCTGGCGTCGCTTCCCCGGTCAGCTACGTCACAGCGAGCACCGCGCCCGCTCACAATCGAGCAGGTCCTTCGCTCGGTGGCCGGCCGGCACCCGCTGGTCCAAGCCGCTGAAGCGCGCGTGGGTGCCGCACGCGGCTCCCGACTGACCGCGCGACTTCCGCTGAACCCGACGCTGACCTATTGGGTCGAGAACGCACCCTTTCCGGGCCGCGCGGCACCGCTCGGTGTGCCGCAGGAGACCTCCATATACGCGACGCTGCCACTCGAGCCGCTCTGGCAACGGTGGTCGCGCGGAGGGCGCGCGAGCGGGGAGGTCGAAGCGGCGGATGCGGAGGTTTCCCTCGCTCGACGGGACGTCGTCCTCGAGGCCGCCCGCGCGTATCACCGGGTGGCATTGGCGGAGGTCGCGGTTCGCGTAGCGGCAGAGATCGAGGAGGGGTTGGACAGTCTGGTGCGCTTCAACCGCGCCCGAGTAGGCGAAGGCGTGGCGGCAGAAGGAGATCTGATTCGGATCGAGGTGGAACGCGACCGGGCGGCAACCGAGCGCGCGTTTCAGCAAGCGGAACTGGCGCGCGCCCGCGCGCAGCTGTTCCCATTCCTGGATGATGCGACGCGCGCGTCCCTCACGGTTGCATCGCTAACGGTCGTCGTGGACGATAGCGGGGCACTCGTGAGGGAGGCGCTTCCCTCTGAGGCCGAGCTCACTACGCACGCGCTCGAGCGCCGGTCCGACGTCGCTGCCGCGCGCGCGCGGGCGCGAGCGGCGGGAGCCGGGGTGGGCTACGAGCGCTCGCTGATGTTGCGCCAGCTGGGGGCCACCTTCGGCGCCAAGAAGACCGGCGGAACGGCAACGCTGGTGGCGGGCATAACAGTACCGCTTCCCCTGTTCGATCAGAATCGCGGCGAGATCGGCCGCGCGGCAGGTGAGCGGACGGCCGCGGAGCAGGAGCTCGCGTGGGCGGAGCGACGGGCAGCCGCCGATGTCGCCGGCTCGTACGAGGCGGCTCGCGTTCTCCGCGACCAGGTGACCCGGCTTGAAGGAGGGTTTTTGGCGCGTGCAGAGGAGTCGCGCCGTATCGCACTCGCGGCCTATCAGGAAGGCGCCGCTCCGCTGTTTCAGGTCCTCGACGCAACCCGGACTTTGGCTCAGGCCCGACTGAACTACTACGGCGCCGTATTCGCAGCGCGCGAGGGTCTACTCGAACTCTTGGTGGCGGCGGGACTCGATCCGCTGGAACCCCTCGCGGGAGGCTCGCCATGAATGCCGTTACTCGGCTGCTGGCCGCAGCCCTATTCGTCGGTACGGCGTGCCGTCGCAGCGAAGGCGCCGGCGGCGGGAGCGCCGGCGGGAACACCGGGAGCTCCGGGTCTGACGAGGCCCGGGAGATCACAATGAGCGCGGCCGCGATTCAGCATGGCGGCGTACGGTGGGAACCCGCCGCCACGCGCGCCGTCGCCGCAGTGACCGAGGTCCCGGGCCAGCTCGTCCCCAACGAGGATTCAACCGCCCGTCTAGGCGCTCCCGCGCAAGCCCGTGTGGTGTCCGTGCACGTCCAAGTGGGCGATCGGGTGTCGCGGGGCCGGGCCTTGGTCACGTTGCAGAGTCCTGCGGCGAGCACCGCGCGCGCGGATTACGACAAGGCCGTGGCGGACCTCAACGCCCGCCGCTCCCGCGCGACATACGCGCGCACCGCGCGCGAGCGAGCGGAGCGGTTGCTCGCAGCCAAGGCGATCTCCCGCCAAGAGCTCGAGCGCACCCAGGCCGACGACGAGTTGGCCAAGGCCGAGCTGGCGCAGGCAGAAGCCGAGTCGACGCGTACGCGCTCCGCTCTCTTCCAACTCGGGCTGAGCCCCGGAAGCGATGTGATGGCCATGCGCGCCCCGCTGTCCGGCGTGGTGCTCGGCCGCGACGCGGTGCCAGGGGCCGTAGTCGAGGCTGGGGCCCCCCTCGTCTCGGTGAGTAACCCGAGCACCCTCTGGCTGGACATCGCCGCGACCGACCGCGCCGCCTCCGGCATGCGGGTCGGTGGGCGCGTGCGCTTTGGCGTGCCCGCTTTTCCGGTCGACACCTTCACCGCGAAGGTCCTAAGCGTCGGGGGCGCGCTCGATCCCGCGACTCGCACGGTTCCAGTGCGCGCGCTGGTGCAAAACGGCGGCAACCGGCTGCGCGCGCAAATGTTCGCGACCGTGTGGCTCGAGGCTACAGAGGGCGGCGGCGGCACCACAAGCATCGCCGTGCCGGAGAGCGCGGTCATGCTACTCGACGAGCGGCCGGTGGTTTTCGTGGCGCACCCATTGACGGACGGCACGGGGATCGGGTCAGTTCGGTTCGAGCGGCGCGACGTCGAGATAGGAGGCAAGGCGGGAGGTGTCATCCGCATCCTGCGCGGCGTCACCGCCGGCGATCTCATCGTCACCGAGGGTGCGTTCGCCGTGAAGTCCGAGTTCTCCCGTTCGAAGATGCCCCCACAGTGATCCCATGATCGAAAAACTCATTGCGTTGGCGCTGCGTTTCCGCGTCGCGGTCATCGCGATCACGCTGCTGCTCGTCGGGGCCGGCGCGTGGGCGTTGGGCAACCTCAACGTCGACGCCTTTCCGGATCTCACGCCCAACCAGGTGCAGGTCATCACCGTCGCGCCGGGGCTATCGCCCAACGAAGTCGAGAACCTGGTGAGCTATCCGATGGAGACGGCGATGATGGGACTCCCGCGGACGCGCGGCGTGCGCTCCATCTCGAAGGCCGGGATCTCCGTGGTCACCGTGTCCTACGATGACGATGTGGACATGTACTTCGCGCGCGCGCAGGTCACCCAGCGGATGCAGGACGCCGAGGGGAACTTGCCCGCCGGCGTGGAGACGCAGCTCGGCCCGCCCGCAACGCCGATGGGCGAGGTGTTCCAGTACCTCGTCGAGTCGGACAGCCTGTCGCTCATGGAGCTCAAGAACGTCCAGGAGTACACCGTCAAGCCGATGCTTCGAACGATTCCCGGCGTCGCGGACGTCAATTCGTGGGGCGGGATGGTCCAGCAGTTCCACGTCCTTGCTGATCCCTCCAAGCTCGCAGGTTATAACCTGACGCTCTCGGACCTTGAGGAGGCGCTGGCGGAGAACAACGGGAACTTCGGTGCCGGCTACATCGAGACCAGTGGCGAGCGCTTTACCGTGCGCGGGCTGGGACGATTGAGCGATACCAGCGATATCGCCCAGGTCGTCGTGAGCACGCGCGCGGGGGGGACGCCGGTCCACGTGCACGATGTGGCGACGGTCACGTTGGGGCCGATGCCTCGCGAAGGAGCCGTGTCGCGCGACGGCCGTGGCGAGACGTTGTCGGGCATGATCGTCATGCTCAAGGGTGCGAACGGTCATGAAGTCGTCAGCCTGGTCGAGCGGCGTCTCGAAGACGTTCGCCGACTGTTGCCCAAGGGCGTAACGATCCGGGCGTTCTACAATCAGGGAGAGGTGGTCGACCGGACGACCCACACCGTCTTCAAGAATCTGTTCGAGGGCGCCCTCCTCGTCATTCTGATTCTGTTCCTCTTCCTCCGCAATATTCGAGCGTCGCTGATTACCGCGTCGGTCATCCCGCTGTCGATGCTCTTTGCCTTCCTTCTTATGCAGCGGCTCGGCGTCTCGGCGAACCTCATGAGCCTCGGCGCGCTGGATTTCGGCCTGATCGTGGATGCGTCGGTCGTGATGATGGAGAACTTCGTGCGTCGGCTCGCTCACGCCGGACGCGTGACCGAGGATGAGCGCCAACGTCTCATCCGCGAGGCGGCGTTCGAGGTCGGCCGGCCGATCCTGTTCGGCGTTTCCATCATTATCGCCGTCTATATCCCGATCTTCACGCTCCAGGGGCTGGAAGGGCGCATGTTCGCGCCCATGGCGTTCACCGTTTGTGTCGCCGTGCTTGGCTCGCTGTTGTTGGCCCTGGCCTACGTACCGATGCTTGCCTCGTACCTGCTGCGGCACGTCGAGGAGAAGCCGGCGCGTTGGTTCGAGGCGGTGCGCGCGCGCTACCGCACCGCGCTCCACTGGGCGCTCGCGAACCGTTCCAAGGTGGTCGGGACGGCCGGCGCGGTCCTGGCGCTCGCGCTCGCCTCGGTGCCGTACCTCGGGACCGAGTTCATGCCGAAGCTCGACGAGGGCTCCCTGTTGATCGAGACCCGCAGGCTGCCGAGCACGTCGTTGCCTCAGGGCATGGCGATCGCCAAGGACGTCGAGCGCACGCTCATGCGCTTCCCGGAGGTGAGAAGCATCGTCACGAAGATGGGACGCCCTGAGCTTGCGACCGAGACCATGGGTCTCTACGCGGGCGATGTCTACGTCATGTTCCAGCCGCGCCGCCAATGGCAGGCCCGCTCGCCCGAAGCGCTGATCGAGAAGATGGACTCGGCGCTCAAGGAGATCCCCGGCCTCGACTACAACTTCACCGCACCGATGGCGATGCGACTCGACGAGGCGATTTCCGGCGTGCGCACGGAGCTCGGCGTGAAGGTCTTCGGCGACAGCCTCCCCATCCTGGAACGCAAGGCGGCGGAAATCCGCGACGTGATTCGCGGCGTCCGCGGATCTGCGGACGTTTCTGTGGACGTCAGCGCCGGCGCGATGCAGGTCGAGATCGCGCTTGATCGCGGCGCCCTGGCGCGATACGGCCTGAACGTGGCCGACGTGCGGGATGCCGTGCAGGCGGGCATCGGGGGCGTCGAGGCGAGCGAAGTGATCGACGGCCGCAAGCGCTTTCCAATTGTTGTCCGGCTGGCCGACCCCCACCGTGGCACGCCGGAGGCGATTGGGACGCTGCTAATCCGGACGCCCGCCGGCGCGCGCCTGACCCTCGCGCAGGTGGCGCGCGTGCGCGTCGTGGAAGGTCCGGAGGTCATCAATCACGAGAACGGCGAGCGGATGGTCATCGTCCAAAGCAACGTGCGCGGTCGCGACCTCGGCGGTTTCGCGGCGGAGGTGCAGCGCGCGGTGGCGCGGCGCGTCACCCTGCCCGAGGGCTACTTCGTGACGTACGGCGGCCAGTTCGAGAATCAGGAACGGGCCATGAAGCGCCTCATGCTGATCGTCCCGCTTGTCCTGCTCCTCATCATCGGCTTCTTGTATGCGAGTTTCGGGAATGCGCGGCAAGCGCTTCTCGTCATGCTCAACGTGCCGTTCGCGCTCGTGGGCGGCATCGCGGCGCTGTGGCTGCGGAGTCTGCACTTGAACCTCAGCGCGTCGGTGGGTTTCATCGCGCTCTTCGGCGTCGCCGTGCTGAACGGCGTCGTTCTCGTCTCCTACATCAATCACTTGCGCGATCGCGGGCGCCCGCTCGATGCCGCCGTGCGTGAAGGCGCGGACGACCGGCTCCGCTCGAACCTCCTGACAGCGCTCGTCGCCGCCTTTGGGTTCATCCCGATGGCGATCTCCACGAGTCAGGGGGCCGAGGTCCAGCGCCCGCTCGCGACGGTAGTGATCGGTGGGCTGCTGAGCTCCACCTTCCTCACTCTGATTGTGTTACCGGTGTTGTACGAATGGCTGGAGGAACGCTGGCCCGAATGGGCACGCCGGTTCCACCATCAAGTCAAGCGCCGCATCCGGCGGCGGCCGCCCTCCGAAACGCTCGAGCCGACGGGCACCAGGGATTGAGCACTGGTCCCCAGGAAGCTTCTGTACCCGGCGTCCTTCGCGATCTTCATCATGCGCGGGTAGTCGATGCGGTCTCATTGCCGGCGTCGTCGAACTCGTAGGATTTGGCGCTCACGGCCGATCGGACGGGTCATGGCTCCACTCCTTTGGGCGTTGGCTTTGTCACGACGGATTATGGCCCATTAGATTCTGCTCGCTGCCCCGGGGTCGACTCACGAGTCCCGCCGCATGGAGAACCCATCACGCCAGGGAGGCTCGGAGCCGGTTCGTGACGGTCAACCCCACGTTCCCGCGGGCAGCGGTGTTGGCCGCAGCGGTGTTCTCGAGCGCCGCGGGGTCGGAGTCGACACAGCAGCCCGTTGCACCGACGCTGCGCGCGGGCTCGTCTCGCGGGGAGATCCGCGTCGACGGCCGGTTTGACGAACCGGCATGGGCTGACGCGGACTCGATCACCAATCTCACGCAGGTCGAGCCGGTGCGCGGGGCGACGCCGTCCGCGCGCACCGTCATCCGCGTGCTCGCGAGGCGAGATGCCATCATCATCGGAGTGCGCGCCGACGACCGCGAGCCTGCGCGCATTGTGACGTACGCGCGTCAGCGTGATGCCGCCCTCGCCAGTGAAGACCACATCAAGATCGTCCTCGACACGTATCACGACGGCCGGTCGGGGTACGTATTCGCGATCAATCCCAACGGAGCGCGCTACGACGCGCTCCTCGGTGCCGCGGGCGGGGACGAGAACGCGGACTGGGACGCCGTGTGGGAGGCCGCGACGGCGCGCACGCCGACCGGCTGGTCGGTCGAGTTCCTGATTCCGCTCAAGAGTCTGCTGTTTCGGCCGGGTCTGGACGAGTGGGGATTCAACGTGCAGCGGCGCATTCAGCGTCTGCAGGAGACGGACCGCTGGGCGAGTCCCGAGCCCGACCACGCCGTGACGCAGACGAGTCAGGCGGGGCTCCTCGCCGGTCTGCCGCGCTTCGACTTGGGATTGGGGCTCACCGTCCGTCCGTCGCTGACGGGCGGCGGCGCGCGAGACAGCGTCGGGGCGGTGGTGCGGGACGAGAGCCACGCCAGTCTCGACGTGACGCAGCGCATCGGAGCGAACGCCCTGGCGTCCCTCACGGTGAACACCGACTTCGCCGAAACGGAGGTGGACGCCCGGCAAGTGAATCTGACGCGCTTCCCGCTCTTCTTTCCCGAGAAGCGTACGTTCTTTCTCGAAGGGTCGGACATTTTCGCGTTCGGGCCAGGGATCGGCGAGGACGTCATCCCCTTCTTCAGCCGGCGCATCGGTTTGCTCGAGGGGCGACGGGTTCCGATCGACGCCGGCGGCAAGCTCAACGGCCGGTGGGGCGGCACGAGCTTTGGCGGATTGGCGGTGCGCACGCGCGCCGTCGATACGCTCAGCGCCGCGAGCACCCTGGTCGTGGCGCGCCTCAAGCAGAACGTGCTGCGAGAGTCATCGGTCGGCTTCATCGCAACGGCGGGGGATCCGCTGGGGAGGACGGGGAGCTGGCTCGCAGGGCCGGATCTCACCTACCAGACGTCCCGCTTCCGGAGGGATAAGAACCTCCAGGTCGGCATCTGGGCTTTGACCATGGGGCGGGACAGCCTGCGGGGCGACCGCACCGCGGCGGGCGTCAAGATCGCCTACCCCAACGACCGGTGGGACATCGCGGTCAAGTACAGCCGGCTCGGCGACGCCTTCGACCCGTCGCTCGGGTTCGTCCCCCGGTCGGGTGTCCACATCGCGTCGCTCGGCGCGAACTGGCAACCGCGGCCCCAGCGGCCGATCGGCCCGCTACACATTCGCCAGTGCTTCTGGGAAAACGAGCTCAGTTACGCCGCGGGCCTCTCGGGCGCGTGGCAGAGCTACCGGTACTTCATGGCCCCCATCAACTGCCGCCTCGAAAGCGGGGACCGATTCGAGTTCAATATCGTTCCCACGGGTGAGCGCCTGAGCCAGCCGTTCGATGTCACGTCGAACGTGACGATCGCTCCTGGGGCGTACCGCTTCATGCGGTTCCGTCTCGAGGGCGGCCTGGCGACCAAGCGGCGCTTCAGCGCGCAGGCGACGTGGTGGTTCGGCCGATTCTTCGACGGCTATTTGGACCAATACCGGTTGACGGCCGTATGGCGGGCGTCCGCCCTGTTCATCGCGGAGCTCACCGGAGAGCGGGATGTCGGCCGGATGCCGAGTGGGCGCTTCGTCCAGGACGTGGTCGGCACTCGGCTGCGGCTGAACGTGTCATCCGACCTGGCGCTGACGAGTTTTCTACAATACGACGCAGAGTCCGCCTCCTTCGGGACGAATACGCGGCTGCGGTGGACGTTCAGCCCGTTGGGCGATCTCTTCGTGGTCTACAACCACAACCTCCGGACGCGCGACGTGCTGTCGGGCGAGTCACGCTGGGCGTTCGCGTCGAATCAGCTGTTGATCAAGGCCCAGTACGCGCTTCGCTACTGAGTGGTCACCTGCCGGGAACCATCACGCGCAGGAGCGGACGGCCCTCGATGTTCTCGAGTGGGAGATACACCCGGTGCGTGCGCGGATCGACCGCCACGGAATGGGCGTGAGGCGCGCGAACATCGCCGAGTGGATGCAGCGCGTGGTCGTCTACGACGAAGGTGCTGAGGACCCCGGACTCCGAAGCGACGTACAAGCGGCGCCAGGCGGCGTCCCAGGCCAGGACGTCGGGATCGTCGCCTACCGGATGCGTGGACAGGACCTTCATAGTGCGCAGATCGAGCACCAGCAGCTTCGCGTTTCCCTCACCTGTGATGAACGCCAGCCGCCCCGACTCGTCGAGCGTGAAACCGTGCGGCTGATCGGCGCCAGCCAGGTCGTAGCGCGCCACGATGCGCTCGGTCACGGGATCGATGGCGACGAGCTGATTCCGCGTCTGAACCGCCACCAACACGCAGTGTGAGACGGAGTCGTAGTGCGTGTTCCCCGCTTCACCGCCCAGCTCGATCGTCGAGCGTTTGGTGTTCGTCCCAGCGTCGATGACGACGTCCGCAGCTCCCGCTTCGTCAGATACGAAGACTTTGTGCTCCACCGGCGCGTAGGCGATGCCGTCCGGGAAGACGATACCACCGACGCGGGCGTTGATCTCGAGCGTACGATCATCGATGCCCACGACCTCGTGCCTGCCTGCGGCGGACACGTAGACCATGTGATGCGCCGGAACCGCCCAGACGCCGGTCGCCCGGTCGAGGCCTGGGACCTCTCCGATCACCTTCGTGGAGTCGAGGTCGAAGACCACCAAGCGTCCGGCGTTCATGTGATTGATGTACAAGCGCCGCGCCGCGGGATCGACACTCTGGTAGTCGAAGCGGTTGGCGGGGCCGGGGAGGGGAATGTCCTGAACCAGGTGCAGTGGGCCACGGGGCGCGTCGGGTGCCGCCGTGGTCGTCGCGCTCCAGCCGCTGGGCGTCATCGAAGTGAGCGTGGCCGTGCACTGTTGCGCCCGAGCGTAGGCGACGGCCAGTGGGAACACGATCGTCGCTGGGAAGAGGAGGGAGCGCGGCGTCATGGCACGATCACCGTGGCACTGAGGTCGTCGAACAGAGTGTGGGAGTCGGCTTTGGTCCACACGCCAATCCTGCCCGCCGCGGTGAACCGTGAGTCGTGGACGTCGATCAGCTTCGCACCATTGAAATAGACCTCGACGTGATCGCCGCGCATGTCCGCGCGCAGCAAATGCCACACCCCCGATGCGACGGGGACATGCACGCGCTTCACTTCGACGCGGCGGCCATTCTGCACGTAGTACCAGCAGACGTTGTCCTCGAGAGCGTTCGCCCGTGTGAGGTAGTAGTTGTTTTCGTCCTGGTATCGCCAGACGATGCCGCATGCGCGATCCACTCGACCGCTCACCGGTTTGCACCGAACCGCTACGCTCACGTCCCCGAACGTGGCCCCCTCAGCCACGGCGACGGGGAAGCGGTAGTCTGTCCGATCACTGTCTTCCTGCGCGAGCACGTTGGGCCCGCTGGGGGCGTCGGCCGCGGCGCGAACGACCCAGCGGCCGGGGCGCCCCGACCCGGTCCGGCCGAACGAGAAGCCGGTGGGCGGCTGCCCCACGCTCGCGCTGTCGAATGTCCAGATGGCGGCGGTTTGCGCGGTGCCCGGCGAGGGATTCACCGCGGGAGCCGGGTCGTCATCATCATCATCATCTTGGTCGCGACTGCGACTCGTGCATCCCGTGGCCATCGTCGAGATCAAGGCGAGGCCGAGTGCCACGAGCCCTGCTTTTGGAAATGCGTGCATGTGTCCTCTCAGTGCCCCGCATCGACTGCCGCCCTGAGTCCACGCAGCACGTCCGGGAGGGGGCCGTCGGCCCAGAAGTGGATGTAATTCAGGTGGGGGGAATCACCGATCATGTGACTGTGCACGGCGGTCGCCGTGATCCCGTGCGCGGTCAGCGCGGCCACCACACCGGCGACGCTGGAGTCTCGCACCGCAAAGTCGCCGGTGGCGACGGCGCGCGAGGGGCTCACCATCTGCACGTTAACGGGCGAGCCGTAGGCGAGAGCGGGGGTCATCGTGCGGCCGCCCATGGTGACTGTCCCCGAGACCAGAACGAACGCCACTTGGGCGACGTTGCCGCGCGCGGTGCCGTGACGTCCCAGCGCTTCGAAAACCACGGCTGTGTCGATCGTGAGGGGAACCGGCGGCGCCGACGCAACAGGTCGCGGCGTTCCGGTGCGGGTCACGGCTCGATCCAACCGGGTTGCCAGGTCGAGCGCGTTCCCCTGGCCGAGGATGTGGACGTAGATGATCTCCGGCTGTTCCCCAACGACATGATTGTGGATTGCGCTCACCCCGATGCCCTGATGCGCCAGCTCGGCGAGTACCGGGCCCAGCTCCGCCGCCGTCAGAACGAGGTCCCCCATCATGGTCGCGTCGCTGGGCTCTCCGCTGAAGCCGGCCCAGGCCCCTAGCGCGAGCGCCGGCACGACCGTGACGTCCCCGATTCGCACCGTGAGGTCGCGGCGGGGCAGGTTGAAGCGAACGTAGCCGGCCGCGCTCGTGGGAGTTGTGCCTAGAATATGGCCCACCGAATCCCAGACAGCGCCCGACGGCCGTTGAGCGAACGCCGGAGCGCCAGCGACGACGAGGGACAGGAATAAACCTCCCTGCAGGATCTTCTTCATTGACGAACTCCTCCATTTCGTGATGGTGGCCGCGCCTACAACGCATGCTTCAGGAGCAAGCCAACGACGCCGGATGCCGCGATAAGAGCGGGTTCGGGAACGCGTTTCATGCTCACAATGACAGCGAACGTGACCGCACAGATCAGGACGGTCGGCACATCGCGCTGCATGTAGCCTGCGAGCGCGATCGGTCCGCCGAACCCCAGCGTGCCAAGTTTGAAGAAGTAGATAACGAAAGCCCACAGCGTGGCCCGCGTCGGTGCTGGCTTCATCGCGATGACTGATAGAGGTTGTCGAAGACGGCCGCTCCCTGACGGAGCCGGGTGGCATCAGTGGCGTGTTTGCGGGCGATCCCCGCGAGCAACCGCTCGACGCCGATAGCCTCCGCGCGGCCAAACTTCGCGTCCTTGCAGTCGATGTCGTGGACGATCTCGCTGATGGCTCGCAGCGCTGGGTCGCGTAGTCGAAACCGCCGGACCAGGGTCTCGAAGGTACAGCGGTCCCCCTCGTGCGTGTACTCGGCTTCGAACATGTCGAAGCGCAGCTCGCCTTTGCGAGGCGAGTAGCCCTCAGGAGTCACGAATTGGAACCGGGCCGCCGGGTCGATGAAGCGCGTGATCAGCCACGCACTGGCGATGCGATCCACGAACACGCCCCGGCGCGTGACCCACGTCCTCCCGCGCATCCGTCCGGCTGGGCGGCCAGCACGGCCCCTGCGCTTCTCGGGCGGTTCGGCCCGGCGCGCGCGTGCCTCGAGGTCCGCCATCACCCGCCCAGCCGCTTGCCGGTTGGGAGCATGGAAATAGTCGATCGCCGCGACCTCGGCGAGCTTGTGATTGAGGCGCGCCACTTCGGCGGAGTTCGCCGCCTTGCGAACAAGAGACTTCGCATTGCGCGCGATGGCCGCGTAATCCGCGCCACGGGCTTTGTGGAACAATCCTTCGACGTCGCGGTCGCTCAGGCCGTCCACGAAATCCCCTCGGCATACTGACCCTTCGCCGCCACCTGCCACGATTTCCTGCAGCAGCCAGCGAAAGTCTTCGACCGTCTGATCGTTGTACGGGAGGACCCACACCGAGTTCTTGACCGGCACTGCGCCGATGCGCTGCAGCCTGCGCCACACCTTCACCCGGAAGTAGTCGGGCTTCGGCGGAATCTGGTGGAACAGCAGGAGCCAACGTCCGGCCGCGAAATCCTTCACGAATCAGGCGGGCGCGGGGACGCGCTGCGGGTTCCAGGTATGACGCTCCCCCTTGGCGTGCTGGAGCCATGCATACAGCGCATCGTAGATGACGAACCCGCGGGCGAGCAGCTCCTGATCATCCGGGAACAGTTTCGACAGTCCCAAAGAGATGGCGAGCAATCCAGCCGCCTGCGGGGCCAGGTCCAGACGATCGGTGTCCGCCCCGCGGACGATAACTGCCAGCTCATGCAAGACCGGATCCGTCAAGGCGTACTTCTGCAGGAAGGCGTCGAAGCTGCACAAAGGCCCATCGTGAGAAAGCTCCACGCCTTCCACATCATACGGGATCGCATTGAGCTCGGTGGCACGCGCGCGGACCTCCGCGGGTCGTGCAAAGAGAAACTCCGCCTGCGAGTCAATGAATCTGGTGATCAGCCAAGGGCACGCGACGCGATCGATCGTCGGACGCTCACGAGTAATCCATCGCATAGGAGCCTCGGTGCCGGGTGGAACGCATCGCGGTTGACTATAACAAGTGTATCATCGATCGTTCGAGACGGCTAGCGCGTCAGTTCACTACACCGAGATCGGGGGCACCGATATGAACACGACGAGGAAGGCGTGGCTTGTCCCGGTTCTGGCCGCGGCAGCGGTGTGCTGGGGGAGCACGCTCGTGGCCCAGGACAAGGACGAACAGGAGGGGGACCAGGCTGCGGTGGCAAAGGCAGTTCTGAGCGCCCGGGTGTCCCTTGCGCGTGGTCTGACGGCGAGCGCCAGTCACGGACAGCCGATTTCCGCCAAGTTCGAGGTGGAAGAAGGCAAACTACAACTCTCTATCTATACGGCGACCGGTGGAAAGTTCTTCGAAGTGATTGTCGATCCCAACAGCGGTGCGGTCGTCAAGACCGAGCCGATTGGAGAAGGCGAAGATTACACCGCCGCACAGAGCCAGAGCGCGGCGATGGCAAAAGCGAAGCTGTCCCTACGCGCAGCAGTCGGGAGCGCCCTGCGAGGCAACGCTGGCTTGCGCGCAGTCAGTGTCACACCGTCGTTGAAGGAAGGCCGCGCCGTCGCGGATGTGACGATTGCCAAGGGCGAGGAGCTCAAGACGGTTTCTGTGCCGTTGCAGTAACGTATGCTGCGACCTTCCCCTCGCTGGTGGCGAAACTGGTGGCAGACCGACCCGGAAAAGACGGACCAACGGTGATTCATGTGGAAGCGGTCGATTAGACAAGTCGAAGCAGCGGCAATGGCTAGGACTACGGAGGACTAGGCAGGAAAAAGGCAGAGGCCCTTTGCAGACCTCTGCCTTACCACTTGGCTACGGCGCCCTGGGGTTAGAAAATGCCTAGAACACTGGACTTTCTCAACCCTCCGGCCTGGCCACCGCGGCTGGTTCGACTACCTATCGCCTTTCAGGCTACGGGCCCCGCTTTGTCGTGATGATGATCACCCCGCCGGCGCCCCGGATGCCGTAGACACTCGTCGACGCGGCATCCTTCAGGACATCGATCCGAGCGACGTCTCGCACCGCGAGGCCGGCGAGCGTGGCGCTGAGGGACCCGCGGGACACCGGCACATCGTCGATCACGAGCAGCGGTTCGTCGTCCGTGGGGTCCCGGCCGCTGCCCACGCCTCGGATCCTCAGGCTATAGGTCTCGCCGGGCAAGCGAAGTACGTCGAGACCGGGAACGCGACCTTCCAGCAGATCGACGAGCCGCGGCACGCGCGCATCGGCTTCGGTCGGCGAAATCGAGGCAACCGCACCGGTGACGCGCCGCTTGGACTGCGTGCCATAACCGACCGAGACCTCGTCTTCCGGCGTTACGACAAGATTCCGGAAGTGAGCGACCGTTCCAGTCCCGATCCACAACGCGACAGCGCCCTTTCGGCTCACACCCGACTTCACGTCGTTGACGATGAGCACTGGCTGTTGCTGGTCGTGGACGTAGAGGCGCGCCCGTTCGCCGCGCACCTCGATCCTGATTTTGGTCCACGTATCTGCCTCGAGATCGACGTACGACTCGTATTTGGACGGGGTCTCCTGACGAAGTCGGGACCATGTCCAATCGGGATACGAGATGTATTGAGTCGCGTGATTGCGGCGCTCCTGATCTTCGGCACGCCCATTCGTGGGCCGTAAATAGAACGCATCGTACGTCCTTGTGCCTTCCGTCTTGTTGTCCATCTCCAACCGAAAAGCGATACCCACGAAGCCGCGTGCTCCCGCCCGGGCGCCTGAGGCCGGGGCGCCGGCAATTTCCGCTTCGATGATTCCGTTCGAGAAGTCCAGACCCTCGATCCACGCGAGCATTGGCGGCTCGACTTCCTGGCGCGCTGCCTCGGGAGTTGCGGTGATTCGAAGCCCTCGCTTCCCTTTGAATGTCGCTGGCTCGGCGCTGACGTTGTGCAGCCGCAGATCGTCAACGGATTCGAGTGGATAGCGTTTGGCTTGCGCCACGGCGGAGTCACGCACAAAAGCACCCAAAGCGCCGGCCAGCACAGCTGCTACGAGTCGAGTCATTGTTTGGTCCTCGCGCGATCCACCGCGGCCGTCGCTGCGCTCGATCACCCGCATCCCTGCACATCACGCTAGGGGTGGAAGGCGGTAAGATGGTTGCGATCCCGTACGCGAGGCGTGGGGATCGGGTGGGCGTTGTGTCAACGAATTGTGGAGGAGGGTGTGCCTAGGTCTGTAGCCGGTAGCCGATGGTCCGGACGGTGAGGATGTGCTTGGGCTCGGGCGAGCCGTTTCCCAGCTTGCGGCGCAGCTCCGCGACGTGCGTGTCTACGGTGCGCGACAGGACCGCGGAGCTGTAACCCCACACCTGCTTCATCAATTCAACCCGCGAAGCGACGGCGCCTTTGCGCCGGATCAGAGCGACCAACAGGTCGTACTCCTTGGGCGTGAGCGCCACCTCGCGGCCCGCCCGGGTGACCGAGCGGGTCGCGGTGTCCACGACCACTTCGCCGAAGCGGAACACGTCGCGCGGCCCGGTGGGGTCGGCGGGCAGCGCGCGGCGGAGCAGCGCCTCCACGCGCGCCAGCAGCTCGAGCAGGCCGAAGGGCTTGGTGACGTAATCGTCGGCGCCGAGCTTCAAGCCGCGCACCTTGTCCGACTCTTCCCCGCGTGCCGTGAGAATGAGCACCGGAAAGCGGGCGCCGGCGTCTCGCAGCGTTTTCAGGACGCGAAAGCCATCGGCGCCGGGCAGCATGAGGTCGAGGATCATCAGGTCGGGCGGACGGCGTTGCGCTTCGGCCAGGCCCTGCGGGCCGTCCTCGGCGACGTTCACCTGATAGCCCTCGATCTCCAGGTTGTTACGGAGTCCGTAGGCCAGGTCGGTGTTGTCCTCCACGATCAGGATCCGGGGCATGGGCGGACTCACGCGGGCGCGGGCGCCGGTGCCGTCGGCAAGCGCACCTCGAAGCGGGCGCCCCCCGCGGCGCCGTCCGTCACGGACACCGAGCCCCCGTGGGCAGTGACCAGCTCCTTCACCACCGCGAGGCCGATCCCGCTCCCGCCGACCGCCGATTCACGCTCGCGCGGCAGCCGCCAGTACGCCTGCCACACCTTCTCGCGCGCGTTGCTGGGGATGCCGGGCCCCTGGTCTTCCACGGTGATCACGGCCGAGCCGTTCTGGAGACCTAGGTTGACGCACACCGACTGTCCGGCGGGACCGTACTTCACGGCGTTGTCCAGCAGGTTGAGCACGATCTGCCGAACCGCCGCTCCGTCCACTGTTGCGGTGATCCCCGCCGATGACGAGAGACGCACGCTGACCTGGCGCGCCTGGGCCAACGGCTGGAAGGTGTCGACCACGTCCTGGAGTAACGCATCCAGGCGCGCGGGCTCGGGCGACAGGCGGATGGTGCCGCGCTCGGCACGGGAGAACTGGAGCACGTTATCCACCAAGTGGCTCAACCGCTCCGATTCGCGGACGATGATGTCCAACGCGCGCCGCGCCTCGTCGGGCGAGCGCACACGCTCCAGGGCCAAGGTCTCGGTAAACATCCGGATCTGGGCCAGCGGGGTGCGTAGCTCGTGCGACACGCCGGATACAAAGTCCGAGCGCAGGCGCGTCAGCTCCTGTTCTCTTCGCAGTTGGCGCAGGGTGACGGCCACCAGGCCTGCGGTGAGCGTCAGCAGCCCGAGCAGCAGGGGCACGCGCGAGCGGGGCAGGCCGCCGATCACCAGCCGTTCGGCGACCGCGGGGTTGAGCGCAACCGTGACCGACAGGCTGCCCAGCTCGACACCTAGCGTGTCCGCCCCGGTCACGGTCTCCGGATACCAGGTCCCTCCCCGGTAGACCGGGTCACCGGACGGCAAGCTCACCGTGACGTTGAGCACCGACGCGTTCCCGCTCTCGCCGGTGAGGGCGCGGGGCAACAGCTCCGTGAGGCCGCCGAAGCCGGCGTCCGGATCGTGCTTCCGGAACGGCCAGCCGAGCGCCTCGTCGAGCAGCGCCTCATCGAGCACCACGCCGGCCGCGACCCGGGGCTCGCCCCAGGCATCGCGCCGGAGCGAATACCCGATGGTCGGTTGGGTGCCGTTCAGCCGGCCCAGGATCAATGCCGATTCCCAGCGCGGCTCGTAGACCTTCATGGCGTGCGCGCGCACCGTATCCCGAATCCACATCTGGGTCAGGTGGTCCGGGTTGTTCCCTCGCCAGATGGACGCGCCGTCCTTGACGTCGATCGCGAAATAGGCGTGGAACAGCTTGGCGGCAGGGCATTGGCACCGTCCCAGGGCGCGGATGCTCTTCTCGAGCTGTGCCGCGGTGGGGAGCTCGGGCTGTTCGGCCGCGTTGTAGACCAAGGGCTTTACTGCCTCCCAGAGATGCCACTTGATCTGTTCGCGGGCGATCCGGGCGTACTGCCACGCGGCGAACGTGGCGTGGTCGCGGAGCGCCCGCTCGGCGGTGCGGCGGTGGGAGGCTGCCGCGTCCACGGCCTGGTACGTGAGCACGCCGGTCAGCCCCAGCGTCGCGAGCAGCAACGCCATCACGGGCGTCACTCGGGGACGCCGGTCGCGGGGAGATGGCCGGGATACCATTGGGCGCCTGCTGCGATTCTAAGGCCCTTCCCCCCCGGCGGGACAGGGGAGGGATTGTCAGAAAACTGTCAACGCCGCAGTGAGCACAGGGATTATTCGTTCGGTGGACCAAGCTCTCCATCGCCCCCACCGCTCGCGCACCCGGCGCGGGAGCTCGTCCAAGTCCGTGTAGAACACCGGCGTCACGTACAGCGTGACGAGCTGCGAAAACGCGAGCCCACCCACGACCGCCGCGCCGAGCGGGCGCCGCGACTCCGACCCGGCGCCGGTGCCGGTGCCGAGCGCGACGATCCCCGCTGAGGTGCCTCCGGTTACGGACCCGCGCCTAGCGCAGGTACCGGTCGTGTTCGCGCGCCACATCGTACCCAGGGCCGCGCGCCCGCTCTCGGTCGGCCAAACCGATGATCTTTAGTGCCGGATGGGCCTCCGGGTCGGACGCCTGGCGGTCCAGCGCCTCGAGGCCCCGGCGGAGTACGTCGGACTTCGTCGCCCCGAACTGG
>DASPXO010000243.1:0-6467 GCA_035637235.1 Gemmatimonadales bacterium | reverse complement strand
CGTCACGGGAAGCGAGAGCGCCTCGATGTCCCAGTCCTCGCCCACGATCTCGTAGTAGTGCCCGTACTCCGCGATGAGCTGGGCCGCGCCCCGCATGACCCGCGCCACCGCGACCGTGGAGTCCGTGACCGACCGCGAGAGAAGACGCACCAGCCGCTGGTCGCGCGGCCCCACTTCGTGCAACAGCGCCGCCACCCGCAGGTTCTCGAGGTCCGCCTCGGACAGGTGCAGCTCGCGCCCGATCGCCACCGCGACCTCCGCCACGCGGTTCGAGTGCCCCTGCTGGTGCCGCTCGGTCGACTCGAGGTGGTAGGCGAGCAGCTCGAGCGTCGCGAGGTAGGCGTTCTTCACGTCCGTGAGCTGGATGTCCCGCTGCTCGGCGAGCCTGCCCACCACGTAGCCCGTCAGAATCAGGAAGCCCGCCCACGGGACCAGGCTGAGCAGCGCGCCCGGGTAGAACCCCGGTAGCATGTCGAGGCCCTGCACGTACTGATAGAAGAAGACGAGCGAGACGACGAACAGCCCCGATAGCACCGCGAACCGCCGGCCGCCGTAGAACCCGGCGAGGATCATCGGGAGATAATAAAAGCTCAGGAACGCGAACTTCTGCTCGACCAGCGAGTGGATGCCGACCATCGCGGCGACGAGCAGGAGCACGAACATCCGCTCGAAGTGGCGGACAAGAAGGAGCTTGGCGCGCTCCACCAACGGTGGGTGAACCACGGGAGCACCTCGAAGCATCAGTGTGTCGGCGGGGGCGCGAGACCCAA
The DNA here is from genome assembly GCA_035637235.1 of Gemmatimonadales bacterium. Taxonomy (GTDB): domain Bacteria; phylum Gemmatimonadota; class Gemmatimonadetes; order Gemmatimonadales; family GWC2-71-9; genus DASUAL01. The sequence goes on along the minus strand of DASPXO010000243.1, from coordinate 5,697 downwards.
GGTAGAAGAAGCGGGCGTCTGCGCAATGGCCGGAATCACCGGCCGACGCGAGACCCGCGTGGGACATCGTAGGTGCCCGCCACGGGCCACGTTACGGAGCTAGGTCCTCAGCGCGCCACGCACGTTGGCCGGCGGGAACTCGACGATCTCGGCCTGGGCCACGCCCGCCTTGACGTAGGGGTCCTCCGACACGACCGCCTCCAGGGCGCTGCGATCGGGCGCCGCCGCGATCAGCACGGCGCCGGCCGGTGGATCGCGCCGCGCCCAGGCGTGAACGATCCCCCGCGCGGCGTACGCCTCGAGGTGCCGGATGTGCTCGGCGCGGAGCGCATCCACCGCGTCGAGCGGCTTCGTGTAGCGCATCAGCACGACGAACAGCATCGCCTGCTCGTACCCCGCACAGGTGCGGACCGGGAGCGGTGGGTAGCGGACGAACCGCGGGTCCGTCTCGGCGCGGCTGCACCGGAAAAACGTCGAGCCCCGCCGATTCGCGGCCGCCCGCATCCAGCGGCAGGTGAAGCAGAGCCCTACCTCCCCCGCCCCCCCGGCGCCGCCACTCAGACCCTGACCCCGAGCCGCTCTTCCCGCAGCCGGCGCTGAAGCGTCGGATGAGTGTGCCAGACCTGCTCATTGACGGCTCGCCTCATCGTTCAGCCCTCCGAGGTCGCTTCCCGCCAATATCGCGCCGCTCCGGCCGCTCGGCTATGGCATTCCCGCCGCGATGCCCCAATCTTGAATTGCGTGACCCGCGACGCTGGCCCGCCTGCTGAGGTTCCGCCGGAGCTGCTGGAGGAGTACCTGCAGGGGATGCGCACCCAGCTCGGCGGGATCGCCGGGATCGCCGACCGCCTCGCCGCGGACGCCGGCGACGCGGAGGCGCTCGCAGAGCTGCGCCGCGAAACGCACAAGATCCACGGCTCCGCCGGCTCGTACGGCTTCTGGAGCGCGTCCCGCCTCGCCGCGGGGATGGAGGCGACGGCGAAGGACTGGGTGGACTGGCCGCACGACCGGGACGTGGACCGCGGCTCGCTCACCCGCTGGTTCGCGGCGCGGCTCGCCGAGATCATGAAGCTCGACGTGCCGATCACTCCACACCCGCACCGGCCCGGCGGCCCCGCCCTGCCAGCCGAGGGCGTGCCCGAAGTGATCATCGTGGAGGGGGACCCCGCCCTCGCCGAGCTGCTCGAATACGGGCTCAAGTCCCGAGGGTATCGTTTCGCGAGCTACGCCACCGGTCGCGAAGCGCTGACGCGCTTGCTGGCGCTCGACACGGGCGAGGAGCGCCCGCTGCTCCTGCTCGACGTCAACCCGCCGGAGGGCGACGGCTATGCGATCTTCGAGTCGCTGCAGCGCGAGCGCCCGGGGGCCTACCGCGTCGTCTTCACGACGGTGCGGGGAGAAAAGGGCGGGCAGCCGCGAGAGCTCGAGGCGGTCGCCCTCGATTACCTCGTGAAGCCGATCAGCCTCCGGGTCGCGCTCGAGAGAATCCGCCGCTGGGTGGGGAGATGAACGCAGTCACCTGACAGCTCTCATCTCCGCTGACACCCGGTCGGCCGCCCGCAGCACCCGCAGCACGTTGAGCCCCGCGACCTGCTTCACATCCTGCTCGCTCCATCCTCGCCGCAGCAACTCGGCGAGCAGATCGGGAAACCGCGACACGTTCTCCAGCCCCACCGGCACGGAGCTGATCCCGTCGAAGTCCGAGCCGAGCCCCACGGCGTCCAACCCCGCGACGGTGCGGATGTGCTCGATGTGGTCCGCTACCTGCTGGAGCGTCGCCCTCGGCCCCCGCCCGCTCCACGCCCTCACGGAGTCCGAGATCGCCGCTGAGTCGAGACCGGCGGCGCGCAGCGCGCGCGCCCGGGGCTCGAGGCTGTCCTCGTACACCCGCACCGCCTCCGAGACGAAGCCGGGGTTGAAATTCACCATGACGATCCCGCCGTTCGCCGGCATCATTCGGAGAATCGAGTCGGGGACGTCACGCGCATGGTGGGTGAGCGCGCGCGCGGAAGAGTGGGAGAAGATGACGGGAGCGCGCGTGGCGTGGAGCGCATCGGACATCGTGCCGTCGTTCACATGCGAGAGATCCACCAGGATCCCGAGGCGATTCATCTCGCGCACGGCGTCCCGGCCGAATGCCGAGAGGCCGCGCCGCGCCGTGTCCGTGGACGCGGTCGCCCAGGAGAGACTCCGCCAGTGCGTCAGCGTGATATACCGGACGCCGAGGGCCGCGAACATCCGGAGCGCGCCGAGGGAATTCTCGATGGCGTGCCCACCCTCGATGCCGATCAGGCACGAGATCTTCCCGGCCTTGAAGGTGCGCTCGACGTCCGCCGCGCTGTAGGCCATCGCGAGGTCACGAGGGTGCCTCGCGCACAGCCGCTTGATGAGGTCGATCTGCTCAAGCGCGTACACGGCCGGGTGCGGCCCGGAATCCATCGTGGTGACCGGGACGTACGCCGCCCAGAACTGCCCGCCTACGCCGCCGGCCCGCAGCTTCCGGATGTCGGTCATCAGCTTCGGCTGCAACACCGCGAAGTCCACCGAGTCGAGTCCGCCGCGCTCGCGGATCGCGTCGGGGATGTCGTTGTGACCGTCGATGAGCGGGACGGTCTTCAGGATTCGCAGGGCCTGCGCGCGGTAGTCTTGGGCGGACAGGCGGACAGGCGGACGGGCGGACAGAAAGACCGACAGCACGAGCCCCGCTTTTCCGACCGCCTGTCCGGCCGTCCGCCAGTCCGCCATCCTTCCGACCGCCTGTCCGCCCGTCCGCCTGTCCGCCATGATGCACGCCCGAAGCCGCTTTGGACGCCCAAAAACTGGCGCGGCCTCGCCGTCTTATCAAGATTAGCTTTCGGAATATGCCCGGCGCCAAAGCGAAGATCGCGCTCGAGCTGAACGGCGAGCCCGTCGAGGTCGCTTTCGCTCCCCACAAGACGCTGCTCGAGGTGGTGCGCGAAGACTTGGGGCTCACCGGCACGAAGCACGGCTGCGAGCTGGGGGAGTGCGGCACTTGCACGGTGCTCGTCGACGGCACGCCGGTGCTCTCCTGCCTCGTGCTCGGCCTCGCGTGCGAAGGACGTCGGGTGAAGACGGTCGAGGGGATGGCCGAGGGCGGGAGGCTCCACCCGCTGCAGGAGGCGTTCGCCGAGCTGGGCGCCGCGCAGTGCGGCTACTGTACGCCGGCGTTCCTGCTGGCCGCCGAGGCACTGCTCGCGGAGCGGCCCAGCCCTTCGCGCGACGAGATCAAGCTCGCGCTGTCCGGCAACCTGTGCCGCTGCACCGGGTACCTCAAGATCTACGAGGCGGTCGAGCTGGCCGCGGCGCGGATGCGGGGGGAGGACGCGATGCCGGCATCGGAGACCCTGTATGGCATCCGGTAAGAAAGCGGTCCGGCGGTCGGGCGGTCAGGCGGACACTGACGACGCGGCGCTACCGACCGCCCGACCGCCTGACCGCCCGACCGCCTTCCGAGTGGTGGGCAGGGCGGTGCGGAAAGTCGATGCGACTCCCAAGGTCACCGGCACGACGAAGTTCGCCGACGACATCGCGCTTCCCCGCATGCTGTACGCCAAGCTGCTCCGCAGCCCCCACCCGCACGCCCGCATCCTCGCCATCGACACGGCGAAGGCCGCGGCCCTGCCCGGCGTGAAAGCGGTGCTCACCGGAAAGGACCTGCCGGTCCCGTTCGGCATCCTCCCCGTGAGCCAGGACGAGCACGCGCTCGCGCTCGACAAGGTGCGCTTCGTGGGCGACCCGGTCACCGCGGTGGCCGCGGTCAGCGAGGAGATCGCCACGGCAGCGCTCGACCTGATCGACGTGCGGTACGAGCGGCTCCGACCGATCACGGACGCCGAGGACGCGGTCGCGCACGCCGAGCCGCGCATCCACGAGTACGGGGACGGCGGCAACCTGCACAAGCTGATCAACCTCGAGTTCGGCGACGTGGACGCCGGGTTCGCCGACGCGGACCTGGTGCGCGAGGATCTGCTCTTCTTCGAGGGGAACACGCACCTGCCGATGGAGCAGCACGCCGCGGTCGCCGACTGGTCCCCGGACGGGAAGGTCACGCTCTGGAGCTCCACCCAGACCCCGCATTACGTGCATCGCGCGCTCGCCAAGGTGCTCGAGCTCGCGCCGGCGAAGATCCGCGTGATCGCCACCCCCAACGGCGGCGGCTTCGGCGGCAAAAGCGACCCGTTCAGCCACGAGATCGTCGTCGCGAAGCTCGCGATGGTCACCGGCCGGCCGGTGAAGATCACGCTCACCCGCGAGGAGGTGTTCTACTGCCACCGCGGCCGCCACCCGACGCTGATGTGGGTGAAGACCGGGGTGAAGCAGGACGGCGCGATCACCGGCATGCACTTCAAGTCCCTGCTCGACGGCGGCGGGTACGGCTCCTACGGGGTCGCGAGCACTTACTACACGGGTGCCCTCCAGACCGTCACCTATCACGTTCCACGTTACAAGTTCCAGGGCGCAAGAGCATTCACCAACAAGCCGCCGTGCGGGCCCAAGCGCGGGCACGGGACGCCGCAGCCGCGCTTTGCGCTCGAAGTCCACCTCGACAAGATCGCCGAGCAGCTCGGGATGGACCCCGCCGAGCTGCGGCTCAAGCACCTCGTCCCGCCGAACTCCCTCACCGCGAACTGGCTGCGCGTCGGCTCGATGGGGCTGGGCGTCTGCATCCGCAAGGCGGTCGAGGGCTCGGGCTGGAAGCAGAAGTTCCGCCAGCTTCCCTACGGGAAGGGCATCGGGCTCGCGTGCTCGTCGTACATCACCGGTGCGGGGCTCGCGATCTATTGGAACCCGATGCCCCACTCAGGCGTGCAGCTCAAGTGCGACCGCGGCGGCGGCGTCACGGTGTTCTGCGGCTCGACCGAGATCGGCCAGGGCTCCGACTCAATCCTCGCGGTGCTCGTCGCCGAGGTGCTCGGCCTGGACCCGCTCGACATCGCGATCGTCACGGGCGATACCGATCTCACCCCGGTCGACCTCGGCAGCTATTCGAGCCGGGTGACGCTCATGACCGGGAATGCAGCGATCCAGGCGGCCGAGCGCGCGCGCGACTTGATCGCCCGGCACGCGGGCGTCAAGCTCGAGGTCCCGGTTGAGCGCATCGGGTTCGCCGACGGCAGGGTGTTCGACGTCGAGGACCCCGGACGCGGGCTCGCGTTCGCCGAGGCGGTGCAGCTCGCCGAAGCGGCCGAGGGCACGGTCGGCACGGTGGGCTCGTATACCCCGCCGCCCTCACCCGGGAAGTACCGCGGCGCGGGTGTCGGGCCCTCGCCCGCGTACTCCTACAGCGCCTGCGTCGCCCTTGTGGATGTCGATCCCGCGACCGGCATCGTGTGCGTTCCGCGAATCTGGATCGCGCACGACGTGGGACGCTCGATCAACGCCGCGACCGTCATGGGCCAGATCGAAGGCTCGGTCTACATGGGCCTGGGCGAAGCGCTGATGGAGGAAATGGCCTACCGCGGCAACCGCAACGTCGTCCACAAGATCCCGAGCCTGCTCGAGTACAAGAGCCCCACCACGCTCGAGATGTGCGACGTCGTCACCTACGTCGTCGAGGACCCCGACCCGAACGGCCCGTTCGGCGCGAAGGAGTGCGGCCAGGGGCCGCTGCTCCCCGTTCCGCCGGCGGTCGCGAACGCGGTGTACGACGCGGTGGGCGTGCGCATCGACGAAGTT
>DASPXO010000242.1:0-7619 GCA_035637235.1 Gemmatimonadales bacterium | reverse complement strand
GTTGTCGTGGCGCGGCAGGCACTCGCCGTAGCCCTGCAGCGTGATCCGCCACGGTCCCGGCTCGCGCAGCCGCTGCTTCAGCTCCGCCCCCAGCCCGGGCTCCGCCGCGCCGCGCGTCCAGCCGTCACGACCCGCTCCCGCCTGGATTCCGTAGCCGCGCAGGAACCGCACCTTCGCCTCCCCCGGTCCACCGAGGTTCCGGAAGCGCGGGATGTACGTCCCCGTGGGCCGGCGGCCGTACACGTACGTATCGAGCAGGCCGGGCACCACCCCGCGCGCGCCCGCTTTGGAGATGTGGTCCATCAGGTTGTGGCCCAGCTCGCCGCTCGAGTTGGCGAGTCCGGTCGGAAAGCGCGCGCTCTTCGAGCTCAGGAGAATCTGCGCGGTGGCGAGCGTCGAGGCGCAGAGGAAGATCAACCGCCCGGCGTACTCGCGCGTCGCCTTGGTGTGCGCGTCGATCACCCGCACGCCCGCGGCCCGGCCGGTCCGCTCGTCGTACATGACGCTGTGCACGATCGCGTCCGTGACGATGGTGAGCCGCCCCGTCTGCCGCGCGGCCGGCAGCGTGGCGCTCACGCTCGAGAAGTAGCCGCCGTAGCTGCAGCCGCGCGCGCACTGGTTGCGCGCCCGGCAGGGTCCGCGGCCGTTGTGGGCCCGCGTCAGGTTCGCGACGCGCGTGATGGTCATGTGGCGCCCGGGAAACGCGCGCTCGATCCCCCGCTGCACCACCCGCTCGGCGCAGTTCATTTCCCACGGCGGCAAGAACTCGCCGTCCGGCAGGTGGGCGAGGCCCAACCGCTCACCGCTGACGCCAACAAACCGCTCCACGTAGTCGTACCAGGGCGCCAGGTCCCGATACCGGATCGGCCAGTCCACGCCGTGGCCGTCACGCAGGTTCGCCCCGAAATCGAGGTCGCTCCAGCGCCAGCACGCACGACCCCAGATGAGGCTGCGGCCGCCGAGCTGGTAGCCGCGGATCCAGCGAAACGGCTGGTCGTCGGGAGTCACATACGGATGCTCCCGATCGTTCACGAAGAAGTGCCGCGTCGCCTCGCCGAACGCGTAGTTCTTGCTCTGAATCGGGTAGTCGCGCTCGTACCGCCGCTCGTCCCCGCGGCCGCGGAGCGGGAACTGCCACGGCTGCAGCCACTCGGTGACGTAGTCCTTGCCGTGCTCCACGTGCCGGCCGCGCTCCAGCACGAGCGTCCGCAGCCCTTTCTCGCACAGCTCCTTGGCGGCCCAGCCACCGGTGATGCCGGAGCCGACGACGATGGCGTCGTACGGCTCGTTCACACCGCCCACGTCCGGCCGATCTGTGCGAGCGGGACGCATCCCTCGAAGCGGCCGGGGACGGGGGCGTTGTGCAGCTCGCGCGTGGCGCCGATCTCGGAGGTGTAATAGCCGAGCAGCGTCAGCTGCTTCATCGTGCGGAAGAAGGGCACCGGGTCAGTGTCTGACCCCGGGCGCGAGCCCGGGGTGAACACCTCGCGATCCAGCTGCTCGAGCAGCGTGCGCTGCTCGGCAGGGCCGCAGTACAGGAAGGGGCGGCCGCAGGCTCGTTGAGCGCGGGAGTCGACGTCGGCGAGCCCGGCCAGGAAGCGCTGCCGCTCCTCGGTTGGATAGGACTCCGCGAGCATTGCGTCAATGAAGCGGTGCACTAGGGCGGCGCGGGCGCCCGGCGTGTCGGTCTCGGGGAGAATATGCTCGGCAATGGTCGCGACCAGATCCGCCTGGTCCGCGGTGAGCGCGCGGGGCCGCCAGGTGTCGTCCGGGATGCGGCGTGCCTCGCATCCGGCGAGCACGCCGGCGACGGTGGAAGCGGAGAGGGCGCCGCCGAGCAGGAGGGCGGCACGTCGCAACGCCTCGCGCCGGTCGATCGCATCGTTCGAGGTCCGCGTCATGGTCGGGCCGCTCCCCGCGCGCTCGCCCTTGCAAGAGGTGCGCCAGCAATGTCATGTATCGAAGCATGACGGTGCGCGTCGGCATCCTCGGCGGGGGCAACATCAGCGACACGCATGCGCGCGCCGCGTGCGAGACGCCCGGCGTCCAAGTCGTGGCCTTTTGGGGCCGTGACTCGGACAAGACGGCGAGGCTGGCCGGGCGGTACGGCGGGCAGGCGTACCGCGAGCTGGACGGCTTCCTCGCGCACCGGCCCATGGACGCGGTGATCGTTGGGACCCCGTCGGGTCTCCACGCGGAGCACGCGCGGGCGGCGGCACGGCACGGCTTGCACGTACTGGTGGAGAAGCCGCTCGACGTGACGACCGAGCGCATTGACGCGCTGCTCGCCGAGTGCGAGCGCGCCGGCGTGAAACTGGGCGTCATCTTTCAAGACCGCACCGCACCCCACCTCGTTTGGCTCAAGCGCCTCATCGCGGCAGGCGCGCTCGGCACGCCGATCATGGCTTCGGCGCGCGTGAAGTGGCATCGACCACGAGAATACTACGCCGACTCGACCTGGCGTGGGACCTGGACACTGGACGGCGGCGGAGCCCTGATGAATCAAGGCATCCACTCCGTCGACCTGTTCCTCTGGCTCCTCGGGGATGTCGAGCGCGTCTACGCTGCCACGCGCACGGCGCTGCATAGCATCGAGGTAGAGGACACAGCCGTCGCTTGCCTGGAATTCGCCGGTGGCGCGATCGGCACGCTCGAGGCGGCGACCTCGGCCTTCCCGGGAATGCCCCGCCGCGTCGAGCTCACCGGCTCGGAAGGAACCATCGTGGTGGAGCATGACCGCGTCGTGTCGGTCCAGCTCCGCACGCCGCCGGAGCCGCCCCCGCAGTCCGACGGCAGCGCGAACCCGAGTGCGACGTCTCCCGTCGTCTCGGACATTCGCGGCCACGCCCGCGTGCTCGAAGACTTCGTCTCCGCGATCCGGACGGGTGCCACCCCGCTGTGCGACGGGCACGAGGGCCGCCGCAGTGTCGAGCTGGTCGAGGCGCTGTATCGCTCGGCACGGGCAGCAGCGGTGGTGGCTCTGCGCGGATCCGTGCCCCGCTGATCGTGCGCCACGTTGTGTGGCGGTCGCGCGACACACGCAGCGCAGAAGCATCACGGACGCAAGACGCGAATGTGTAGGTCCCGTCAAGGCTCCCTCAACCCACTCATCGGTATAGGGTCGGCTCATGTCGTGACGGGCGTCACGTAGAGGGCACGACCCTTGCGGACGCGGATTGAAACGGGGTTTCCGCGCAGAGGGAGGGTCTCATGTGGAGGCGTCGCCGTCAAGCCGCCGCATCCCGGCTGACTTGTGTCAGTTCTTCCCCCGCAGCCGCGAGGGTCACTCCGAGGCCCCTCTCTGTTCTTCCACTCCTCGCGCTGCTCGCCCTGTCGTCCGTCCAGCCCGCTCGCGCCCAGGGCGCCGGGACCGGTGCCCCTCCCGAAACGGGCACGATCTCGGGTGTCGTAACCACGGAAGGGACGGGAACGCCGCTCGCGGCCGCCCGCGTGAGCATTCTCGGCACTCAGCTCGGCGCCAACGCTGGCTCCGACGGCCGTTACACGATCGCGTTCGTGCCGCGCGGGACACACCGGCTGCGGGCCCGGCTCATCGGGTACGCGCTCGCCGAAGTTCCCGATGTCGTCGTGACAGGCGGCCAGACCGTGACGGTCGATTTCCCGCTGAAGCCGCTGGCCATCACACTCGAGAACGTCGTCGTCGTCGGGTACGGCACGCAGAGTCGCAAGGACGTGACGGGATCCGTGGCCTCCGTGGCCGGCGGCGCCGTGGCGGCGGTCCCCAAGGTGAACGCGGTCGAGGCGATCAAGGGCCGGGTGGCGGGCGTGGACATCGTCACGACAGGCAACAAGCCCGGGTACGGCATCCGCATCCGGGTGCGCGGTGAGCGGTCCCTGACGGCGTCCAACGACCCGTTGTACGTGCTGGACGGGATCCCGATGGCCGGAGGGATCGGAGACCTCAACCCGAACGACATCGAGTCGATGGAGGTTCTGAAGGACGCGTCGGCGACGGCGATCTACGGCTCGCGCGGCGCGAACGGCGTGGTGCTCATCACCACCCGTCAGGGCAAGAGCGGGAGGACCACCATCACGTACGACACCTACGCCGGCGTCCAGCAAGAGGTGCGCCGGATGCGCGTGTTTACCGGCCCGGAGTTCGCCGAGTACAAGCGGGAGGCGAACCGCACCCGCAATCAATACAAGTGTGCGGGTGGCGTCGCCGTGTGCGATTCCGCCGATGAGGCGCTGTTCGGGCGCGACGGGACTCTCGCGGCGCTCCGCTCCGGGCGCTGGACTGACTGGCAGGACCTCATTCTGCGCGAAGGCGCGCAGATCAACAACGAGATCCGCGTGACGGGAGGCGACGACGACAACCGCTTCGCCTTGAGCGCCAGCCAGCTGAATCAGCAAGGCATCGTGGAGGCCCAGAAATTCCAGCGGCGCTCGCTCCGGCTCAACTTCGACCATCAGGCCACTCCCCGATTGCGGATCGGGACCTCCACCTCGCTGATCCGCACCGACCAGAACCTGGGGCGCGGCGACGGCGTGTACAGCGAGGCGCTGCTCAACAACCCGCTGGGGATGGCCTACGACACGGCCGGGCATCTCATCTTCAAGCCCACGCCCGACGGGCAGCGCGTCAACCCGCTCTCCGACATCCAGAACCAGCTGGACGATCGCGTGCGCACGCGGTTGTTCGGCACGGTGTTCGCCGACTACTATCTGACGCAGGCGCTGAACTGGCGCCTGAATTTCGGCGCCGACCTCACCTTCTCCCGCCAGGGCCAGTTCTGGGGCGCCGAGACCCAGGCCATGCAGGGGAGCGGCGCCAACGCGGCGCTGCAGCAGGCGCGGACGTTCGCCTTCACGCTGGACAACATCGTGACTTACCGCCGCAGCCTGAGCAGCGACCACAGGGTCGATGTTACGCTCGTTCACAGCATGCAGGGAGAACGGACGGAAAATCAGTTCGCGAGCGTGAACGGCCTCCCCTACGAGCAGCAGGAGTATTTCGACCTGGGGTCGGCCGCCAGGATCGAGGGCGTCTCGAGCGACCTGACGCAGTGGCGGCTCCAATCCGTGATGGCCCGCGTCAACTACGCGCTCAAAGACCGGTATCTCTTTACGGTGACAGCCCGCAACGACGGCTCGTCCCGGCTCGCGCCCGGCAACAAGTACGCGTGGTTCCCGTCAGTCGCGTTCGCGTGGCGCCTGAGCGACGAGGAGCCGATCCGCCGGACCAACGTCTTCTCGGACTTGAAGCTCCGTGCCAGCTACGGCCAGACCGGGAACACGGCGATCTCGCCCTACCAGACCGAGGGGTCGCTGACCAGAACGATCTATTCGTTTGGCGACCGGCCGGCGGTCGGCTTTCGTCCTGGTGCCCTGCGGAATCCGGACCTGCAATGGGAGCGCACCAGCCAGCTGGACCTCGGGCTGGAGTTCGGCTTGCGGAATGGGCGCGTTTCCGGCTCAGTCGACGTCTACCGGGCCGACACCCGGGAGCTGCTGATGCCACGCCAGCTCCCGCCGTCGAGCGGCTACACCAGCATCGTCCAGAACATCGGGTCCACGCGGAACATGGGGGTCGAAGTGGCCCTGTCGACCGAGCTGCTCCGGGACTGGCACGGGCTCTCGTGGAGCACGCAGCTCAATTGGGCCATGAACCGGAACCGGATCGTGAGCCTGTACGGTGGCAAACAGGACGACGTGGGCAACCGGTGGTTCATCGGCCAGCCCGTGCAGGTCTATTACGACCAGAAGTTCGGCGGCATCTGGCAGCTCCAGGATTCTCTGGTGGCGAAGCAGTACAAGCGGAAGCCCGGCGAGATCCGTGTCGTCGACCTGAATGGGGACGGAAAGATCAACGACAAGGATCGGCTCATCCTAGGCACGCCGTTCCCCGACTGGACGGGGAGCCTGACGAGCCGGCTCGACTGGAAGGGCGTCGACGTGTCGGCCATGGCGGTCGCCCGCGTGGGCTTCATGGTGCACAACGACTTCCTCACCGGCCAGAACACGCTCGCCGGCCGCTATAACAACATCAAGGTCGACTACTGGACGCCCACCAACCCCAGCAACACCGAGCCCCGCCCGAACGCCGACCAGGAAAACCCTCCGGGCGGCGCCACGCGCGGCTACGAGGACGGCTCGTTCATCCGCGTCCGGAGCATCACGGTGGGGTACACCGTCGCCAGCGCGCGCCTGGGCAATCTGTTCCGCGTCCGGTCGCTGCGGATCTACGCGACGGCGCTGGATCCGTTCTTGTTCACGCGGTTCGGTGGCTTGGACCCCGAGTCACGCACCAGCGCCGGGATCCCCAGCTACTGGACGGTCCTGACGGGCGTCACCGTCGGCCTCTAAGGAGCCCAGGAGATGAACACGAAAACCCGAAATGCCGCGCTGCTGGGCGTCGTGCTGCTGGCGGCCCTCCCCGGTTGCATGGACCTGAATGAGGACGTTATTTCCGGCTTGACCCCGGACTCCTACGGCAGCCGGGCGGTGTTCGAGGCGCTCGTCAATGCGAGCTACGAGCCGCTGCGCGGGTTCTGGGCGCAGGAGCGGGGCTTCACGGTGACCGAGTTCGGGACCGACATCTTCACGAAGGGCGCCGATGGGAGCCACAAGTACATCAACGACTACACGCCGGACCTGAACCCCGACGCACAATTCTTCCGCGAGACCTGGACCGAGTTCTACCGGGCGATCAACACCGCCAACGCCGCGATCGGACAGGCCCCGGTCGTGCAGATGGACTCGACGCTCAAGGCGCAGCGCGTGGCCGAAGCCCGCTTCCTGCGGGCGCTGTATTACTTCGTGCTGGTGCAGATGTATGGGCCGCTGGAGCTGACGCTCGAAGAGACGAAAACCGTGACGACTGAAGCCCACCGCGCGCCTGTCGATTCGGTCTACGAGCAGATCATTGACGACCTGCACTTTGCCGAGGCGACTCTGCCCCGCGTGCAGCTGGACTACGGCCGCGTGACCAGAGGGGCCGTGCAGCACCTCCTGGCCAAGGTCTATCTCACACGGCTGCGCGACACCAGCGCCGTCGCGGACGAAGCCGCGAAGCGGCAGGCCGGCGACTTCGCCAACGCTGCCGACTACGCGCTGACGGTCATCGACTCGGGGTACTACCAGCTGCTGCCGCGGTTCGCCGACGTGTTCGACCTTTTCAACGAGCGCAACGCCGAGGTCATCTGGTCGGTGCAGTTCACCGCCGATCCCCTGACCACGGGCCCGGGCAACAAAGGGCACCTGTACTTCCTGATGGAATACGACGTGCTGCCCGGGATGCTGCGCGACGTCGCCAATGGCCGCCCGTTCAAGCGGTTCCGGCCGACCTCGTTCTTCCTGAACCTCTACGACCGCACCAGGGACTCACGCTACGACGCGCAGTTCACCCGCGTGTGGTACGCCAACAACGTGGCGACCATCCCGCGGGATTCGAGCGGCGCGCTCAAGTTCCAGCTTGGCGACACCGCCGTCTATGTCTCGACCACGGACGCGGACACGGTGCGGGCGAAGACACGGCCGTACCGGGTGTACACGCCCAAGACGTACGCCGACAACGTCTTTCCGTCGCTCAACAAGTTCCACGACCCCTTCCGCCTCAGCGTGAACGATGAGCGCGGCTCGCGCGACTTTCTGCTCTT
>DASPXO010000241.1:0-5117 GCA_035637235.1 Gemmatimonadales bacterium | reverse complement strand
GCGGCGGGCGCGCGCGCGACCGGCTATCGCTCGCTCGGCGAGCTGCTGAGCCGCGAGCCCGGAGCGCTCGCCGCGCGCCTCGTCGCGAACCTGCCGGATCATTTCGGCCGCAACCTCGGGAGCCTGATCGGCGCCCCGCTCGCCGCGGCGTGCGCGCTCGGCGTGGTGCTCGCCGGACTCGACGGAACGTGGCGGCCGATGCTGCCGGTGTGGCTCACCGGCCTGCTGCTCTTCGGCTCGCTCGTGCCGGTGTTCTACAGCGACCGCTACGCGCTGCCGCTCGTCCCCTACTACCTCTCGCTGGCGGGGCTCGCGGCCGGCTCGCGGCTCCTCGTCCTGCGGGTGCGCCCCCCGGGCGTCCCGCTCAAGTGGCTGGCCGCGCTCGTCCCGCTCGCGCTGTCGCTGCACTCGGCGACCGCCGGGCTGGGCTGGATCGAGACCCAGCTGCCGGTCGAAGTGCTGCCGGCGGGCGAGGCCCTGCGTGCCGCGGCCGGGCTCGCCGCTCCGCCGCCCGCGCGCGGGCTCACCCACGCTCGGCTCGGTACGGGCGTGGGCGCGCTCAGCCGCAAGATGCACCTCTGGTATTACTCGGGCCTCGACCCGGTCGCCTTCCCGCGCGTGACGAGCCTCGCCGAGCTGGCCCGGCACGCCCGCGCGAACGGCGCGCAGTTCCTCTACTTCTCGTGGTACGAGGCCGAGCTGAGGCCCGAGTTCTGGTACCTGCTCGACACCACCGCGGCGGTGCCGGGGCTCGAGCGCATCCGGTTCTCCGCCCCCAATCCGGCGGTGCTCTACCGCATCGGTCCGGGGTTCGGGAGCGACCCGGCATGGCTCGTGGTCGACAGCCTGCGGCGGCTCCACGTGGCGCGCGCCCAGGTCCAGGTCCTGAGCGACCGCGACGCCTGGAGCGCGCACCTGGTGCTCGGCGAGGAGGCGAGCGCGCGCGGGGATCCCGGCGCCGCGCTCGATCACTTCCGCGCCGCCGTGCGCGGCAATCCCGGGCTCGCGGCGGGCTGGGTGCGCGCGGGGGAGGTACTGCTCGCGCTCGGGCGGCTCGGCGAGGCGCGCGCGGCCTACGAGCGCGCGCGCCGCCTCGAGCCCGCGAGCGCGCCGGCGCGGATCGGGATCGGCTGGACCCAGTTCCGCTCCGGGCGGTCCGACCTCGCGGCCGAGACCTGGAAGCCGCTCGTGAGCGAGACGCGGGACCGCGAGACGCTCGAGGCGATGGCGGTCGCGTTCGAGCGCGCCGGCGACACCGAGGCGCTCCGGGCGGCGCGGGAAGCGCTCGCGGCCCTGCCGGCCAGGCCCGCGAAGTGATGGGCCGGGCGCGGGCGGCCGATCGCTCCGGGTCCGCCTAGCTCCGTACGGCGAAACTCCCGACCGCGTCGTGGAAGGCCTCGACCGCGCGGGCGATCCCCGCGTCGTCCACGTCGAGGTGCGTGACGGCGCGCAGCCGGCGCGGCGCGAAGTCGATCATTCGCACCCCGCGCGATTCGAGCGCCGTGAGCAGCGCCGCGCACTCGAGCGCGGGATGCTCGAGATCCACGAGCACGATGTTGGTGTCGGGTTCGATCACCCGCACGCCGGGCGCTTCGCGCAACCCGGCCGCGAGCGCCCGCGCGCGGCGGTGGTCCTCGGCGAGGCGCGAAAGGTGGTGGTCGAGCGCGTGGAGGCACGCCGCCGCCAGGATGCCCACCTGGCGCATGGCGCCGCCCCAGCGCTTGCGCACTCGCCGCGCGTGCCGGATGACCGCCGCGGGCCCGACCAGGATCGAGCCCACCGGGGCGCCGAGGCCCTTCGAGAAGCACATCATCACCGTATCGGGCACGGCGGCCCAGTCGCGGATCGGGATGCCGGTCGCGACACTCGCGTTCCACAGCCGCGCGCCGTCGAGGTGAACGCGAGCGCCGTGGCTGCGTGCCGCCGCGGCGGCCGCCCGCAGGCGCTCGAGCGGCACCACGGCGCCACCGTGGCGATTGTGGGTGTTCTCGAGACAGAGCAGCGTCACCCGCGCCACGTGGTCGTCCTCGGGGTCCTCGTCGAAGGCGGACTCGAGCGCCGCCGGGCTCACCGCGCCTCGCTCGGAGCGGACGACGTGGGCGAGGCAGCCCGAGTTCGCCGCCACGCCCCCCTGCTCGGACGTGAAGATGTGTGATTCGGCCTCGAGGATCACGCGGTCGCCGGGCGAGGTCTGGCAGTGGACGGCGAGCTGGTTCCCCATCGTGCCGCTCGGAACGTAGAGCGCCGCTTCCTTGCCGGCGAGCACTGCGACCCGCCGCTCGAGCGCCGCCACGGTGGGATCGTCGCCGAACACGTCGTCGCCGACCTCGGCCCGGGCGATGGCCTGCCGCATCTCGGGGGTCGGACGGGTGATGGTGTCGCTGCGGAGATCGACCGTGGGCGCGCCGGACATTGGTAGATCCTACGTGACACCGTGGATTACACGGTGCAGGGTAAGATCCCCTTTCAAACCGTGCGTGCCGATTTCCGGCACACGGCTTACGGGTAAGGTGTCAGTCCAGGGCGTGCGCGGGCGGCCGGGATAGCGCACGGTGCCGCGCAGGCGGTGGAGTCCCAACTGCCAGAAAAACTCACGCGTCCACCGGTCGGCCTCGCCCGGGCGGAGGTTGCGGCCTTTGCGCTTCACCAGGAAGCGGTGGAGTCGTCTCCCCACGTGCGTGTCCAACTGATTGAACTTGCGAGCGGCGTTCCCGGTGCGGAAGTAGTTGCCCCAGCCGCGTAGAATCGGGTTGAGATCGCGGATCAAGACCCGCACGTCCTTCACTCCGTTCCGATTGCGTCCGGTGCACTCCCTCACGCGCTGCCGCACCCGCTGCATGCTGCGTTGAGACGGCCAGCGCTGGAGGAAGTAGACGCGACGGCTTTGCTTCTCCCAGATGATCCCGCTCATCCGCTTGTGCAGGTGGCAGCCGAGGAAGTCGAACCCTTGCCGTCCCCGGCTCAGGTCGACCTGTCTCGTCTTATCCGGGTTCAGCTCCAACCCCAGCCGTGCAAGGATCGCCCGCACGCGCTGCTCGGCCTCGTCGCAGGCCGCCTTCGTGTCGCACATCACCACGAAGTCGTCCGCGTAGCGCACCAGCAAGCCCAGATGGGCATACCGGCGCTCCCACGTCGCGTCGAGGGCGTGAAGGTAGATGTTCGACAGCAGCGGTGAGATCACGCCGCCTTGCGGGGTTCCCGCCAGCGTCGTGCGCACCGTGCCGTCCTCCATCACCCCGGCCCGGAGCCATTGCCGCAGCAGCTTGTGCACCCGCCGATCCGTGACCCGCTTCGCCACGAGCTTCAGCAGTTTCTCGTGGTCGATCTGCCCGAAGTAGTCGCAGATATCCGCGTCGAGCACGTAGTTGCCGCGCTGACTGCCCCGTAACCGTAGGGCCTCCAGTGCGTCCGTGGCGCTGCGCTTGGGCCGGAACCCGTACGAGCACGGACGGAAGTCCGCCTCGAAGATCGGCTCCAGTACCAGCCGCGCCGCCGCCTGCACCACGCGGTCTCGTACGGTGGGAATGCCCAACGGCCGCTGCTTCCCATCGGCCTTCGGGATGTACCGGCGCCGCACCGCGGCGGGCCGATACCTGCCTGCGCGCAGGTCGGCGGCGATCGCCTGCAAGAAGCGATCGACTCCGCCCTGCTCGATGCTCGCGAGCGTCTCACCATCCACGCCCCCGGCACCGTGGTTCCGCTTTACCCGCTTCCATGCTTCGCGCAGGACGTCACCCCTGCACACGCGGTCGTACAGCGCATGAAAGCGTCGCTCCGGTTGCCGCTTGGCCACCGACCACAGCCGTCGTTGGAGTTCTCGCACTTTGTCCGCGGGCTTGCGCCCGCGGGGGTAGTTGGGTCCGGTCTTGCCGGCCATGCCCTCGCGCTTACCTCCGCCCACGGCACCCTCACCCCAGGGGCGCTTCCCTCCGACCGCGTTGTTCGTCGCGGCCATCGCCGGTACTACCGCCCCCTCGGACTCCCGCTGCACACGACGCGACTTCACCTTCGGCTTATACGCGCCGCTTTGCCCCGACGCGGGCTGCGCAGACGGGTCTCTCCTGTTCCTCACCAAGCCTTGAGCACGTGCTGCGCCCTTTACCCCGGCGGGACTCGCGGTGGGTGTTGCTCCGGACTTCCGCTCCGCGAGCGTGGCCTTCACCCCGTCATGCTGGGCTCGGCTCCCGCATTGTTCCTCTGTCGAGGCGGCAGGCTTCACTTGATGTTGCGGCCCGCACTCTTGCTCCCTCCGAAGAGGCTTTCGACGCCCCGCTTCGGCCGCGGCGATCTCTCCCCGCGCCGGGGGCCTGCTACCAGACGCTCCGGTGCCTGTCTGGGCGGGACTTTCACCCGCGGGTTCGGTGAGGCGGGAACCATCGGGCGATCGCTCGTCAGGACTCACCGTGGGTCTAGTCTAGTAGTCCTCGATCCGGTTGTTGTTGATCTGGTCCAAAATCGCGGTCGCGTCATCGTAGCGAGGCCGATTGTCTGCTATGACGGCCAGCGCCAAGGTGCCCCTTGCGTACAGCACGGCGTCGCGGATGTTGTTCAGCCCGAGCGTGTGAGTCAACTTCGAACCGATCCCGGTGCTGGCGTTGATCCGCCGCGTCGCAAGATTCAAGTACGTCGCGAGGAGCTGCGCCTCGAGGATCTTGCCCATGTTGCCGCCCGGAGCCAACAGGGCGGTCACCTCGGCCGAAGACAAGACACCATTGGGAGCCGTTCCGTCAGCGCCATCGAACCGCTGGTCTGTCGCCTGGATCCGGGCAAGGATCTCAGCCGTCCACTCACTCTCACGGTTCCGCCAGAATCCCATGCCCAGCGGATTTCGGGTGGGATCGACGACTGTGATGACCGTCGATGCGGAAACCGTGAGCGAGGTGAAAACACAGCCGTTGGCATTTTGGAACGCAAGGGTCGCGCTGTTGGTCAACGTCTCGCCGCCCAGGAACAGCAGACTCGGCCGCGCCGTGTACTCGATCGTGGTTGGGCCCGCGCCTGCGGCCACCGTTCCGATCGTCCAGGTGAGGGTCGTCGTCCCGTTTGCGTTCGTCACGACGGTGGTCGGTTTCGGACCGGCGCCCAGGTCCAGCGCCGTGCTGTAATAGACATCCACC
>DASPXO010000240.1:0-9417 GCA_035637235.1 Gemmatimonadales bacterium | reverse complement strand
TTCACGAGCGGCAGATCGAGCGCGAGCATGTCGGGCTTCGCGGGGAAATCCAGGAACAGCGCGCCGGGCTCCAGGCCCACGTCGCGCGCCAAGCGATCTTCGACCCGCTCCACCAGGCCGGGATCGTCCGCGGGCCAGGAGGGCGTGTCGGCGGGAAGGGCCGTGGCCGCCAGGTCGAGCGCGCGCTTCGCCAGCCGGCGCTCGCGCAGCCCCCGCGCGAGGCCCGTCGTATCCTGCTGCATCAGCTCGTGGATCAGCCCGTCGTCCGTCGCCACCGCCACGGCCTCCGCGTCGAGCCGATCCCCGGCGATCGCGCGCCGCACCAAGCGCTTGAACATGGCGGTCGCGCTCCGGACGGCGTGGTGCCAGTACACGTTGCGGTACATCTGGTACTTCGCGAACAACAGCGACTCGAGCGACGCGAGCCCCTTCTCGTGCAGGGCGACCGTCGGGCGGCCGTCCGCGCCCGGTGCGACGGTGAGCGACGTGAGCAGCCGGTCCACGTCGATCACGCCGTACGGCACGCCGCACATCCAGGCATCCCGGGAGAGGTAGTCGAGCTTGTCCACGTCGAGCGAGCCGGACACGAGGCCCGCGAGCGGCGCCTTGCTCCGGCCCTGGATCAGGGCGAGCAGCTCGGCCGCGGGTGCGCCGAGCCGCGCCAGCTGCTCGGCGAGCTCGCCGTGCAACAGCCGGCGCTCCGCGAGCCGCTCGTGGTGCGGGAGGCCCGCCTCCTCGAGCGCGTGGGAGAACGGGTAGTGTCCGATGTCGTGCAGCAGCGCCGCCAGCTTGTGGCGCGCGCGTTCCGGGCCGTCGAGGCACGCGTCGCTGGCGTCCTCGAGCTGGGCGAGCGCGCGGCGGGCCAGGTGGTAGGCGCCGAGGGCGTGCTCGAAGCGGCTGTGCGTGGCGCCGGGGTAAACCAGAAAGGCGTGCCCCAGCTGGCGGACGTAGCGCAGCCGCTGCACGGCGGGGGTGTCGATCACCGCGAGCGCCTCGGGGTCGAGCCGGATGTTGTTCCACAGCGGGTCGCGGACGACCTCGAAGCCGGTCAACGCGAGGGGCCAGCGTCCCGCACGGCGGCGTGTACCTGGTCTTGGAACTGCTCGAAGTTCTGCCGGAACATCTGGGCGAGCCGCGCCGCCTGCGCGTCGTAGCCCGCGGGATCGCTCCACGTGCCGCGCGGCAACAGGATGCCGTCGGGGACGCCCGGCACGTGGACCGGCACGTCGAGCCCGAACACCGGCTCCGGGGCGGTGGGGACGCGGTCGAGGTTCCCGGCGAGGGCGGCGTGCACCATGGCGCGCGTGAGCGCGAGGCGCATGCGCTGCCCGACGCCGTACGGCCCGCCCGTCCAGCCGGTGTTCACGAGCCAGCACTGCACGCCGTGCTTGGCGATCTTCTCGCCGAGCAGCGCCGCGTACACGTTGGGGTGCAGCGGCAGGAACGGCGCGCCGAAACAGGCGGAGAACGTGGCCTTCGGCTCGGTCACGTCCCGCTCCGTGCCCGCGACCTTGGCCGTGTACCCCGACAGGAAGTGGTACATCGCCTGCGCCGGCGACAGTCGCGCGATCGGAGGCATGACGCCGTAGGCGTCGCACGTCAGGAACACGATGTGCGACGGGTGCCCGGCCATCCCGCCGGGCACATGGTTGGGGATGTAGTGGATCGGGTAGGAGGCACGGGTGTTTTCGGTGATCTCGGCGGACTCGAGGTCGATCACCCGGGTCTCGGGGTCCACGACCACGTTCTCGAGCACGGTGCCGAACATCCGCGTCGTCGCGTAGATCTCTGGCTCGCCCTCGCGCGACAGCCGGATGACCTTCGCGTAGCAGCCCCCCTCGAAGTTGAACACCCCCTGGTCGCTCCAGCCGTGCTCGTCGTCGCCGATGAGCGCGCGCTCGGGGTCGGCGGAGAGGGTGGTCTTGCCGGTGCCGGAGAGGCCGAAGAACAGCGCCACGTCGCCCGCTTCGCCGAGGTTGGCGGAGCAGTGCATCGACAGCACGCCGCGCTTCGGGAGCAGGTAGTTGAGGATCGAGAAGATCGACTTCTTCATCTCGCCCGCGTAGCGCGTGCCGCCGATCAGGATCGTCCGCGTGCCGAAGTGAATCGCGATGAAGGTCCCCGAACGCGTGCCGTGGACAGCGGGGTCGGCGTTCAGCTCGGGCGCGTGGAGCACCTGCCAGGCGGGCGTGAACGTCTCGAGGGTGGACGCGGTGGGGCGGAGGAACATGTTGTACACGAACAGCGCGTGCCAGGCGTTCGGCGTCACGAACCGGATGCCGATGCGGTGGTTGGGGTCCGCCCCGGCGAACAGGTCGCGCACGAACAGGTCCCGCTCGTTCAGGTGGCGGATCACGTCGGCGTGCAGTCGCTCGAAGTGCGCCGGCGCCAGGGGCTGGTTCACGCGGCCCCACCAGACGTCGCCCTCCGACGCCGGCTCCCGCACGAGGAACTTGTCGTTGGGGCTGCGGCCGGTGTGCGGGGCCGTGACGGCGCAGAACGGGCCGCCGTCGACGATGAGGCCCTCGCTACGCCGCGCGGCGTGCTCGTACAGCGCGGGGGGCCCTAGGTTCCAGTGGACGGCGCTTTTCGGCGCGAGCCCCAGCCCCTCGAGCCCGAGCGCGCGCCGGTCCGTCTCGTGCGCGGCGTGGGTCGCGTGTACGGTCATACGGCGGTTCCCCGGAGGCTCACGCCCGCGGCCGGCGCCCGTGCTCCTGGGCGTCCACCGCCGCGATGACGGCCATGTTCACGATATCGTTCACGTCCGAACCCCGTTGCAGGACGTGGACCGGCTGGGCCATCCCCACCAGGATCGGCCCGATCGCCTGGGCGCCGCCGATGCGGTCCAGCAGCTTGTAGCTGATGTTCGCGGCGTCCAGGTTGGGGAAGATCAGCACGTTCGCCGGGCTGCGCAGTCGCGCGAACGGGTAGCGCCCGGTGAGGATCCGCTCCACGACGGCGGTGTCGGCCTGCATCTCGCCGTCCGCCTGGAGGGCTGGCTCGCGCTCGTGCAGCAGCGTCACGGCCCGCTGCACCTTTTCGGCCTGCGGGTGTCGCACCGAGCCGAAGTTCGAGAACGAGAGCATCGCCACCCGCGGCTCGATTTCCAGGCGGCCGACGAACTCGGCCGTGGCCGACGCGATCTCGGCGAGCGTCTCGGCGTCGGGATCGATGTTCACCGTGCAGTCGGCGAAGAAAAACGTCTGCTGCGCGAACACCAGCATGTAGATCCCGCTCGCGTGCCGACGGCCCGCGTCCAGGCCGATCACCTCGAGCGCGGGCCGGATGGCGTCGGGATAGTTCATCTCGACGCCTGCGACGACCGCATCCGCCTGCCCGGCGCGCAGCATCAGGAGGGCGTGGTACAGGGGGTCCAGCACCAGCAACCGGGCCTCCCGCAGCGTGATCCCCTTGCGGCGCCGCCGCTCCCACAGCTCCTGGGCGAACGTTTCGCGCTGCGGGCTCGTCGTGGGGTTCGCGAGCTGGATCTCCTCCAGCGTGACGCCGGCGTCGTCCGCCTGCCGCCGGATCGCGTCCGGATCGCCGAGCAGAATCGGCTCGGCGATGCCCTCGTCGGCCAGGATGCGCGCCGCCTTGAGGATCCGCGGGTCTTCGCCCTCGGGGAACACGATCCGCCGGGCTTCCTGCTGGGCGCGGGTCGAGAGCCCGCGCATCACCTCGCGCGCGCGGCCCAAGCGCGCGTCGAGCTGAGCGCGGTACTCGTCCACGTCGATCACCCGGCCCGCCACCCCTGAGCCGACCGCCGCCCACGCCACCGCCGGCGCGACCCACAACAGCACGCGCGGGTCGAACGGCTTCGGGATGAGATAATCGGGGCCGAAGCGCAGCCGCTCGAGGCCGTAGGCGCGCATCACCGAGTCGGGGACCTCCTCCTTGGCCAGCGCCGCCAGCGCCCGCGTCGCGGCCATCTCCATCTCCTCGTTGATCTTCTTCGCCCGCACGTCGAGCGCGCCCCGGAAGATGAAGGGGAAGCCCAGCACGTTGTTCACCTGGTTCGGGAAGTCCGAACGGCCTGTGGCGATCACCGCATCGCCGCGCGCCTGCTTGGCCTCTTCCGGCATGATCTCGGGAGTAGGGTTGGCGAGCGCGAACACGATCGGCTGCTTGGCCATCGCCTTGAGCATGTCCCCCGACACGATGCCCGCCACGGAGAGCCCGACGAACACGTCCGCGTCCTCGAACGCGTCGGCGAGCGTCCGGGCTTTCGTGCGCACCGCAAAACGGCTCTTGTAGCGGTCGAGATCGGCGCGCTCGGTGTGCAGCACGCCCTCGTGGTCGCACATCACGATCTGCTCGCGTCGTACGCCCAGCCGGACGTAGTGCTCCGCGGTGGCCAGCGCGGCCGCGCCCGCCCCCGCAAACACCACCCTGATCTGGCCGACGTCCTTCCCGACCACGTCCAGGGCGTTGAGCAGCGCCGCGCCCGAAATGATGGCGGTCCCGTGTTGGTCGTCGTGGAAGACGGGAATGGACAGGGTCTCGCGCAACTCTTCTTCGATGTGGAAGCAATCGGGGGAGCGGATGTCTTCGAGGTTGATGCCGCCGACGGTGGGCTCGAGCAGTTGGCAGAACCGGATCACGTCCTCGGGGTTCTCCGAAGCCACCTCCAGGTCGAACACGTCGATATCGGCGAACGCCTTGAACAGGATCCCCTTGCCTTCCATCACCGGCTTCCCGGCGAGCGGACCGATGTTCCCGAGTCCGAGGACGGCTGTGCCGTTCGTGACGACGGCGACCAGATTGCCCTTGGCCGTGTAGGTGTAGGCTTCGTCCGGCCGGCCGGCGATCTCCCGGCAAGGCTCCGCCACCCCCGGCGTGTAGGCGAGCGACAGGTCGCGTTGGTTCTTGAAGGGCTTGGTCGGCGAGACCTGGATCTTCCCAGGGCGGCCCTGCGCGTGGTAATCGAGGGCCTCCTGGCGGCGGATCGACATCGATGAGCCAAGTCCTTTTTTGTGAACGACTTATGGTATCGGGGCCGGCGCGGGCTGTCAAGACGGCCGTGGAAGTATCGTCGCCCGTGTGTGATACAGCACCTCCACGGTGCGCCGATCCTGCTCGGTGGGAAGGTCGACCACGAGTGGCTGGCTCCCGGTCGGCCCCCACATGATGTCGCCCGGCGCGGGGCTGTGCTGGAGCAGACCCAGGGCGTGGCCGAGCTCGTGGATGGCGGTACGCCGCATGCACGCGGCGACCTGCGCTCCTGTTCCCGAGAGCACCCATAGCTCGATCTCAATGGGCCCGGTGTAACGTCCGGCCGGGTCCACGGCTGGGAACGACGTGCTTCCCGTACAGGCATACACGTGGCTGGTGTCGGGTGCGACGTCAGGCGGCGCGCCGTTCCTCCACCTCACGATCACATCCGCGATGGCCGAATCGGCGACGAGCGCTCCGCTGAATTCGCCATACAGGAAGAGCCCCGCCCATGCGTCCACCGCCCGCTGCACCAGGAATCGCAGGTTCCCGGCCGGTTCGGCGTAGAAGCGCACCCGCGGCCGCCCGGCCGGCCAATGGAACACGTCGCCTGCGAAGTCGAACGGGTACGTGCCGGCACGCGAAGGCGGTGTCGGCTCGCTGCAGCCGAGCGCCAGCAGGCCGGCGAGGACGGCGCGGTTCACGGGGCGGTGCGCCCGGCGCGCACGGCCAACGCAATCCGATGCACGGTGCGTGACGAGGTGAATCCCTGCTGGCGCAGCCCTGGCGTGATGAACTGGTGCACGTCGTAGCGGGCCTCGACGCCGAACCCCCACCGCCCGGCCCGCGCGCCGGGCGGTGCGTACGACAGGGCGGCACCGCCCAGCGCGAACACCCCGCCCGCGCCGGAGCGGAAGATGCCGCTTCGCTCGCTCGGGAAGTACTTGAGCCCGCCCACGCTCACGCGGCACGACAGCCCGGCCGTCACAGGCTGGCGGACGCCGACCTGCATGCTGAGGGTAGCAACCGTGCCCAGCCCCACGGTCGGGCCGTCCCCGTCGTGGCGGTCGAGCCCGCTCGTGGAGAAGTCGATTACGGCTTCAGCGGACCGCCCACCCCCCCGGGCCAGCCCTGGCTCGAGCGGGGTCGCCGCGGTCAGAGCGAGCGTGGGCGCCAGCGCCGGGCGCACGTCCACCGTCGTGACGACCGAGTCGTGGACGAGGGCGGAGGTGTAGCGGAGGCCGAGCGATGGCTGGAGGGAGAGCTGGCCGGACAGGCGGACCGGGGGACTGGCGGACAGAAGGAGCCCCGCCAGCATACGGTATCTGACCGCCCGTCCGCCTGTCCGCCAGACCGCCTGTCGCTTGCTCACCGGGCGCGGAATATAGGGTGCCGCAACCCTCCTCAGAACTCCGCCGTTATTCTCGCAACGAAATTGCGTCCCACCGAGGCCGCGGCTCCGGGGAGCGCCAGCTACAGGAGGGCGGTGCAGAGCCAGGCGATCCGGACGCTGCGGGCGTAGCGGCGCATCGGCTACGGCATTCCCTTCGGTCCGGCCGCCGTTCCGTCTCTCACGCGACCACTTTTCCCTTGTCGCCTAGACCGAACTTGCGCAGCACGCCCGCTACGACCAGCAGGAAGGCGTACATGCAGACGATGAGCGGGCCCGTGGGCAGGTCCGCTTTGAACGACACCCACAGGCCGAGCAGTGATGCGAGGGCGCCCGAGCCCCAGGAGATATAGGCGAGCTTCCGCAGGTCGCGTGTGAAGAGGAACGCAATCACCGCGGGCACGACGAGGAAGCTGAACACCATCAGCACGCCGGCCACGGGCACGGCGAGCGTAATCACCACGCCGAACGAAAGATAAAACCAGAAGTCCCACCACCTAACCTTCCACCCCTGCCGCTCGGCCTCCTCAGGATGGAAGGAAATCGTCAGGAAGCGGTGTCGCAGGGCGTAGTGGAAGACGCCGAGCGCGGCGTACGCCGCGGCGAGCTTCACAATGGTGGGCTTGAAGTTCACCCACAGGATGCTGCCGGTGAGGGTCTTCTCGATGGCCTCCCCGCCTCCTGGCACTTTGTTGGCGACGAGCACCGCCGCGGCCGAGGCGACCACGTACACGATGCCGATGAACGCCTCCTGCGGCACTCGCTGCTCCTCCCTGCGGGAGGTCCGCGTGAGCGCGAACAGCAGCGCGCCGACGGCGGTCGCGAGCAGGGCGAACGCGTACGCCCAGGTCGAGTCGGCCTCGACGTGGATCAGGAGGGCAGACAGGCTGCCGAGGGCCGCCATCTGGGCGAGTGAGAGATCAACGAAGATGACTTCGCGCGCGATCACGTGGAGCCCCAAGTAGGAGAGCATCGCCACGAGCACGACGCACGCCACGAACGGTGGGATCATCAGCTGGAGACCGGTCACGCTTCCTCCATTCCGTCAATTGGCCGCGGTGCCCGTGCCGAACGCGCGGACGAGCTCCGTGACCCACAGGTTCATGAGGTCGAAGTAGGTGTCGATGCCGGCTCGGCCCCCGGTGTTAGACGGTACGATCACGGCCTTCGCCCCGGTGCGCTGGGCCACCTCGAGCACCTGGTTGCGATCGTAGTAGTTGGTCGAGAGCAACACCTGGATGTGCCTCTCCCGCATCGCGTTGATGATCTCGAGGACGTGACCGGGGGTAGGCGGGATGCCGGGCTTCGGTTCGATGTAGTCGAAGCAGGGAAGCCCGTACTGGCGCGAGAAGTAGTCCCACTCCTTGTGATAACAGGCGACTGTCTTCCCCCGGAACGGCATCGCCTGTTTGAGCCAGCCGCCGAGCCGATTCGTGAGCGGCGCGCCCTGGTACTGCTTGGAGGTGAGGAAGTCGAAGAGTTTGCCCTGCCGGTCGAGGTCAGCGAGGGTCTGACCGCCCAGCAACCCCACCAGCTCCTCGCCGAACAGGGCGTGGTAGACACGCTCCTCGAAGTCCTTCTCGCGCGCCGTGAAGTAGTCGGCGCTTTCGGGAGATACGCGCTTCAATCCGGTGAGAATGTTGCGCGCAATCTGGACCGCGTTCAGGGGGTCCGTCCAGATGTGCGGGTTCCCGTACACGTGGATATCGCCCTGGGCGCGGGAAAACGCCGTCGGCACGTCGAGCAGGTCGAGTCCGGCGTAGGCAGCGACGTACCCCGGGCCGCCTTCCGTCACCTTGGGGTTGCTCGCCTTGTCGAGCAGCGCGGGGACCCAGAGCTCGAGATCGAGCCCGGTCGTGACGAACACGTCCGCCGCCGCGAGCATAGGCACGAAGCTCGGCTTGGGCTGGACATAATGGGGGTTCTCGTCGCCCACGGCGATGGAGTTGACGACGCCGCGGTCGCCCACGATCTCGCGGGCGATAGCGGCATAGGTAGTGAGTGATGTGACCACCTTCACGGGTGCGGGCGGGGGGGTGGCGCCGTGCAGGGCTAGAAAAAGCGGAACGAGTGGCAACATGTCAGTACGTCTCGTGTTTGTGTGGTCCGATCGCCCAAACCGCCTGGAGGGCGAACTGGTGGCTCGTGGCGGCGAGCGATCTCTCGTAGCGGTACTGCGCGCGCAGGAAGACCCATTCGCTCTCCCACCAGGTCAGCGAGGGGATCACCTGGCGGGTGACGCCGCCGTCCGCAGGGGACTCGACGTAGTCGTAGCGCGCCCCGGCGATCCAGCGCTGGTCGAGCTTGAAGGTCGTGCTGACGTAGCCACCCAGCCGGGTCGGGCCGGTGCCCGCGATCTCCTTGCGCAGGGCGAACAGCTCGCCCCGCAGGGTCCATTCGCGGTACATCGCGCGGGCCGGTGGGCGCCAGGTGAGCCGCGCCTCGAGGCCGCCGACCCTGGTGCGCAGGCTCGAGCCCGGGTCGGTGCCGTACAGACCCGTCCCGCCGAGCTGCACGTAGGTGGAGTGGTTCAACTGCCAGAAGTTGAGGACGTGTAGGAGGTAGCTTGGCCGGCCGGCGCCGCCGAACAGCGCGTCGTCGCTCGCACTCCGGGTGACCTGGGCGGTCAACTCGTGGGTGCCCAACCCCCCAAACGCGCGGTAGAACGACACCCCGGTTCCGGCGAGGCCGTCTTCGCCCAGATACGTGGTGAGTGCGAGGGGGTATTCGGTCTCGGGTACGGCGTGCAGGTGCCAGCGGTTCAGCTCGCCGAACTGCTGGCGGAACTTTCCGATGTCGAAGCGGACGTGACCCGGCAGGCCCGTCCAGTAGGCGTAGCCCTCCTCGATGCCCACTTCGCCGTTCTCGAGGCTGACGAAGATCTTCGTGCTCGAGTACGGGTCGAGCGGCGACTGGAAGCCGATCTCGAACTCTCGCGGGTCGAAGTTCTCGCGTTGCACCCCGGGCTGCTGCCCGTAGGCGCGCACGTCACCGGTCACGCTGATCTCGGGGTTGAGCTGCGCCTGGCTCCGCTCCCGGCCGATGAATCTCGTGGCCGCTGCGGTGTCGGGCCGGATCCTCGCGGTGTCGGTGCC
>DASPXO010000239.1:0-4312 GCA_035637235.1 Gemmatimonadales bacterium | reverse complement strand
CGAGCTCGCCTCCGCGCTCGGCGCCGAGCGGTTCCTCAAGGAGATCGAGACCGCCGCCCGGCTGCAGCATCCCCACATCTTGCCGCTCTACGACTCCGGCTCCGCGGCCGGGTTCCTCTACTACGTGATGCCGTTCGTGGAAGGGGAATCGCTGCGGGACCGGCTGGAACGGGAACGGCAGCTCCCGCTGGAGGACGCCCTCAAGATCATCAGCGAGGTGGCGAGCGCGCTGGCCTATGCGCACGGCCACGGCGTGGTGCACCGGGACATGAAGCCGGAGAACATCATGCTCTCCGGAGGCAGCGCCGTGGTGGCGGACTTCGGGATCGCGCGGGCGATCAGCGCGGCGGATCAATCGCATCTCACCCAGACGGGGACGGTGGTCGGGACGCCGACGTACATGAGTCCGGAACAGGCGACCGGCAGCGCGGAGATCGACGGCCGGAGCGATCAGTACAGCCTGGCGTGCGTGTTGTACGAGATGGTGGTGGGGCAGCCGCCCTTCACCGGGCCGACGCCGCAGGCGGTGATGGCGCGGCACTCCCTGGACATGGTCTCGCCACCGTCGATCGTGCGCAACACGATTCCGGATGCGGTCGAGGACGCGATCCTCCGCGCGCTGTCGAAGGTGCCGGCCGACCGTTATCCCACCGTGGCGCTGTTCGCGGAGGCATTGGCGAGACCCTCTCCCGCGACGGGAGCGAAGCGCCGGCTGACGCAGGCGCGTATGAGCGTCGGGAAACGGCCGTGGGCGCGGCGGCTCGTGTGGGCCGCGCCGGTGCTCGTGCTGCTCGCCGCCGCGTGGGCTGCGCGCTCGCTGTGGAGCGGATCGCGCCGCTCCGGCGCGTCCGAAGGAGGCGTCGACCCGCGTCGTATCGCGGTGCTGTACTTCGAGGACCGGAGCGAGGGCGGCAGGCTGCGTTATCTGGCGGACGGGTTCACCGAAGCGCTGATCCGCGAGCTCGGTCAGGTGGAGTCGCTGCAGGTGGTTTCCCGGAACGGAGTGGCCCCCTATCGGGACACGAGGGCCACGTCCGACAGCATCGGCCGCGCCCTGAAGGTCGGCACGCTGGTCCAGGGGACGGTCGCCCAATCCGGTGACCGGTTGCGCGTGACGGTCGAGATGATCAACACCTCGAACGGGCGGGTGATCGGCGCCAGCCAGCCGCTGGAGCGGGTGCGCCAGGACGTGTTCGCGTTGCAGGACGATCTGGCCAAAGAGGTGTCACGGTTCCTGCGCCAGCGGCTCGGCCAGGTCGTCCAGCAGCTCGAGGCCCGCGCGGGGACGAACAACGTCGCGGCCTGGGAGCTGGTCCAGCAGGCGGAGGCGGCGACGAAGGACGTGGACTCGCTGCTCGCGGCGGGAGACACGTCGGGGGCCGCCCGGCAGCTCGCTCATGGGGACTCGCTGCTCGCCAGGGCGGTCGCGATGGACCGCAGGTGGGTCGCGCCCGTCGCGCAGCGCGGGTGGCTGGCGTACAAGCGGTTGGATCTCGTCGGGACGTTCAACAAAGACTACTACGCCACGTGGATTCAGCGAGGCCAGGAGTACGCGGACGCCGCGCTGGCGTTGAAGCCGGACGACCCCGACGCGCTGACGCTGCGCGGGTACATGCGGTACTGGCGCTTCCTGCTGAACCTCGATCCCGACCCGAGCGGGGCGACGAAGCTCCTGGCGGACGCCGAGCAGGATCTCCGGGCGGGCGCGGTGGCGGCCAACCCGAGCCGGGCGCGCGCCTGGGTCATGCTCAGCAGTCTGCTGGCGCGCAAGTCGGAACCCGCGGAAGCCAAGCTCGCGGCGCTGCGGGCATACGAAGCCGACCCGTACCTGACGGAGGCCTCGACCGTCCTGTGGCGGCTGTTTCAGAACTCGCTCGACTTGGAGGACGGTGTGGAAGCGACGCACTGGTGCGAGGAGGGGCGTCGCCGGTTCCCCACCGAGGCGCGGTTCGTGGAGTGCCGGATTTCGCGGTTCGCGCTGGAGGGCCAGAAGCCGGACGTCCCGGCGGCGTGGGCACTGCTCGACGAGTACGTCACGCTGTATCACCCCAACGAGCGGGAGTTCCGGCGGCGCTGGGGCCAGATGCTCGTGGCCATGAACCTGGTGCGGGCGGGCTTGCCCGACAGCGCCCGCGCGGTCGCGGCGCGCGCGCGCGCCGACGCGAAGATCGATCCGACGCGCAGTCTCGCCTATGTCGAGGCCATGGTTCGCAACATGCTCGGAGATCGCGACGAGGCGCTCCGCCTGCTGAACCAGTATCTTGCAGCCAACCCGCCCGACCGGGCCTCCATGGCGAAAGACGACACCTGGTGGTGGCGCGGCCTGCGGGACGATCCGCGGTTCAAGCAGCTGGTTGGGGTAGGGCCCTGACGCGCCTGTGGCAGCCGCACCGCAGGAATGCCGCGGCCGCGGGGCGGCGTGCTCGGCGGCGCGACGCGGCGGCAGCGTGCCGGGGGCGGTCCGGAAATTGCCAAGTCAAGCACCGGCTTGATCCTGACCCGCTTCACCCGAGCGCTGCGCGCTCGATCCACGACTGTGAGGGAGCGCCCCATGAATCGTTGTGCCCTTAGTGTTCTCGCTGCCAGCACCGTGCTCACCGTGCTCGGCTGCAGCGAGAGAGAGCGGGGCCTCCCGGCGCCGCAGTTTCACGACATCGTGGTTACGGCCACGTCAACCTGCGACTTCGACGCCGTCTCGCACCTCGCCAACCACTATTTCAGCCCGCCGCTGCAGCAGCTGGTACAGGACAGCGTCGGGCTGATGCAGAGCTCCGGCGCGTTCACCGTACCGGCACGACAGGTCGGCTTCAGCATCATGGCGATCATCGGCGCAGCGGTGTCGAGCGGGACGGCCGGCGATCCGGCGATCGGATCGAGCCTCACGAACCAGCTGATCCTGTGCATGTTCGACAGGACCGCCGACTCGGCGAGTTATCCGAAGACGTTTCCGGAGGACTTCACGGTGCCGCTGACTTCCGCGGCGCATGGGGCGTTCGAGACCCGTGGCGCGACCTTCGAGAGTCCGACGGCCCCGGTCTTTTCCCGGCCCCTGAGCTCGCCCTTCTCCGGGATCGCGCCCAGTGGCTCCACGTGGCCCCTGGTGCTCGACAACACGCCGCTGGGCAACCCCGCACCGAACCGCATCCTGGTGTACGGACAGCCCGGCTCGACGCCGCAGTCGTATGACTGGAAGGTCATGCCGCGCAACACGCACTTCGACCCGGCGGTCGTTGTCGCGCTGTGCATCGACCCGTTCACGGAGACGACCACGACCTCCATGGTGCAGGAGGAGAACCTCGGCATCCTCCCCTTTGTGGACGCGACGTTCCTCGTCCCGGGTGCGTGCTCCCCGACGACGTCGCTCGGCAACAGCTGGAATCCGCTGAGGTTCGCGAAACGGTTCATGCGCCTGCTCGGTCCCCAGGATCTCTGGGGCAACCCCGGAGGTCTCGCGGGCGCGACTCCGGGCGTAAAGAGCGAATTCACTGGTGACGCCGTGCCCGAGGTGACGCTGACCTTCATCGTGCAACCCACGGATACGCGGGCGAACCAGACGATCGCGCCTCCCGTGCAGATCAAAGCCACGAGGCCGAGCGACGGCACGACTGTAGGCGGGGTGCAGATCACCATCGCGCTCGTCAACAACAACGGCGTCAAGAAGACGCTGCTCGGCACCACGACGCAAACGACGGACGTGTCCGGGGTCGCCACATTCGGAGACCTGCGGTCGACCGACACGGGCGGCTTCCGGCTGGTCGCCACGGGCAGCGTGGTCGGCCGACCGGCCATCGTGGTGGGCCAGGCGACCTCGGCGCGGTTCAACGTCAGACCGGCTCACTGACCGGACCGGGCCCCGGGCTCACGTCCGGGGCTATGTGAAAAGGGGGCGGCTCATTTCAGGGGCCGCCCCCCGTTGTTTTGCTCTGGGCGAGCCGCTCGAGCGCCGCCACGGTCGCGCCGCGACGCAAGCGAGCAGCGCGGGCGCCGCCGCTGGCATGTTCCGGTGTACGAGTGTATCCTAAACCTCCAGATTGACTTAGGCGCGCACCTTGACCTCGGCAGGGCTGCTCGAGACTCTGGGGACCGCCCTCGCCGGTCAATACGCCGTCGAGCGCGAGGTCGGGCGCGGCGGCATGGCGACCGTGTTCCTCGCGCAAGATCTGAAGCATCGTCGCCAGGTCGCCATCAAGGTCCTGCACGCCGAGCTCGCCTCCGCGCTCGGCGCCGAGCGGTTCCTCAAGGAGATCGAGACCGCCGCCCGGCTGCAGCATCCCCACATCTTGCCGCTCTACGACTCCGGCTCCGCGGCCGG
>DASPXO010000238.1:0-3651 GCA_035637235.1 Gemmatimonadales bacterium | reverse complement strand
ATGTAGTTCTTGCGCATCTTGCCGCTCACGTAGGCCAGCACCTCGTGCCCGTTCTCGAGCTTCACGCGGAAGGTGGTGTTGGGAAGGACCTCCGTGACGGTTCCCATCATCTGAATGGCGTCGCCTGCCACGGACTCGTGCGTCTCCTCTCGGTGCTGCGGGGCGCTCACAGCCGGACGGTGTGCGGGTCCATCGTGTCGTCGCGAGGCGGCTCCGCGCCCCGCTCGATGTAGGACGCGTGCCGGCCGCACGTATGGCACGTCAGCGTCACGCGCTCGGAGCGCGTCGGCGGCGGGACCCGCCCGCCGCGCCGCCGGGGGGAGCGGGCGATGGACCGGGTTCCGCAAGAGGGGCAGACCAAGGGAGTATGGGCCCGGTCGGCCGCGATCAGCGCCAGCGCCTCCGGCGCCCGGTATTCCTTGATTCCGCGTCGCCCCACGGCTGCGTCACACCTCCAACCACGAAATGTAGCCCCCCCTGGAAGTCCTTGACACCCCCTCCGGGAGGCGTATCTCTCACCGCAGCCGGAGGTTGCCATGGACAGCCCCGAGTACCACCGCCTCGCGGAGATCGAGGTGGACGACGTCAGCCCTTCGCACCAAGGCTTCGCGCTCACGGGCCGGGGCCCCGACCACGCCGAATACCGAGTCGAATTGCGGTTCGGGATGCCCCTCGACCCGCTCACGCGCACGGTGCTGAGCGAGCTGCTGTCGCACTCCGACCTCACTATCTCCCGCCGCGCCCCGAGCGGGCTCACCGCCGCCCTGCGACCGCGCCGGAGCCGTGCTCCGCAGCGCTGAAACCGTGTAAATCCTTGACGGTACAAGAGGTGGGATGTAGCTTGGCGCGACTTTCAGCGTCGGAGCAGCGCGTTCGATGCCAGCCGAGCTCGGCGGGTCGCAGATCTCTTCGCTGCTCGAGGCCCTCCCAGGAATCGCGAGTGTTTTGCGGAGCCCCGTGGCGGACGCGCTGGTGCGCGCGATTCGCGCCGCGGCCGGCCTTGGCGAATTCGCGATCGAGGACGCGGAGGAGCTGGTGCGCTATGCCGTGCGGCGGGGTCTGATCGGCCCCGACGAGGGCGACCGGGTGCTGGCCGACGTGCAGACGGTGCTCAAGTCCCGGCACAAGGCGCCGAAGGACGCGAAGCCGAAGGCGCCCAAAAAGAAGGCGCCGAAGAAGAAGGCCCGACGCTGATGCGGCTCGCGCTTCTGCTCGCGGGCCTGGCTGGGGGCTGCTCCCGCGGCCCCGGACCCGCCGCCGTGACTCCCGCCCAGATTCCCGGGCTGGTCGCACAAGCTCAACAGCATCCCCAAGCCGCCGCCGTTCGCTTCCGGCTCGCCGCCGCGCTTGCCGCGGCCGGGCGCTGCGACACCGCGGTGGTGGTCGCGCAGGCCGCGCAGGTCATCGAGCCGGACAACGTGCTCGGGCCTCTCGTCGCCGGGGCGTGCCAGGAGCAGGCTGGGCGTTACGACCAGGCGATCGCCATCTATACCGAGTTCGCGGGCCGGCACCCCGCTGCCCGCGGAGTCGCCGCGGTGCACGCCCGGGCGCAGCTCGCGCTGCGTGCCCTGGCGGAGCAGACGGCCCGCCAGGCGCTGGCGCGCGAGGCGGAGCTTGCCCGGCAGCCGGCCGAGCCGCAGACGCTCGCCGTGCTGCCGCTCGTGGTCGCGGGAGATTCGAGCTACCAGCCGCTGGCCCGCGGCCTCGCCGAGCTGATCACTACCGACCTCGCCTACATCCGGACGTTGCGGCTGCTCGAGCGGCTGCAGATCGGGGTGTTGCTCGACGAGCTCGAGCTGTCGCAGAGCGATCGCGTCGATCCGCAGACCGCCGCCCGGGTGGGCCGGCTGCTGCGCGCCGAACGTATGGTGCAGGGCACGGCGGCGATTCCGCGCGAGGGGCCGATGCAGCTCTCGGCGTCCATCGTGACCGGCGCCGGCGTGGTGCGCCCGGTGGGGCGGGTGACGGGGCCGTTCAAGCAGCTGCTCAGCTTCGAGAAGCGGGTGGTGCTCGATCTCGCGGCGCAACTCGGCATCCGGCTGACCGAAGCCGAGCGACAACAGATCCTGAGACAGGGCCCGCGCAACCTCGCGGCGTTCCTGGCGTACAGCCGGGCGCTCGAGGCGATGGATCGCGGGGCTTACGCCGCGGCGGCGCGGCACTTCCGGGCGGCCGTGCGGGCCGACCCCGGTTTTCGGGCGGCGCGGCAGGGGCAGCAGGCCGCCCAGGCGGCCCCGATCATGCAACAGGCTGGGTCGAATCCGGGCGAATACATCGCGGCGCTGCCGGAAGTCGAGCGCGGCGCGGCGGGGGCCCCCGCCTCCGGCGGGCTGCTCTCCGCCGGAACGCTCGACGTCGTGCCCGCGGCCGGCGACGCCATCTCCCAGGCGGGCGGCGCCGTGTCCGGCAGCGGGACGCTCGACCGCCAGCTCGCACCCGAGACGACCGGCTTCCCGTCGATCATTTCGGTCGTGAACGGCATCACGATCATCTTCAAGCGGCCGTGAGGTGGGTCCTGCTCCTGCTCGTCGCGGCGACGCCGCTCGCGGCGCAGCGCGGCGGGGGTTCGGGAGGGACGGGCGGCGGGGAGGGTGAGGGCTTCGCCACGACGGCGATCGCCGGCGTGGTCGTCGACGGGTACTACTTCGGCTCGGGATTCGCCTTCGACCACGTCGTCGAGTGGACGCTGCCGCTCGCGCTCTCCCAGCGGGTTGGCTCACGCCTGACGGTTGACCTCTCCACGGCATACGCCCGCGCCTCCGGGGCGACGACCAGCGGAACGCTCCAGCTCGACGGCATCACGGACACCGACGTGCGGGCGAGTTGGGCCGCGGTCTCCGGGCACGTCATCGTCTCGCTCGTGGGAACGCTCCCCACTGGCAGGAAGACGGTCTCCGATTCGGCGGTGCCGCTCCTCAGCGCCCTCGCGACCGATCTGCTGGGCTTCACGACCCCGACCTTCGGCTCCGGCGGCGGCGTCACGGGGGGGTTCGTGACGGCGTTCCGGTTGGGCGAGCGCTGGGCGGGAGGCTTGGGGGGCAGCTATCGCTGGCACGCGAGCTACACGCCCGTCACGGGGAGCGGCGAGCTCGAGCCCGGCGGCGAGGGGCGGATGCGGTTGGGAGTCGAGGGACCGGTGGGGGGTCGGGGCTACTTCCGGAGCGCCGCGCTGTACACGGCCAGCGGTGCCGACACGCTGAACGGCGGGTCCCGCAGCATTTCGGGCGACCGGATCCTCCTGTACGCGAGTCTCAGCCTCCCCGCCGGCCCGAGCAGCATCGCCCTCTATGGCTACGAGATGCGCCGCCTGCGCCCGCGGGCGTACAACGCGACCTACCTGAACGCCGTCCAGGTGCCGCGCGGCAACGTGCTCACGCTCGGAATTCGACTCGATCGGCAGCTGTCGCCCGCGCTGAGCCTCGCGCCGAACGCCGAGCTCCGCCACGAGCTCGTGGCGCCGGACACGGGGAGCCTGGAGCTGCTCGGGTGGCTCGTGCGGCCGGGCCTGGAGCTGCGCTGGCGCGCGAGCGGATCGGTGACGCTGGTGCTCCAGGGCCAGGCGGCGTTCGGCCGGCTGGCCGACAACGGCAGCTCCGTGACGCTCGTGGGCCCGCGCGGCGTGGTGCTGCTCCAGTCGAGCCGTTGATGCGC
>DASPXO010000237.1:0-3492 GCA_035637235.1 Gemmatimonadales bacterium | reverse complement strand
CCCCCCCCGCCCCCCCGCCGAGCGCCCGCCGGACCGCGCGGCGCACAAGCGATTCCCCCTCGAGCTTGAGCAGCAGCTTGTTTTGGCCCATCCGGCGTGAGGCGCCGGCGGCGAGGACCACGCCCGCGACGCGGGGCGGATCAGTCCGCTGTGGCATGGATCGGCGCCTTGCGCTCGCGCAGCGACTCGGCGCGCCGGCCCGCGCGGACCGCGAGGATCTCCACGATCACCGCGAGCGCCACCTGCTCCGCCCCGTCGGTGCCGATGTCCAGCCCAACGGGCCCGTAGATCCGCGCCTCGTCGAGCGGTCCCTCGGCCCTCAGGTTTTGGAGGATGCGCTCGGTGCGCTGGCGCGGGCCCAGCATGCCGATGTAGGGAACGGGGGTCCGGAGCAGCGCGCGCAGGTACGCCTGGTCGTCCGCGAAGTGGTGGGTCATCACGACCGCGTAGCTTGCGTCGTCGAGCGGCATGCGCTCGGCGAGCTGGGCCGCGTCGCTCTCCACGAGCCGAGCCGCCGCCGGGAACCGCCCGACCGTGAGCAGCCCCGGCCGCCGGTCCACGATCGCAACCCGGAACCCGACGTCGGACGCGAATCGCGCGAGCGGCCGGACGTCCTCCCCCGCACTGAGCACCACGAGCTGCGGCGGGGGAAGGAAGACGTCGATGAATACGGCATGCCCGGCGATCTCGTGGAGGCCGGACTGCCCGGAGTCGAGCGACTCGCGGGCGCGTCTGGCGACTGCGGTGTCGAGCTCCGGCGAGCCCAGGCCTCCCTCGCGGCTCGCCGGGCTCACAAGCAGACGGTTTCCGCGTGCCGCTTCCCGTTGCCCCGCGACCACCGTGCACACCGCGAACGCCCCCCGCTCCTCGAGCAACGCGCGCTCCCGCGGCCGGGCCTCGAGCACGGGCTCGACGAACACGTCCACCTGCCCCTCGCACCCCACGCCCAGGTCCCACGCCTCGATCTCGTCCGCGCCGGAGCAATAGCTGCGCAGCTGCGCCCGTCCCGTGCGGATCACCTGCAGCGCCACCTCGCACACGTCCTGCTCGAGGCAGCCCCCGCTCACGTTGCCCGTCGTGCTCCCGTCCTCGGCGACGAGCAGCTTCGCCCCCTCGTGGCGGTACGCCGACCCGCGCACACGCACGACGGTCGCGAGCGCCGCCTGCTTCCCCCCGTCCAGCAGCTCGGCGAGACGATCGAGCACCGCCCGCGTCTCCTGCCACTGCTTCATTCGACCACCTTCCTTTTCCGACGCCGGAGCTGGGAGTATATCCGGCCGGGCGAAGCGCTGGCAACGCGCCTCACAGCCCCACGCACGCTCCGTCCGCGGCGATCTCGACATCCCACCCCAGGCGCTTCCGGATCGCCCCCGCGAGCCCCTCCGCGCCGTCCGCCTCGCCGTGCACCAGATACGTCACGCGCGGCGGGCGTTCGAATCCACCCAGCCAGCGGAGGGTCTCGGCGCAGTCGGCGTGAGCGGACAGGGCGTCAATACGCTCCACGCCGGCGCGCACGGGCACAGGCCGGCCGAACATCCGGAGCTCCGTCGCCCCGTCCTCGAGTGCGCGGCCGCGCGTGCCCACCGCCTGAAACCCGACGAGCAGCACCGTAGTGCCCGGGTCGGGCAGCCGCTGCGCCAGGTGATGCAAGATGCGGCCGCCCGCGGCCATGCCGCTCGACGAGATGATGACGGCGGGGCCGCGGACGTCATTGATGGCCTTCGACTCCTGCACGGTGCGCGCGATGCGCAGCTGCTCGGTCGCGAGCGGCCGGGCGCCAGAGGCGAGCGCCTGCGCCATCTGCGCGTCGTAGTCCTCCGGGTGGCGCCGGTAGATCTCCGTGACCTCGATGGCCATCGGGCTGTCGAGGTACACCGGGAGCGCCGGCACGCGCCGCGCCTCCTCAAGCCGGTGCAGCATCCACAGCAGCTCCTGCGTCCGGTCGACCGCGAACGCGGGAACGAGGATGACGCCGCCGCGCTGCGCCGCCCCGCGCACGACGCGCGCGAGATCCTCCTCCGCTCCGGCCGCGTGCGCGCGATCGCCGTAGGTCGATTCGAGCAGCAGGACGTCGGCCGCGGGCACGGCCTCGGGATCGCACAGGATCGGCCGGTCGTACCGCCCGAGATCCCCGGAGAATACCAGACGAGCGCCTCCGACTTGGAGCTCGACGGTCGCCGAACCGAGGATGTGCCCCGCGCGCCGGAGCAGTGCCGTCACACCTTCGGCGGCGGCAAACGGCTCGCCGTAGCGGCGCGGCTGCACGAGACGCAGGGCGGCCTGAGCGTCCTGAAGGGTGTACAGCGGGAGGGCGGGCCGGTGCGTCGTGTAGCCGCGGCGATTCGCCCGCTCGGCGTCCTCTTCCTGAAGATGCGCGGCATCGGGGAGCACCACGCCGAGCAGCTCTGCGGTACCGGACGTGCAGTGGATGGGTCCGCGGAACCCCTGCCGGGCGAGTAGCGGCAGGTATCCCGAATGGTCGATGTGCGCGTGCGAGAGCACAACGGCGTCGAGGGTCCCCGGATCGGGGACGCGCCGATCCCAGTTGCGGAGCCGCAGCGCCTTTGTTCCCTGGAACAGGCCGCAGTCGAGCAGGATGCGCCGCCCGCCGGCCGTGACGAGGTGCATCGAGCCCGTGACGGTGCCGGCAGCGCCCAGGAACTGCAGAGCCCTCCCAGGGCCCGTCATCACCGCGCGAGCTGGTCCAGACTCCCCTGCCAGCTGGATGGGGGAGGGAAATCTACACCGCCCGGCGAGGGGCGCCGCTCGTCAGAGCCCGAGTCCCAACAGCCGATCCAGCGAGTACGCCCCCGGTCCCGCTGCCGCTAGCGCCAATGCGGCGACCATCAGCACCAGATTGTACTCGAACCCGCCGTTCTGCACGAAGAAGCCCTTCGGGCCGTGCACCTTGGCGATCGCGACGGCCATGGTCGCGAAGACCAACACGGCCGCGACGGGGGTCAACAGACCCAGTACGAGCAGCGTGCCGGCGAGGAGCTCCGCGCCGGCCGCGGTTGCCGCCCAGAACCGAGCGGGCCTGAGCCCCAGGTTGTCGAAGAACCCTGCTGCGCCGGCGAAGCCGGGGCCGCCGAACGCGCCGAACGCCTTCTGGGCCCCGTGGCCCAGGAACACCAGGCCGAGCGCCACCCGCAGCGCCAGTAATCCAAGATCTGCGAACATGTTGCAACACCTCCCGGATAGCTGGGATTCGCCCGAGTAGGGGCGCAGCATGCTGCGCCCCTACAACAAATATTTGCTAGAATTCGAGATACTTGTCTTCTAGCGACTATGGAACAACTCACCGGGCCGGGAGGTTCCGCGTGATGATGCGAGCCAAGCAGGCGGCCGGACCGGACCCGGCGCTCGAGGTGTGGGTGGTGCTGGCCCGGGCGTTCAATGCCGTCGAACGGCACTCCCGGGCGAGCATCGCCCGCTTCGGCCTCGGCACCACCGAGTTCGGGGTGCTGGAAGCGCTGTATCATAAAGGAGAGC
>DASPXO010000236.1:0-17591 GCA_035637235.1 Gemmatimonadales bacterium | reverse complement strand
GTCGTCGCGATCACCGGCATCGCCGCCGGCGGCGACGGCGTCGGGCGGCTGGCGGACGGCCGCGCGGTGTTCGTGCCGCGCGCGGCCCCAGGGGAGCGGGTGCGGCTGCGCGAGGCGGTCGAGCTCCACAAAAGCTTCGCGAAGGCGGAGGTCGGCGAGATCATGACACGCGGCCCGGCCCGCGTCACGCCGCCGTGCCCGCACTACATCCAGGACCGCTGCGGCGGCTGCCAGCTCCAGCACCTGGCCTATGACGCACAGCTTGCAGCGAAGCGGGCCATCGTGGGCGACGCGTTGCGGCGGATCGGAAAGCTGGACGTCCCCGACCCGGAGGTGACCGAGGCGGCGGACGAGTGGCGCTACCGCGCGAAGATCAGCATGGCGGTCAGGCGGGCCGGCGCACGGGCGGACGGCAAGGTCGCGGGCCTGCATCCGTACGATCGGCCTGCCCACGTGTTCCCACTCGCCGACTGTCCCATCACCGACTTCCGGCTCATGGCGTTGTGGCGGGAGCTGCGGCAGCGGCTCGACCTCCTGCCGCCGCGGCTGTCGCGGTTGACGCTGCGGCTCGATCGGGAGGGCCGGCGCCACGTCATCGCCGAATCGCCGGGCGAGCCGTGGCTCGAGGCCGCGCGGCTCTCCGCCGCGCTCCCCGACGGCGCCGGCGTGATCTGCTGGTGGCGGCCTGCGGGCGGAGCGGCCCGGGTCGTGGCGGGGCCGGAGACCGGTTTCCCGGCGACTGCCCTGGAGCAGGTGAACCCGGAGATGGGGACGGTCGCCCGGCGCTGGGCGCTCGAGCAGCTGGGGGACGTGCGGGGAAGCGTGGTGTGGGACCTGTACGGCGGCGTCGGCGACACTGCCGTCCAGCTCGCGGAGCGGGGGGCGCAGGTGGTGAGCGTGGACGCGGACGAGCAGGCGATCGAGTGGGCCCGGCGGCGCGCATCCGAGCGCCCGATCCGTTTCATCGCGGGGAGGGCGGAGGACGCGCTGCCCACGCTTCCCGAGCCGAACTTGGTGGTCGTGAACCCACCCCGCACGGGGCTCCACTGGAACGTGACGATCCGCCTCACCGGCCAGCCGGTCGCGCGCCTCGTGTACGTCTCGTCCGACCCCGCGACGCTCGCGCGGGACCTGCATCGGCTGAGCGCAAACTACCGGCTCACGGCCGTGAGGGCGTTCGACCTGTTCCCGCAGACGGCGCACGTGGAGACCGTGGCCGTGCTGGAGGCAGCGTGACAACCGGGCGGTCAGGCGGTCAGGCGGTCTGGCGGTCTGTGACTGCACGCCTGACCGGGCGGACCGCCGGACGGGCGGACAGGCGGTCTGTGACCGCACGACGTACCCGTCCGCCTGTCCGCCAGTCCGCCTGACCGCCGCCCTATGAAGTACTACGTGCGCATCGGCGGCACGACTCACGAGGTCGCGGTGGAAGGTGGCCGCGTCGTCGTCGGTGGGGCGGAGCTCGAAGCCCACCTCGCCGCCGTCCCCGGGACGCCGCTGTACCACCTGCTCCTCGCCGGGGAATCCTGGACGGTGGCGGCCCAGCCGCTGGAGGGCATGGGGCGCTGGGCGCTGGGCGTGGTCGGAGAGCGGGCGGAGGTGGAGGTCGTGGACGAGCGCACCCGGCAGATCCAGGCGCTCACCGGCCGGCGCCCGGCGCCCGACCGGGGCGGGACGGTGATGGCACCGATGCCGGGGCTCGTCGTCCGGGTCGAAGTCAGCTCGGGCCAGCGGGTGGAAGCGGGCGCGCGGCTGGTCGTGATCGAGGCGATGAAGATGGAGAACGAGCTGCGGGCGCCGCGGACCGCCGTCGTGTCGGCCGTGCACGTCACGGTGGGTCAGGCGGTCGAAAAGGGGACCCCGCTGGTGACGCTGGCGAGCCCGGAACCTTCGGGTTGACAGCCCCTTTACGCCTCTTGTATCCTTGGCGGCTAGGTCTGGCCCTTGGCGGCTGGGTCTCGGGCCCGTCACTCACGGACTACGACTGCGGGGCATGAAGACTTTTTCGCTGAGAAAAGAGGACGTGACGCATCACTGGTGGGTCGTGGACGCCGCCGGGCAGCCGCTCGGCAGGCTGGCGAGCCGCGTCGCGCAGATCCTCCGCGGCAAGCACAAGCCCACGTTCACGCCGCACCTGAACTGCGGTGACTGCGTCGTCGTGGTCAATGCCGACAAGGTGAGGTTCACGGGGCGGAAGCTGGAGCAGAAACGGTACTTCCGGCACACCGGGTACATGGGGCACGAGCGCTTCACGCCCGCCAAAGTCCTGCTCCAGAAGCATCCCGAGCGGGTCATCGAGAAGGCGGTGTGGGGGATGCTGCCGAAGACCACGCTGTCCCGGCAAAAGGTGAAGCAGATGCTGAAAGTGTACGCGGGTCCGACGCACCCGCATGCCGCGCAGCAGCCCGAGCCGCTGCCGTTGGAAGCCGGATGAGCTCCTCGGTCACGCCGGAGCTGCGCTGGCACGCGATCGGCCGCCGCAAGGTAGCCGCGGCGCGGGTGTATCTCACGCCGGGCTCGGGGAAGTGGCACATCAACGGGCGGACGCTGGGGGACTACTTCCCGCGGCCGTCGCTCGTGTCCCACATCCAGCAGCCGTTCACCGCGACGGACACGCTCGGGGCGTTCGACGTGCGCGCCCTGGTCGCCGGCGGCGGGCAGACGGGCCAGGCGGGGGCGCTGCGGCTCGGCATCGCGCGGGCGCTGTGCCTGGCCGACGAGCGGCACCGCAAGAAGCTGCGGGAACAGGGTCTGCTGACGCGCGATCCGCGGGTGGTGGAGCGCAAGAAACCGGGCCGCGCGGGCGCGCGCAAGCGGTTCCAGTTCTCGAAGCGGTAACGGAGGGGGACAGGGAGGGCATGACGCAGCCTCAGTTGCAGGATCTGCTGGAAGCGGGGGTCCATTTCGGCCACCAGACACGCCGCTGGAACCCCAAGATGCGGCGGTTCATCTTCGCCGAGCGCTCCGGCATCTACATCATCGACCTCCAGAAGACGCTGCGGCAGATCGAGGCGGCGCAGGAGCTGCTGCGCGGCGTGGTGCTCAAAGGCGAAGGCATCCTGTTCGTCTGCACTAAGAAACAGCTCAAGAACATCCTCCAGCCGGAGGCGCAGCGCTGCGGGGCGTTCTGGGTGACCGAGCGCTGGCTGGGGGGCACGCTCACCAATTTCCAGACCATGAAGCGGCAGATCAAGCGGCTGAAGGAGCTGGAGCAGGGCAGCGTCGAAGGCGAGTTCGAGAACTACACGAAGAAGGAGCAGCTCCTGTTCGACCGCGAGCGCGTGAAGCTGGACAAGTACCTCTCGGGCATCAAGAACATGGCCCGGCTGCCCGGTGCGCTGTTCGTGGTGGACTCGAAGAAGGAGCGGATCGGGGTGGCGGAAGCGAACAAGCTGGGGATCCCGGTGGTCGCGATCGTGGACACGAACGCCGACCCCGACCCCATCACGGTGCCTATTCCCGGCAACGACGACGCGATCCGCGCGGTCTCCCTGATCACGGGGGCGATCGCCGATGTGGTCGCCGAGGCGCGGCGGCAGATGCCGCTGCACGAGCCGGCCGAGGAGGGCGAGGGGGTGACGTACTCCACGGAGACCGGCGTCGAGGCGGAGGCGGAAGGGGACAAGAAGAAGCGGCCGGCGCGTCGCAAGCGGCGGCCGAAGCCCGAGGCGATCGCCGCGCGGTTGAAGACGGAGACGGAGGAAGCGCCGGCGCCGGCGGAATCGAGCGGCGGGGGCGAGGGCTGACACCCCCGGGCATCCCGTCCCTCGGAACCACCACGCCGCCCTCTCCGGCCCCACGGCGCGAGGGCGGCGTTTTCATGAGGAGTGAGGAGCGTGACGACCGTGAAACCCATCCCGGCGAAGCTGGTGGCCGAGCTCCGGGCCCGCACGGGCGCGGGCATGATGGACTGCAAGCAGGCGCTCGCCGAGGCCGACGGCGACATGGCCAAGGCGGAGGAGCTGCTGCGCGTCCGCTTCTCGGCCAAGGCGGACAAGCGGGCGGACCGCCAGGCGGCGCAGGGCGTCGTTGACGCGTACGTCCATTTCAACAGCAGGGTGGGCGTGCTCGTCGAGCTCAACTGTGAGTCGGACTTCGTGGCGCGCACCGAGGCGTTCAAGCAGCTGGCGAAGGACGTCGCGCTGCACATCGCGTTCGCGAACCCGATCGCGGTCCGGATCGAGGACCTGCCGCCCGAGGTGGTCGCGGCGGAGCGGCGCGTGTACGAAGCCCAGGTCGCCGAGGAGAAGAAGCCGGACGCCGTGAAGGCAAAGATCGTGGAAGGGCGCCTCAGGAAGTTTTACGAGGAGAAGGTGCTGCTCGAGCAGAAGTTCGCGAAGGACGACAAGCGGACCGTGGGCGAGCTGGTCAAGGAGCTGTCGGGGAAAACCGGTGAGAAGGTGGAGATCCGCCGGTTCGCGCGCTTCGACCTCGCAGGGAATTGAATGGCCCCGGCCCCGCGCCCGCAGCTCGCGTACGCGCGCGCCCTGCTCAAGATCTCGGGCGAGGCGCTCGCGGGCGAGCGGGGCGCGGGCGGGGGGCTCGACTTCGGGCTCATCGACCGGCTCGCCGACGAGCTGAAGACGGTGGCGGCGCTGGGCGTACAGCTCGGCCTCGTGGTCGGGGGCGGCAACATCCTGCGCGGCACCGCCGCGAGCGAGCAGGGCGTGGATCGCGTCTCGGCCGACTACATGGGCATGCTGGCCACGGTCATCAACGCCCTCGCCCTTCAGGACATCCTCGAGAAGAAGGGCGTCGACACCCGGGTGATGACGGCGATCCGCATGGAAGAGCTCGCCGAGCCTTACATCCGGCGCCGCGCGGTGCGGCACCTGGAGAAGGGCCGGATGGTGATCTTCGCGGGCGGGACCGGAAACCCCTACTTTTCGACGGACACGGCGGCGGTGCTGCGGGCGCTCGAAATCGAGGCGAAGGTCCTGCTCAAGGCGACCAACGTGGACGGGGTATACACGGCGGACCCGAAGAAGGACCCAACGGCGGAATTCCTCGCCGAGCTCTCGTTCCGCGACGCCCTCGTGAACGGGTACGCCGTGATGGACGCGAACGCGTTCGGCCTGTGCAAGGAGAACCGGCTTCCCATCGTGGTGTTCAACATCAACCAGCCCGGCGCGACGGCCAGGGTGCTGGCCGGACAGCGCGTCGGCACGATCGTGCAATG
The DNA here is from genome assembly GCA_035637235.1 of Gemmatimonadales bacterium. Lineage (GTDB taxonomy): Bacteria > Gemmatimonadota > Gemmatimonadetes > Gemmatimonadales > GWC2-71-9 > DASUAL01. The sequence continues at coordinate 12,412 of DASPXO010000236.1, read as the reverse complement.
ACCACCGTGACCACGCTGCAGGACCACCTCAAGCACGCCCGGCAGCTCATGGACAAGGCCGTGGAGGCGGTCAAGCGCGAGTTTGCCACCGTCCGGACGGGAAAAGCCACGACGTCGCTGCTGGATCTCGTGCGGGTGGACGCCTACGGCAGCGAGATGCCGCTCAACCAGGTCGCGAGCGTGGCCGCGCCGGAGCCCAAGCTGCTGACCATCCAACCCTGGGACAAGGGGCTGCTCAAGGCAATCGAAAAAGCGATTCTCACGTCCGACCTCGGCCTCACGCCGTCCAGCGACGGCGCGGTGGTCCGCATTCCGATCCCGCCGCTGACCGAAGAGCGCCGCCGGGAGCTGGCGAAGGTCGTGCACAAGTTCGCCGAGGAGGGCCGCGTGGCGATCCGCCGCGCCCGTGCCGAGGCGATCACCAAGATCAAGAAGACCGAGCATGTTTCCGAGGACGAGAAGAAGCACACCGAGAAGGAAGTGCAGAAGCTGCACGACGACCACTTGAAGCTCGTGGACGCGGCCGTGAAGGCCAAGGAAGCCGAGATCATGGAGGTCTGAGGTGGCCGACGACCTCCTCGCGCAGATCCGGCTGAACGGGGCCGTCCCGCGCCACATCGCCGTCATCATGGACGGCAATGGGCGCTGGGCGCGTGAGCGCAACCTGCCACGCCCCTTCGGCCACCGCGCCGGGATGAAGGCGGTCCGCGAGGTGGTGGAGGGCGCGATCGCGGCGGGGGTCGAGGTGCTGACCCTGTTCGCGTTCTCCGACGAGAACTGGCAGCGGCCCCCCACGGAAATCTCCGCCCTCATGGACCTGCTGGAGGAGTACATCGCGCACGAGGTCGCGGAGCTGCGCGACCAGGGCGTCGCCGTGCACGTGCTGGGGGACCGCGCGCGGCTCGCGCCGGGGGCGCGCGCGGCGGTGGAGCGCGCGGAGCGCGAGACGCGCGGGGCCGGGCGGCTCACCCTCAACCTGTGCATCTCGTACTCGTCGCGCGCGGAGCTCGCGCGGGCGGCGCGTCTCCTCGCCGAGGACGTGCTCAAGGGCACGAAGCGGCTCGAGGACTTGGACGAGGACGCCGTGCGCGAGAAGCTCTATACGGCGCCGTGGGGCGACCCCGACCTCCTGATCCGCACGTCCGGCGAGCGGCGCCTCTCCAACTTCCTGCTGTGGCAGCTCGCCTATACCGAGCTGTACATCACGCCGGTGCTCTGGCCCGATGTCACCCGGCGAGATCTGTTCCAGGCCATTCTCGACTATCAGCGGCGCGAGCGGCGGTTCGGCAACGTGACGGCCTAGATGTCGCGCAATCTGGTGCTGCGCATCGCGGTCGCGGTCCCGGCCATCGCCGTGACCGTGCTGATGCTGTGGCTGGGCGGCTGGGCGCTCGCGACGCTGGTCGCCGTGCTCGGTGTGCTCGGGACCCGGGAGGTCTACGACTTCGCCCGCAAGGCGGGGATCGAGCCGCTCGAGCGCGTCGGGCTCGCCGGAGCCGCGGCATTTCCCTTCGTCACGTTCTGGGTGAAGGGCTACGCCGACTGGGAGCCCGTACTCTACGCCGCGGCCCTGTGGCTGCTCGCCGTGCTGGTCGCAGCGCTGGCGGCGCGGGGCCCCGAGCAGCGGCCGCTCGCGGCCGTCTCGGTTACGCTGTTCGGCAGCCTGTACGCCTCGGCGCTGCTCGCGTTCATCGTGGCCATCCGCCACGGCCCGCACAGCGACGCGCACCCGCGCGGCTCGACCGCCCTCGTCCTGCTGCCCCTCGCCGTCACGTGGGTGTGCGACACCTGCGCCATGGCGGCGGGGAGCCTGCTCGGCGGGCCGAAGCTCGCGCCGGTGCTGTCGCCCCGGAAGACGTGGGCCGGAGCCGTCGGCGGAGTCGTGGGCGGGGTCGTGACGGCGCTCGTCTACGGGCCCTTGCTGCTCGAGCGGTTCGCCGTGCGGCTTGACGTGGTGCAACTGGCAACGGTGGGAGTCGTGGTGGCGCTGGCGGCCCAGGTCGGCGACGTGGCGGAGTCCCTCTTCAAGCGCGAAGCGGCGGTCAAGGACTCGTCCTCGCTGATACCCGGCCACGGAGGCGTGCTCGACCGGCTCGATTCGCTGTATTTCGTGCTGCCCGTGACCGCGGGCCTGTTCCGGCTGTTCGGGGTCGCATGACCATCGGAGTCGCGATCCTCGGCTCGACCGGCTCGATCGGCTGCTCCGCGCTGCGGGTGCTCGCCCGGCAGCGGGAGCGGTTTCGCGTCGCAGCCCTCACCGCCCACTCCAACGCCGAGCTGCTCGAGCGGCAGACGGCGGACTGGCGGCCCGGCTACGTCGGGCTGGTCGATTCGGGGCAGGGGACCGGAGGACGAGGCAACGGACGCGAATGCCTGGTGGAAGCGGCTCTGCGCCCCGACGTCCAGATCGTCGTCAACGCGATCGTGGGTGCGGCGGGTCTCGAGGCCACGCTGGCCGCGCTGCGCGCCGGGAAGCGCGTCGCGCTCGCGAACAAGGAGACGCTGGTGATGGCGGGCGAGCTCGTGACGCGCGCGGCGCGCGAGGGCGGCGGGGAGATCGTCCCGATCGACTCCGAGCACAGCGCCGTGCTGCAGTGCCTCAGCGGACGGCGGCCGGCCGAGCTCGCGCGTCTCATCCTCACCGCGTCGGGCGGGCCGTTCAGGACCTGGACGCCCGAGCGCGTCGCCCAGGCCACCGTGACGGAGGCGCTCCGGCACCCCACGTGGCGGATGGGGAAGAAGATCACCGTGGACTCGGCCACGCTGGCGAACAAGGCCCTCGAGGTGATCGAGGCGCACTTCCTGTTCAACGTCGGGTACGATGCGGTGGAGGTGGTCGTGCACCCGCAGTCGGTGGTGCACGCCTTCGTCGAGCTCGTGGACGGCTCGGTTCTGGCGCAGATGGGATTCCCGAACATGGAGCTGCCGATCCTCTACGCCCTCACCCACCCCGAGCGGGTGCCCGACGCGGGGACGCGGCGCTTCGACCCGGTGGCGGCGGGCCCTCTCACCTTCGAGCCGATCCGTCCCGAGCTGTACCCGGCCTACGGGCTGGGCCGCGGGGCGGCTGCGGCAGGGGGCACGGCGCCCACCGCGTTCACCGCCGCCAACGAAGTCGCGGTGCGGCTGTTCCTCGAGGGGAAGATCCGCTTCGGCCGCATCGCCGAGACCGTCGCCCGCGTGCTCGACGCGTGGCGGCCGACCGACGCCGACGGGCTGGCGGCGATCCTGGCGGCGGACGGCGAGGCGCGCCGCCTCGCGCGGGAGGCCGCGTGCTCCTGACGATCGCGGCGTTCATCGTCGTGCTGGGCGTGCTCATCTTCGTGCACGAGGCCGGCCACTTCGTCGCCGCCAAGGCCGTGGGGATCCAGGTGCTGCGGTTCTCGCTCGGCTTCGGCCGGCCGATCCTGAGCTGGCGCCGCGGCGAGACCGAATACTGGCTCTCCTGGATCCCGTTCGGCGGGTACGTCAAGATGGCCGGGCTCGAGGACGAGGGACTCGCCGGCGAGCTCGAGGGGGGGCGGAGCGCCCTCCCCGTGGATCCCACCCGGACGTTCGACCGCAAGCCCGTGTGGGCGCGGCTCATCGTCATTTGCGCCGGCGTCACGATGAATGCGGTGCTCGCGTTCGTGATCTTCTCGGGGCTCGCCGCCACCGTGGGCAGCCCGGAGCTGAACACGACGCAGATCGATTCCGTCGCGGCCGGCCGGCTCCCCGAGGGGGCCCGGGCGCTGGCGACGCTCGCGCCGGGCGACCGCGTCGTCCGAGTCAACGGCGATTCGGCCCGCACCTGGGACGACGTGTTCCGGGAAATCGTCAGCGGGCCGGCCGAGCTGCGGCTCGAGATCGCGGGGCGGACCGAGCCGGTCGTGGCCCGGTTCGACAAGGGCGGGCTGCCCGCGCGGCAGGCGGTGGCGGAGGCACTCATCCCGCGCGCGCCGGTCCTGATCCGCCGCCTCGAGCCCGGGCGGCCGGGCGGGCGGGCGGGGCTCGAGCCGGGTGACGTCGTGCTTCGGGTGGACGGCGTGCCGCTGCGCTCGGTGGAGCATTTCCTCACGCGCATCTGGGCGAGCCCCGGGCAGCCGCTGCGCCTGGACGTGCTCCGCGGGCGGGACACGCTCGGGCTGACCGTCGTGCCGGACCGGGCAACGGGGACGGATCAGCGCTATCCCAAGCGGCCGCCGGCGTACGGCTTCATCGGGGCCGACGTCGGGGCCTGGGTCGTGCGCATCCGGCAACCGCTCGGCGGGGCGATCGTGACCGGGTGGGACGAGACCCGGCGGACCGCCGCGCTGGTGCTGGGGTTCCTGAAGGGGCTGGTGCTGCGTGAGGTGTCGATGAAGGATGTCGGCGGGCCGATCTTCGTGGCGCAGGCGTCCGGGCAGGCGGCGCGGCTCGGGCTCGACTGGCTGCTCCGCTTCATGGCGTTCTTCTCCGTGAATCTCGCGGTCTTGAACCTGCTGCCGATCCCGATCCTCGACGGCGGTCAGGTGGCGTTCCTCCTCGCCGAGGCGGTGCGCCGCAGACCGCTGCCGCTCGAGTTGCGGCTGCGGCTCACCCAGATCGGGTTTGTCGTCCTGCTCGGCATCATGATCCTCGCGACGTCGAATGACATCCTTCGCTGGCTGGGGAATGTCTTCGGCCGTTAGGGAGACCCTCGAGGGATACGTCGCCGGGCGAGTGCAGGCCGAGCGTGTCGTCGCCGCCGTCGCGGCCGCGTACTATGGCGCCGGGGTCAAAGGGAAGAGGGAAGGGCTGCGGCCGCTCGTCGATGTGATCGAGCGCGCCGCGCCGGGCGTCATCGAGCTCTCGAGCGCGCGGGACCGCCCCGGGTTCGAGATCACGCTCGTGGAGCGACGGTTCCCGTCCCAGTACGAGGTGGAGCTACGGCGCGCGGCGGCGGCAGTGCTGGCGGCCACCGCGCCCCTGCATCACGCCGCGCCTCCGGATCATCCCGGATGGATCTCGCGCATCGTGCGAGCCGTCCGGCGGCTGTTCAGGGGATCAGCCTGACCAGGAGCGCCCGAGCATCGCAGCACGCTTGTCACGCCGTACCATCAAGGTTGTCTCGATTTCGCTGCAAGGCCGCCCCTCCAATCGTCGCGCGCCTGGGCCGACACACACAATGTTCGGCTACCTGCCGGCGCTGTGATGCCGGTGGTCAGGGAGCACGGCCTTCCGCGCTACGGCGCGGCGCCTCGTGCGAGCCGTCCGGCGGCTAGCGGATCAGCCTGCCCAGGAGCGCCCCGAGCAGGGCCACCCCCAGGCCGACCGCGGCGATGACGCCCCAGGGCGTCTTGCCCCGCGCCACGGGATCCAGGGCCGCGGCCGGCTGCGCCCCCGGACTGCGCCGCGCGGCGAGGTCGGCCAGGTCCGCCAGCAGCCCCGCGGCGTCGCGGTAGCGGTCGTCGGCGTGCTTCGCGAGGCACTTCAGGACCACGCGCTCGAACCGCTTCGAGAGCTCCGGTCGTTTCTTGCGGAGCGACGGCGGGGGATCCTCCACGTGCATGCGCGCCAGCTCGAACCAGTCGGCGGAGCTGAACGGCACCTCGCCGGTGGCCGCCTTGTAGAGCGTGACGCCGAGGGCGTAGAAGTCGACGCGCGGGTCGAGCGGGCGCCCCTGCGCCTGCTCCGGCGACAGGTATTGCGGCGTCCCGATCGCCACGTCCACGCCGGTCAAGGCGACGTACCCCGAGACCGCGCGCGCGACGCCGAAATCCGAGATCACCGCGGTGCCGTCTGCGTGGATGAGGATGTTGTCGGGCTTCAGGTCGCGGTGGATGACGCCCTGTTCGTGGGCGAAGGCGAGCCCGTGCGCGACGTCGGTGGCGATGCGGATGATGGCGCCCTCGGGGAGGGGCCCGTCGCGCGCGAGGCGGGCGCCGAGGCTGTCGGGGCAGAGATCCATCGCGAAGTACACGTGCCCGCCCGCGCGCGCCACCGACCGAATGCGGATGATGCTCGGGTGGCGGAGCTTGGCCGCGGTCTCCGCCTCGTTGCGGAACCGGCTATCGAACTGCGGGTCGCCGGCGTAGCGGGGCTTCAGGACCTTCACGGCCACCGGGCTCCCGTCCGGATCACGGCCGGCGAACACCCAGGCAAACCCGCCCTCTCCGAGCAGGCGCTCGAGGTGGTACGGGCCGACGAGGCGGCCGACCAAGTCGCTGGGCTCAGGGTGCATGCGGGGCTTTACAAACCGGCGTCGGTCGTCTAAGTTAGTGCGCTCTCAATAATTAGGGAACAGGATCAGTGTACGACAAGGCGACGCCGGTGAAGCAGTACGGGCAGCACGATCGCGACACGGGGTCGGCCCCGGTGCAGGTCGCGCTGCTCACCGAGCGGATCAACAGCCTCACCGATCACTTCCGGGTCCACCTGAAGGACTTCCACGGCCAGCGCGGGCTCTTGCGGATGGTCAGCAAGCGCCGCCGACTGCTGGAGTACCTGAAGCGCACCGACCTGGAACGCTATCGGCGGCTCATCGACGAGCTGGGTCTCCGCCACTAATGGGGAAGGCGTCGCGCGGGGCGCCCCGGGAAGAGCACCGGGGCGCCTGGCGTCTCTACATCTGCTCTAGACAGGCGACACGGTGAAGCACGTCCAGCGCAATTTCGCGGGCCGGCCGTTGCGGCTCGAAGCGGGCCGGCTCGCCAAGCAGGCGGCGGGGGCCTGCCTCCTGCAGTTCGGGGAAACGGTGGTTCTCGCCGCCGTGACGGTGTCGGACAACGTGTCGACCCTCCCATTCTTTCCCCTCACGGTCGAATACCGCGAGAAGAGCTACGCCGCCGGCAAGATCCCGGGCGGGTTTCTCAAGCGGGAGGGCCGGCCGTCCGACGAGGAGATCCTCTCCGCCCGGCTGATCGACCGCTCGATCCGGCCGCTGTTCCCCGAAGGGTTCAAGAACGAGGTGCAGGTATTCGTCTACGTCCTCTCGGCGGATCAGGAAAACGACGCCGACGTGTTGGGCCTGACGGCCGCTTCGACGGCGCTCGAGATGTCGAAGGTGCCCTGGAACGGCCCCATCGCGGCGGCGCGGGTGGGCCGGGTGGAGGGCGCATGGATCCTCAACCCCACCTTCCAGCAGCTCGAGTTCTCGGACGTGGACCTGGTCGTGTCCGGGTCGCGCGATGGGATCGTGATGGTGGAGGGCGGGGCGCTCGAGCTGACCGAGGCGGAGATCGTGAAGGGGCTCGAGGTGGCGCACAAGGGCATCCGCGAGCTGCTGGACGCCGGCGGCGAGCTGGTCGCCGACATGCGCCAGCCGAAGATGGAGTGGACCAGGATCGAGTCGCCGGCCGGGCTCGGGGCGCGGGTGAAGGAGCTCGCCGAGCCGCGCGTCGCCGAGGCGCTCAACCTGCCCGAGAAGACCGAGCGGGCCCAGGCGCTCGCGGCGCTCAAGGCGACGATCCAGGAGCAGCTCGCCGCCGAGTTTCCGGAGAACCTGAAGGACGTCGCGGCGGTGATCGAGGAGATCGAATACCGCACGATGCGCGAGCAGGTGCTGGCGCGCGGCGAGCGCGTGGACGGGCGTGACCTCGATACCGTGCGGCCGATCAGCTGCGAGGTCGGCGTGCTGCCGCGGACGCACGGGTCGGCGTTGTTCACGCGCGGGCAGACGCAGGCCCTCGTGTCGGTCACGCTCGGCACCGTGAGCGACGAGCAGCGGATCGACTCGATCGACGTGGCGGACGAGACGTCGAAGTCGTTCATGCTGCACTACAACTTCCCGTCGTTCTCGACCGGCGAGGTGCGGCCAATACGCGGGGTGTCGCGCCGCGAAGTGGGCCACGGCGCGCTGGCCGAGCGGGCGCTCCAGGCGGTGCTGCCGCCGTACGAGCAGTTCCCGTACACGATCCGCGTCGTGTCGGACATCCTCGAGTCGAACGGCTCGTCCTCGATGGCCACGGTGTGCGGCGGCTCGCTGGCGCTGTACGACGCCGGCGTGCCGGTGAAGGGGGCGTGCGCCGGCGTCGCGATGGGCCTCATCAAGGAGGGCGAGCGCGTCGCCGTGCTGACGGACATCCTCGGCACCGAGGACCACCTGGGCGACATGGACTTCAAGGTGGCCGGGACGCGCGAGGGCGTGACCTCGATCCAGATGGACATCAAGATCGAGGGGCTCGACTTCCGGCTCATCGCCGAAGCCCTCGAGAAGGCGAAGAAGGCGCGGCTCCACATCCTCGACATCATGGATAGCGCGATCCCGCAGCCGCGCTCGCAGCTGTCCAAGTACGCGCCACGCATCATCACGATCCAGATCCCCACGGAAAAGATCGGCGACATCATCGGCCCCAAGGGCAAGACCATCCGCTCGATCCAGGAGCAGACGGGCGCCGAGATCAACGTGGACGACAACGGGCTCGTGACGATCTCCGCCGTGGGCGAGGGCGGCGAGCGGGCGCGCGACATCATCGCGTCGATGGTGCAGGTGCCCGAGGTGGGCACGGTCTACGAGGGCGTGGTGAAGAGCACGACGGCCTTCGGCGCCTTCGTCGAGATCCTCCCCGGCGTCGAAGGGCTGCTCCACATCTCCGAGCTGCAGCACGGGCGCACCGACCGCACCGAGGACGTCGTCAAGAAGGGCGACACGGTGCGCGTGAAGCTGCTCGAGATCGACGAGCGCGGCCGCATGCGGCTGTCCCGCAAGGCGCTGCTCGAGAAACCGGAGCCGGCCCGCTCGCGGTGATGGAGACGGTCCGGCTCGACCGGGAGATCTCCCAGACCACCGCGCCCAACGGGGTGATCGTCTTGTCCGAGCGCGTGCCGAGCGTCCGCTCGGCGGCGGTCGGCATCTGGGTGCGCACCGCGAGCGCCCACGAGCCGCGCCCCAAGATGGGGGTCTCCCACCTGCTCGAGCACATGGTGTTCAAGGGGACCGAGCGGCGCACGGCCCAGCAGATCGCGCTGGCGCTCGAGGCGCACGGGGGCTCGCGCGACGCGTACACGTCGCGCGACAGCACCGCGTTCCACGCGCGCGTGCTCGACGCCGACCTGGGGCGCGCGGTGGACGTGCTCACCGACCTCGTCCGGAACCCCGTCCTGCGCACGAGCGACCTCGAGCTCGAGCGCAACGTCGTGCTCGAGGAGATCAGCACGGTCGAGGACACCCCCGACGACCTGGTCTTCGATCTGTGCTACCAGACCCTCTGGCCCGAGCACCCCTACGGGTACTCGATCCTCGGCACCCGCGACACGGTGAGCGCGCTGTCCGCCGACGACCTGAAGCAGCTGCACGGGCGGGCCTATTTCCCGGGAAACTGCGTCATCGCGGCGGCGGGGAACCTCACTCACGAGCGGCTGCTCGAGGAGCTGGGCGGACAGGGGTGGCTCGATGGGGGAGGGGGAGACGGGAAGCGGGAAGCGCCGGCCGCGGCGCAGCTGCGACCGGCCGTGCGCGGCCGCGAGGCGCGCCATCACAAGGACACGGCGCAGACGCACATCGTGTTCGCGACCGACACCGTGCGATACGCCGACCGGCGCAAGTACGGCCTGCTGGTCTTGGCCAACGTGTTCGGGGGCGGGATGTCGAGCCGGCTGTTCCAGCGGATCCGCGAAGAGCTCGGGCTGGCGTACGCGATCTACGCATTCTCGAGCTTCTACCGCGACGTGGGCGTGGCGGGCGTGTACGTCGGCACCCAGCCGAAAACCGCGGCCCAGGCGGCCGCGGCGATCCGCGAGGAGTACGGCACGCTCGCCCGCGAGGGACTGCGCGGCGACGCCCTGGCCGAGGCGAAGCAACAGACCCAGGGCCAGCTGATGCTCTCGCTGGAGAGTCCCTCCGCCCGGATGTATCGGCTGGCGGGATTTCCGGTCCACGGGGAGCCGTACCAGAGTCTCGATCAGGTGCTGGCGGCGATCACCGGGCTGACGGAAGACGACGTCCGAGGCGTGGCGGCCGAGTTCTTCGCTCCCGAGCGGCAGACGGTCGTGTCGCTGGGGCCGCAGGACCACAAAGGCTGACGGCGTAACACGGACGGGGTAGCACTTGTGGCGTCTCACGTGTGTCGTGCGTCGTGCGTCGTGCGACGTGCAACGTGGGATGTGGAACGGAGACTGAGTGATCGTCGGTGTCCCGAAGGAGATCAAGACGGCCGAGCACCGCGTCGCGCTGGTGCCGGCGGGTGTGGAGTCGCTGGCGGGCGACGGGCACACCGTGCTGGTCGAGCAGGACGCCGGGATCGGGTCGGGCTTCTCCAACGACGCCTACCGGACGGCGGGAGGGACGATCGTTCCCCGGGCCGCCGACGTCTGGGCCAGGGCCGAGATGGTGGTCAAGGTGAAGGAGCCGATCGAGCCCGAGTGGCCGTGCATGCGCGCGGGGCAGATCGTGTTCACCTACTTCCACTTCGCCGCGTCCGAGGAGCTCACCCAGGCCGTCCTCAAGTCGGGCATCGTCGCGATCGCCTACGAGACCGTGCAGCTTCCCTCGGGCGACCTGCCGCTGCTGATCCCGATGAGCGAGGTCGCCGGGCGGATGGCGGTGCAGGAGGGAGCCAGGTACCTCGAAAAGGTGTTCGGCGGCAGCGGCATCCTGCTGGGGGGCGTGCCCGGCGTGCTCCCGGCGGAAGTGCTGATCCTGGGCGGCGGGGTGGTCGGCGCCAACGCGGCCAAGATGGCGGCCGGTCTGGGCGCGCACGTGACGCTGCTCGATCTGTCGCTCGACCGGCTGCGCTACCTCTCGGACGTGCTCTCGCCCAACGTGGACCTGGTCTACTCCAACCGTCACACTCTCCTCGAGCAGCTGCGCAAGGCGGATCTCGTCATCGGCGCGGTGCTCTTGCCTGGGGCCAAGGCTCCGAAGCTCGTGCGGCGCGAGGACCTGAAGCTGATGAAGCCGGGGTCGGTCATCGTCGACGTGGCGGTGGACCAGGGCGGATGCATCGAGACCATCCATCCAACGACGCACGAGAACCCGACCTACGTCGTGGACGGGATCATCCACTACGCGGTCGCCAACATGCCGGGCGGCGTGCCGCGCACGTCCACGCTCGCGCTCACGAACGCGACTTTCCCGTACGCCAAGCGCCTGGCGCGGAGCGGCTGGAGACAAGCCTGCCGCGACGATCCGGCGCTGTTCCGGGGGGCAAACGTGATCGAGGGCAAGGTCGTCTATGCCGCGGTGGCCGAGGCATTCGGGCTGCCGTACACGGACCCCAAGGCGCTCGTGTAAGCCCGATGATCGCGTTTCGGTAGGCTGTGCGACGCCTGCTGCTGGGCTCCGCCCTCCTGGTCGGGTCCTTCACGGATGTCGCGGCCCAGGCCAGCCGGACCTTCACCCGGGCCGATACCCTGCGGGGCTCCTTCACCACGCCCGGGCGGTCTTGGTGGGACGTGACCTTCTACGACCTCCACGTCGCGATCCATCCCGCGGACTCGAGCATCAGCGGCTACAACGGCATCACCTACCGCGTCCTCACGCCGGCCCCCGCCGGGGAGATGCAGATCGACCTCATGGTGCCGCTGGAGGTCGACAGCATCGTACAGGACGGGCGAGCGGTGAGGTTCCGGCGGGAGGGGAACGCTTTTTTCGCGACGCCGGCGGCTTCCCCCTCCCAGCGCGCCGGCGACCGCAACACGATCACGGTTTACTACCATGGCAAGCCACAGCCGGCCAAGCGGCCTCCGTGGCAGGGCGGCTTCACCTGGACCACGGACAGCATCGGCCGGCCCTGGATCGTCACCACCGACCAGGGGATGGGCGCGAGCGTCTGGTGGCCCAACAAGGACACGCAGGCCGACGAGCCCGACAGCCAGCGGGTGGCGCTCACCGTGCCCGATCCGATGATGGACGTCTCCAACGGGCGGCTACGCCGCGTGACCCACCACCCGAACGGCACGACGACGTACGAGTGGTTCGTGGTGAATCCGATCAACAACTACGCCATCGCGGTGGGGGCCGGCAGCTACGAGCACTTCTCGGACGTGCTTATGGGGGAGCTGGGGCCGCTGACGCTCGACTTCTGGCCCCTGAGCTATCACCTCGAGGCGGCGAAGCGGCAGTTCACCCAGGCCAAGGCCATGCTGCAGTGCTTCGAGCATTGGTTCGGGCCGTACCCGTGGTACGAGGACGGGTACAAGCTGCTCGAGGTGCCGAACAGCGGCATGGAGCACCAGAGCGCCATCGCGTACGGCAACCGGTACGCCAACGGCTACCGCGGGCGTGACGCCTCCGGCACCGGGCTCGGCATGAAGTGGGACTTCATCATCGTGCACGAGAGCGCCCACGAGTGGTTCGGCAACAACATCACCGCGAAGGACAACGCCGACATGTGGGTGCACGAGAGCTTCGCCAACTACGCCGAGGGGCTCTACACCGAGTGCCTCTTCGGAAAGCAGGCCGGCGCCGACTACACCGTCGGGACGCGCCGCGGCATCCGCAACGACCGGCCGATCGTCCCCCTCTACGGCGTCA
>DASPXO010000235.1:0-6143 GCA_035637235.1 Gemmatimonadales bacterium | reverse complement strand
AAGGAGAAGGCGTACATCGCTTCGATGAAGTCCGACCTTCGCAACTTCGTCACGGCGGAAGAGGCGTACTTTGCCGACTCGCTCAAGTACACTGGCGCGTCCAGCTGTACGCCGGTTCCCGGTTCCGCGACGTTCTGCACGACGACGGGCAACGTCCTTGGGACGCCCAGCGTTACCAGCGACGGGTGGACGGTCAACATCACCAGCCTCAACACGACAAAGACGTGCTCCGTCTACATCGGTAACACGGCGCTGCCCCCGGCCAACAAGGAAGGCGAGCCGAAGTGCCAGTAGGCTAGCCGCAAGGCTAAAGCCGCAAGCCGCAAGGCTAAAGCCGCAAGCCGCAAGGCTAAAGCCGCAAGCTCGCATCTTTCCCCGAGCTTGCGGCTTTTGCTTGTGGCTTGCGGCTTTCGGCTTACGGCTGAGTATTGCGGTCATGCGCGCCAAGCCCGCCCTCCGCACCGAGCTGCTGTTCTACCTGTCCTTCTTCGCCGCGGCCGCCCTGCTGGTAGGCGTAGCGACCACCGTTGTGGCTCCCCTCTTCGCCCCCGGGGAGGAGTTCTGGCTGGTGATGGTGCTCGTGACGCTCGAGGTCGCCATCTTCATCGTCTTCGGCCGCTATCTGGTGAACCGCCTCGTCCTGCGGCCGCTCGGGCGGCTCGTATCCACGGCGGACGCCGTCGCGGACGGGCACTTGGACGCCCGCGCCCCGGACGCCGAGACCCGCGACTTCGCCACCCTGGCCGAGCGGCTCAACCGAATGACCGACCACCTGCTCGACGCCCAGAGCCAGCTGGTACGCTCGGAGAAGCTGGCCAGTATCGGCCGGCTCGCGGCCGGGATCGCGCACGAGGTCGGCAACCCGCTGGGGGCGGTGGGGACGTACCTCGAGGTCCTGCGGCGCCGCGGCGCCGATCCCGAGGTCGTCACCGGGCTCGGCCGGGAGCTCGACCGGATCGACCACATCGTGCGCAGCCTGCTCGACTACGCGCGTCCCCACGACGAGGCGCTCGAACTGGTCGAGCCCGGCGTAGTCCTGCGGAGCGCTTTCGGGCTGCTGGAGGCCCAGGGGGCTCTGAAAACGGTGCTGGCATCGCTCACCGTGGCCTCCGACCTGCCGCGGATCCGCGCGCGGGCGCACCTGCTGGAGCAGACGCTGGTGAACCTGCTGCTCAACGCCGTGGACGCCGCGCCGGGCGGCCTCGTGGCGATCGGCGCCCTGCGTTGGGCCTACGAGCCCGGCCGCGCCGCTCCCCGGCGCGCCACCGACCCGCCGGAGGCGTTCTTCACGCGCCGCCCGGCGCGCCGCCCGGCGCGCATCGAGTTCGGAGCCGGCATGCCGGGCGTGCTGATCCTCGTGGCCGACGCCGGACCGGGCGTGGCCCCCGAGGAGCGGGAGAAGATCTTCGAGCCGTTCTACACCACCAAGGCGCCGGGCCGCGGCACGGGACTCGGCCTCGCGATCGTCGCACGGGCGGTGCACGAGATGGGCGGCGTCGTGTGGGTGGACACGGCGCGCGAGGGAGGAGCGGCGTTCAAGCTCTTCTTCCCTTCCGTTCCCCCTCTCCACAACATGGAGAGGGGGTCAGGGGGTGAGGGAAATCCGCAATCCACAATCCGCAATCCGCAATGAGCAAGGTCCTCGTCGTCGACGACGAGCCCGGCCTCCGCCAATCCCTCGGCCTGCTGCTCACCGACGCCGGCTACCACGTGGCCGCCGAGAGCGACGGCCGGCGGGCGCTCGAGCGAGCCGTCGCCGAGCCGTTCGACCTGATCCTGTGCGACGTTCGCATGCCCGAGCTGGACGGGCTGTCGTTCCTCCGCGCCTATCGCGGCCGCGGTGGGACCGCGCTCGTGATCGTGATGAGCGCTTATGGCGGCGAAGCGGCGGCGCTCGCCGCGATGCAGGACGGCGCGTACGACTACATCCCCAAGCCGTTCCGTCCCGACGAGGTTGTGCTCACGCTGCGCAAAGCCGAAGAGCGCGAGAGGCTGCGACACACGGTCGCGACGCTGAGAGCACAGCTCGACACGACTCCCGCCGCGCGCGCGCTCGTGGCCGAAAGCCGACCCATGCGGCAAGCGCTGGAGCTCGTCGCGCGCGTCGCCGAGCACAAGACCACCGTGCTCATCACCGGAGCCAGCGGGACGGGCAAGGAAGTCATCGCGCAGGCGATCCACCGCGCCAGCCCGCGCGTGCGAGAGCCCTTCGTCGCCATCAACTGCGCCGCTATCCCTGAGACCCTGCTCGAGTCGGAGCTGTTCGGCTACGTGCGCGGGGCGTTCACCGGCGCTGCCGGGGACAAGGCCGGCCTGTTCGAGCAGGCGAACGGTGGCACGCTGCTGCTGGACGAGATCGGGGAGCTGCCGCTGGGCCTGCAGGCGAAGCTGCTCCGGGTCCTTCAGGAGGGTGAAATCCGCCGGGTGGGGGACCAGAAGACGCGCCTGGTGGACGTGCGGCTGCTGGCGGCGACCGCGCGGGATCTGGCTGCCGAGGTCCGAGCGGGGCGGTTCCGAGAGGACCTCTACTACCGGCTGAACGTCGTCACCATTCACCTGCCGCCGCTCGCGGAGCGACGGGAGGACGTTCGGCCGCTCGCGCGGCACTTTGCCGCCCAGCTCGCACGCCGGCTCGGGCGTGCCGTGGCGCTGAGCGACGCGGGTCTCGCCTGGCTCGAGCAGCAGCCGTGGCCCGGCAACGTGCGCGAGCTCGAGCACGCCATCGAGCGCGCGGCGGTGCTGTCGGACGGGGAGACCCTGGAGCCGGAAGACCTCACCCCCCGGCCCCCTCTCCGTCCTCACCCCCTGACCCCCTCTCCACTACGTGGAGAGGGGGAACGTGTGGAGGGAGTCGTTCCCCCTCTCCGCATTGCGGAGAGGGGGTCAGGGGGTGAGGTCTGGGAGTCAGGGGGTTCGGTTGGCGGTGAACTCGGCGAGGTCGGGGGTGAGGGCACGCTGCGGGACGCCATCGACGCCGCGGAGCGCCAGGCCATCGAAGCCGCCCTTCGAGCCGCCGGCGGCAACCGGCGCGAAGCCGCCAAGCACCTCGGCGTGAGCCTGCGCACCCTGTTCTACAAGATGGATCGGCATCACATCCGGTAGGGCGCGGATGCAGTTTGTTGCACTAGTGCAAACTCTTGCACTACTGTGGCGACGGGTGGCAAGTTGCCAAATCATTTGTTTACAGCCTGTTACATCACGGCACGCATCCTGTAGTGGTGTGTCTGCGGCCGTGCCGGAAGGAAAAGGGTCATGAACCGATCCGGGTTCAGCATCGTCGAATTGGTCATGGTAATCATCCTGCTCGGGGTCATCGCGGCGATCGGCTTCCCGCGCGTGCGCCGGGCGGTCGACAAGGCCAACGTGCGCTCCACGCGGGTGTACCTCGGCACCGCCGCGATGACGGCGCGCCAGGTCGCGGTGGCGCGCAGCTGCCGCGGCGTGGTGCACCTGGCCTCGGCCAGCGGCACCGTTTGGGTCACAGTGTGCCCAAGGCTCCGGCCTGGGGTCGGTACGGTGGATACACTGGGCCCGGTGGAGCCGCTCGCGGCGCGCTACAGCGTCACGCTCATCGCCAGCCGGGACTCGGTCCAGTTCGATCCCCGGGGGATGAGCATGGACAACGCGGCCACGACCGTCCGGATCCAGGGAAAAGCTCCCGGCGACACGGACACGGTCGTGATCAACTCACTCGGCAAGGTGATGCGGTAATGAGAATGAAACGGGCACGGGGGTTCACGATCGTGGAGGTGATCATCGCGATCCTCATCCTCACCGTCGGCATCCTGGGGCTCGTCACCACGGCGGCCCTCGTGACGCGGATGATCGCGCGGGGCCAGCGCTCGGCCACGGCCGCCACCTACGCCGCGCAGCGCATGGAAAAATTGCGCGTCACCGGGTGCACGAGCCAGAGCGCGGGCTCCGAGGACCTGTTCCGCGGCAGCCAAAAGGTCGCCACCTCGAGCTGGTCGTTCGTGAACCTGGGGAACAGCGCGTGGCGCGTCGTCATCGTCACCCGCTACCTGACCACGCAGAACCGGTGGCGCTCGGACACGGCGGAGACGCAGATCTCATGCATACTCTGAGACGGCGCGGGTACACGCTGGTCGAGGTGATGATCGCACTGGTGCTGCTGAGCGTCGTCTCGGCGGCGATTTACCGGGTGCTGATCACGAACCAGCAGACCTATATCGCGCAGACGCAGCGCATCGACTTGCAGGAGAACCTGCGGGCGGCCGTGACCGTGCTGCCGGCCGAGTTCCGCGAGCTCGACGCGACCGACGGGGACATCGTCGCGATGACGTCGTCGTCGATCACGATCCGCGCCATGCGGCAGCTGGGCGTCATCTGCAACCCGCCGGTCCTGGGTGGCGGCCTGGGCGGCGTCGGTCTCACCATCCGGCAGACTCCGTTCTACGCCCTGAGGCAGTTCAACCTCGCGAATGACCAGCTGCTGATCTATTACGAGGGGGACGAGTCCACGCGCAGCGACGACAGCTGGGTGCTGGCCCCCATGACCGGCGTCGTGAGCCAGAACTGCCCCGACGGCCGCCCTGGGTGGCGGATCACCGTGAACCCGAGCTTCGTCGCGGGCCAGCTCAACGTGGCGGGCGCCATCCCGGATGGAGCTCCCGTGAAGGGCTTCGAGGTCGTACAGTACTCGCTGTATCAGGCGCCGCCGCCGGACAGCCGCTGGTACCTCGGGCAGACGAAGAGCGGGAGCACGCAGCCGCTGATCGGCCCGCTGTCGGGCTCCAGCGCCTTCCGGCTCAATTACTTCGACGCCGCCGGGGCGCAGACCGCCGTGCGGACTCAGGTGGCGTCCATCGAAATCAAGGTGGAAGCGCAGACGCAGAGCCGGGTCCGCGACCCGACGCGGTTGGGCGTCTCGTACAAGACCGACAGTGTGGTCACCCGCGTGGCGTTGCGCAACAACGTACGGTTCATCGGAAACTAGCCCGTCAAGGAGTCGCCTATGCGTCGGGTCCTGCAGAATGAGCGCGGCATGGCGCTCGCCCTCGCCATCGTCGCGCTGGTCATCGTGGGCGCGCTCGTCGCCGGAGCGTTCTTCGCCGGCACCCAGGAGCAGCGGGTGGGTGAGAACGCCCGGCGGTTGCAGCAGTCCTTCAGCATCGCGGAGGGCGGCGCCTACGAAGTCCTCCGGGCGTGGGATCCCGCCAAGATCAACGTCAAGGCGATCTTCCCGGCGGACAGCTACCAGGTGGCGAAGACCACGACGCCGACCGGCGGCTCGTTCAACGGCGTGGTGTACAAGCTCAACCAGAACGTGTACCTGCTGGACATCCTGGGCCAGGATCGGGGAAGCAAGCAGGCAGGCCTGAGGCTGGGCGGCGCGCGTCAGCGCGTGGGCCTGCTGGCGCGGATCAGGCCGCTCGACCTAAAAGTCCAGGCGTCCCTCACCACGAGCGGGGACGTTAAGCTCGCAGGAAACGCGCTGGTGGACGGCAACACGCACGTTCCGCCTAACTGGACGGCCTGCGACGGCCTGCGGGACACGTCCAAGGCCGGGATTCGCACGGCCGACACCGCCGCGGTGAGCGGGGAGCAGACCCACGCCATCGGGAACCCCCCGATGAAGTACGACCCGACCGTGGCGGACTCGACATTCAACAAGTTCGGCGACGTCACCTACGACGACCTGGTGGCCCGGGCGAACATCACCTTCCCGGGGGGCGTCAACCTGTCGACCGAGCCGGTCTCTGCGGGGGGTGTGTGCGACAAGACGGTCAAGACCAACTGGGGGGACGGCCTCAACCCGACCGCGCCGTGCGGCGACTACTTCCCCATGATTCACATCGCCGGGGACCTCACGCTCAACAACACGCAGGGGCAAGGGATTCTGCTGGTGGATGGAGACGTGAACGTGCAGGGGAGCTACGAGTTCTTCGGCGTGACCATCGTGAAGGGGAGTTTCAGGACCTCGGGCGGTGGTACGTCCGTTGCGCACTTCTGGGGAGGGGTCATGGCGCAGAACGTGGATTTGGAGACCGAGAACATCACCGGCAACGCCACGCTCAACTACTCTAAGTGCGCGGTTCTCAGGGCGTTACAGTACACGCAGCTGGCAGCCCTCATACGGGCGCGCTCGTTCACGCAGCCGTACTGACGCTCCCGGACTAGGC
>DASPXO010000234.1:0-54140 GCA_035637235.1 Gemmatimonadales bacterium | reverse complement strand
CCGTGTCGATCACCGAGACCTGGTTGGAGCGCCCGTCCGCCGTGTAGAGCCGGCGGCCGTCGGGCGACAGGGCGATGCCCCAGGGCCGCCGCCCCACCGGGATCGTGTCGATCACCTTGCGCGCCGCCAGGTCGATCACGCTCACGGTCGCGGCGGCGCCCTCCGTCAGGTAGGCGAGGCGGCCGTCCGGCGAGAACGCGATCCGCACCGGCTTGGTCTTGCCGTCGCGGATCGGGAACCGGCCGACGATCGTGTCCGCGGCGGCGTCGATGATGGTCACGTTCCCGCCGGCCTCCGCCGTGACGTACGCCCGGCGGCCGTCGGGCGTGAACGCTACGGTGCGGGGGTTCTCGCCCACCGGGATCGTGCGAAGCACTCGGCCCGTCTTCGCGTCCAGCACGCTCACGCTGTTGTTCGTCTCCGCGGTGACGTACAGCTTGGCCCCGTCCGGGCTCACCGCGATGCCCTCCGGCTCCACCCCCACCGGCGTCGAGAACCGGATCCGGCCGGTGGCGACGTCGATCGCCGATGCATGGGCGATCTCCTCGTTCGACACGTACAGCGTCCTCCCATCCGGGCTCACCGCAACGAGCTCCGGGTCCCGGTTGGCGGGGATCGAGCGGGTCAGCGCGGCCCGCTTGACGTCGATCACCCCGACCGCGTCGTCCAGGCCCAGGGCGACGTAGACGGTGCGCCCGTCGGGCGAGAGCGCCATGCCCCGCGGTCGCTTGCCCACGGGGATCGTCGCGATCACGGTGTTCGTCGTCGGGGAGATGACGCTGATCGCGTTCGTCGTCTCGCTGCTGCAGTAGAGGAGCGGGTCGCTCGCGCGCGCCGCGCCGCCGAGGACGAGAGAGAGCAGCAGGGCGGCGGAGCGCCCCCGCAGTTGTGCGAGTGTCATCGGGCGCTTCCGGTCAATTGTCGAAGACCGCCTGGTCGACGTGGAGAGCCTGGTCGAGCCCCCGGATGCGGTCGCGGCCGCGAATGTCCCGGAGGATCGCGCCGGACAGGTCCGCGCCCGTCACGTCGGCGTCGGTCAGGTCGGCTCCGGTGAGGTTGGCGCGCACGAGCAGGACCTTGCGCAGGTTCGCGCGGCTGAAGTCCGCGCCGCTGAAGTCCACCCCGCTGGCGTCGACGCGCATGATCCCCATGGACTGGTTTGCGGGATCCACGCCGAGGTTCGCGTCGACGAGCTTCGCGCCGTGCGCCTTGGCGTTGCTCATCGGGGCGATCAGCCGGGCGCGCGTCAAGTCCGCGCCGGAGAGGTCGGCGTCGTACAGGATGACGGCAAAGATGCTCGCGTCGCGCAGGATCGCGTGTCGCAGGTCGACGCGGTACGCCACCGCGACGTCGAGGTTCGCGCCGCTGAAGTCGGCTTCCGTAGCGACCGCATCCGTGAGGGTCACGGCAAAGAGCTGCGCCTTCGCCAGATTGGTCCGCACTAGCCGGCACTTGGTGAGATTAGCGCGCTTGAAGTCCACGCCGGAGAGGTCGAGGCCCGACAGGTCTTTTCCGGTGAAGTCGGCGGGCGTCTGCGGCGTGGCCCGGGCGAGCGCGGCGAGAACCTGCTCGCGCGTGGCCCGCTCTTGCGCCGCCGTCGCCATGCGGCTCGTGGTCGCCAGGCCCGCGAGCGCCGCCCACAGGACGATGCGACTGGCGCCCGCCGTCACTGGCTCGTCTTGAGATCCGACTCGCGGTGCGGGCGCCCCGGCTTGAGCCAGCCGTCGGTCCGCGCCTTCACGTACTGGTACAGCTGCTTCACGGCCGCCGTGTCGAGCAGGACTTTCCACGACGGCATGCCCTTGGCGAGGCGCCCGTTCAACACCGTGTACTCGAACGAGTCGCGCGACATGGCGCGGCCGGTCGAGCCGAGCGACCACCGCAGGTCGGGGGCGGAGGGGTTGACACCGCCGATCGCGTCCTCGCCGTGGCAGCGGAAGCAGTACACGTGGAACCACTTCCACCCCTGGTAGATGGAATCCGACACGAGGAGGCTGTCGCGCACGGTGTCCCGTGCCGGCAGGAGGGCGGCGGTCGTGGCGGCCGGGGGGCGGGCGCCGCACGGCGCCCACGCGGTAGCGGCCAGACTCGCGAGCCAAGCGCCCACTAGGCTGCCCCTCACCACGTACGTGCTCATGACGTCACGGTCCTCCCAGTGTGGCGGTGGAGTCGCTGCCGCGGAAGGCTCCGTCCTAGGGGTGGAGCTCCAGCATGGGCACGCTGTAGGTCTGCAGGATGCCCGCGATCTCGCCGCGCCGGCGCTCGATCACGGAGTCGAGCTGCGCCTTGAGGGCTTTGTCGCGGTGCCGGACGCCCATCGCCATGCTGAACGCGAACGGCATGCTCGAGACGGGGTCCGAGTCGGGGAGCGCGACCATCGTGAGCGGGACCGACGCCCGCTTCACCCAGTAGCCGGCCTTGGGGCCCCACACGACGGCGACGTCGATCGAATCCTTCGCCACGGCGTCGATGATGTCCTGGGGGTGGTCGGCCTGCGGATCCGCGTTCAGGAAGTTCCCGAAACCGATCAGACCCACGATGCCCCGCGCGCCCAGCGCATGCGCGGGCGGCGTGTTGGTGTAATCGTAGCCGATCATGTTCACGCCGATCTTCACGTGTTTTAGAAGAGTGTCGTCGAGAGAGCGGATCTGCCACCCGCGGTCGGCGCGGTAGACGAAGTAGTAGGTGGAACGGTAGTACGGAGCGGTGGTGGCGACCGGGTCGAAGCCGACGGGGACGCCGATGATCACGTCGCAGTATCCCGCCGCCAGCGAGTTCCTGACGAACCCGCGCCGGTGCGGCCACCAGTAGTTGGTCACCGAAGCGTTGAGATCGCGCGCCACCACCAGCGCGATCTTGTTCTCGAAACCCTCCTCGCGCTCGTTCGAGAACGGCAGGTTGTACGGGTCGGCGCAGACCCGCAACGGGTCCGCCCGCCGCTGCGGCGCGCCGCCCATGAGGGCCACGGACGCTGCGGCGAGGAGCGCGGCCCCCGCGAGAGTGACCCGAGTCGGGCTCATCGTTTCTCCCGGAGTTCTCCTGGCTGGCGCGGCGGCCAGACACGAGTGTCACGGATACTACACCCGGTGCCGGAACGGGTTGGCTCCGGCACCGGGTGACTGCGGTTCTGCCTGCTGCGATGCGACTTCCCGTGTGCTCCGCTGCGAATTACAGCGAGAACACGAGGAGCGTGCCACCGGGGTTGGAGATGTTGATGAAGTCCCCGAATGCCCCCAGCGCGCCCAGCCCCGCGGTCGGATCTTCCGCGCCGATGCCGAGCGCCACGCCGATGCCGGCCCAACCGCCGATGCCCGACAGGACCGCGACGTACTGCTTGCCGTCCGGCCCGAGGTAGGTCATGGGGTTGCCGATAATGCCCGACGGGGCCTTGAACTTCCACAGCTCGGTCCCGGTGGTGGCATCAACCGCCTTGAGCCAGCCTTCCATCGTGCCGTAGAACACGAGGCCGCCGGCCGTCGCCAGCGCGCCGCCGTACGCCGCGAGGTTCTCCTTGATCTCCCACTTCACCTTGCCGACCGTCGGATCCCACGCGATGAACCGGCCGCGGTTGCCGCCCGGGCCGGGGAACATGCGCACGATCGCGCCGACGTAGGGCTGGCCGGCCGAGTACTTCACCTCTACGCCCTCGTAATCCATGCAGATGTTGTTCGTGGGAACGTAGAAGAGCTTCGTTTGCGGCGAGAATGCGGCAGGCTGCTGGTCCTTGAATCCGATGGCGGCCGGGCAGATCCCCTCGGTGTTCTTCTTCGAGGTGGTCCCGTACTGCGCGTTGCGCACCGGGACGCCGGTCGTCAGGTCGATCTTCGAAGCCCAGTTGACCGGTCCGAAGGGCTCGGCGACCAGCACCTTGCCGTTGGTCCGGTCGATCGTGTACCCGAAGCCGTTGCGGTCGAAGTGCACCAGCGCCTTCACCGGCCTCGCGCCGATCGTGATGTCGGCCAGGATGTTCTCGTTGACGCCGTCATAGTCCCACTCGTCGTGCGGCGTCATCTGGTACGCCCACTTCGCTTCGCCGTTGTCGGGATTGCGGGCGAAGATGGTCATCGACCACTTGTTGTCGCCGGGCCGCTGATCGGGGTTCCAAGTGCCCGGGTTACCGGTGCTGTAGTAGAGGAGGTTCAGCTGCGGATCGTACGAGTACCAGCCCCAGGTCGTCCCGCCGCCGTGCTGCCACTCGTCGCCCTGCCAGGTGCTGACGCCGAGGTCCTTGCCGCGGTGCGACTGATAATTGGGGTTGGCGTCGCCGACGATCTTTACGTCGGTATCGGGCCCGGTCGACCAGGCCCGCCACACCTCGCGCCCGGTGTTGACGTCGTACGAGGTCACGCGGCCGCGCACGCCGAACTCACCGCCCGAGATGCCCGCGATCACCATGTCCTTGATCACGATCGGGGCGTTCGTCATCGTCGAGCCGGTCCTGTAGTCGGCGTTGGCCACGCGCCAGATCTGCTTCCCCGTCTTCGCGTCGAGCGCCAGCAGGTCGCCCGCCAGCAGCTCGATGAACAGCTTGCCGCTCGGATGGTAGGCGAGACCGCGATTCACCAGGTCGCAACACGCGATCGGCTTCGCCTCGGGCGGCTGGTTCGGGACGTGCTTCCAGATCATCGGCGCGCCCGGCTTCGTCAGATCGAGGGCGTACACGATGTTCGGGAACGCGCTGTGCACGTACATCACGTTGCCGAACACGAGCGGGTTCCCCTCATGACCGTTCAGGACGCCGGTCGAGAACGTCCACGCGGCCTTGAGGCCCTTCACATTCGCCCGGTTGATCGCAGTGAGCGGACTGTAGCGCTGCAGGTCGGCCGTCCGACCCGTCATCGTCCACTCGCCCGGAGTCTGGGCGACGGCGGTCGCCGCGAGCACCATCAGGCTCGTTGCGATGCCGCCGGACAGCAGTTTCATGCGGTTCATAGCTGACCTCATGTTGAGGATGAGGGTGGTGAGAAAACCGGTTCACGGAAACTAGCCTGCCAGCGCTCGAGACCCTCAAAGGGGCGCCGTCCGGGGGGGCCGCGTTCCCGGCAGGCCACAGCCATCGTCCGTTTCCCTCCACGCGGGCATTGCTGCCAGGGATAGGGGTTATATCCCCTCGTCCCGGGGCTGTCAATTGGGGTCCGGAAAGCCTAGGCATTTTCAAGCAGAAACAGTGTCCGCCCCGCGCCACACGCGCGCCCCCGTCGCGCTGAACCCGCCCTCGTACACCGCCCCCCCGGGCTCGAGCACCGCCCGCACGCGCTCGGCGAGCGCCCGCGCAGCGTCCGCCTCCCCCACGATGCCGTAGACGGCGGGCCCCCACGAGCTCTGGCCGACCCCGACGGCCCCCCACTCGCGCAGCCGCTCGACCAGCTCGCCGGTCGCCCCCGGGGCGAACACGCCCCCCTGCGCCGGCGCGAACCACCCGCCGGTGATCCGCTGCACCTCGGTGAGCGCCCCGCCGAACGACGCGAGGTCACCCTCCGCCACCGCGGGCAAGAGTTGCAGGAGGACGAGGTGCGCCACGCGCGCCACGTCGCGCGCCGGGGGCGCCGGGAGTCGAGCGAAAGCCGCCGCCTCCTCGTCCGCCGCGAGTCCCGGCTTGCCGCGCGGCACCGCCACCACGCAGCGCCAGGACGCTGGTGTCGGCAGCCGGGCCAGGAGCGGAGCGATCGCGGCCTCGTCGCTCTTACGGCCGCCTTCGAGCACGAAGCCGCCGTAGGCGAAGGTCCAGGTGCCGACGCCCGAGCGCCGGCCCCGGTCCACGGCGCGCGCCAGCGTCGCGACGTCGGTCGGCAGGCCGTACAGCTCGGCGGTGGCGCGCGCCACGGCGAGGGCGAGCTGCGTCCCCGAGCCGAGCCCCGCGTGCGCGGGGATGGCGCGGCGGAGGCAGAAATGCACGCGGGCGTCGAGGCCGTGGTACGCGGCGAAGCGACGCGCGAACTCGAGCGCGCGCTCCGCATCGGGGCCTTCCGCGCCGAGTGCGACCGCGCGCCGCGCCTCGAGGAGGAGCGACGGCGCGGGCACCGCGGCGCCGATCCCGCCGAACCGGCGCCCCAGATCGCCCCGCAGGTCCAGGACCCCGAAATGGAGGCGGGCCGGCGCCTCGACGAAGACCGGCGCGGCCCCGCTCATCGCGCGGCGGGCTCGGCGGCCGGGGGCGCCGGGGGAGCCGTGCGCACGTACTCGGTGAGGAGCGCCATCGCTTCCCGCTCGCGCGGGCCGGCGGTCTTGTCCACGAGCACCTGCAGCCGCGCGAACTCCTGCTGGATGTGCTCGGGCGGGAGGAGGTGCGTGCGCGTCGCGAGGATCGCCGCCTCGAGCACCGCGTGGCGTGCGCGGTTGAAGCCCAGGAACTCCCGCGTGAAGCCGCGGTGCACGACGCGGGTCACGATGTGTGCGCGGGGCGGCGTGGCGTCGAGCGTGCGCACCGCCAGCTCTCGCCAGGAGCACGCCGCTTCGAGCACCACGCCGCGCACCGCGACCGCCGGGACCGCCGGGAAACGGACGTTCGAGATCGCGCCCTGCGCGAACAGCATCACGTCGTCCGTCAGGTTCACGACGGCCGCGCCGGTCTCACGCACGTTCCTGAACGTCGTGGTCTCGAGGAACGGCTTGATGACGATCTCCGCTTCGCCCCACTCGACGCCCATCGGGGCGAAGTTGACCGTCCCGGCCGCGTCCAGCGTGGTGAGGATGGACTCGATGATCACCGGACCACCGTCACGGGCGGGAGCGCGGATTCCGGCGCCGCAGCCGGGGCCCGCGCGCCGTCCGCGCGGTCCGGAAGGGCGTCGCCACGCGACGCGGCGCCGTGGAGGAAGCGGTCGAGCAGGAGGTAGCCGTACTCGGTGAGCACGGACTCGGGGTGGAACTGGAGTCCGATGACGGGGTGACCGACGTGCTCCAGCGCCATGATCTCGCCGTCCTCGGCGGTGGCGGTGACCACGAGCTCGGCCGGGAGGCCGGCCCGGGAGACGACGAGCGAGTGGTAGCGCCCCGCCCGGAAGGGGCTCGGCAGCCCGGCGAACAGGCCGCGGCCGTCGTGACGGATGCACGACGCCTTGCCGTGCATCGGGCGCCCCGCGCGCACGATCCCCGCGCCGTAAGCGGCGCCGATGCACTGGTGGCCGAGGCAGACCCCGAGGATGGGCGTCGCGGCGCCGAACCGGCGCACCACCTCCATCGAGATCCCGGCCTCGCCGGGAGAGCAGGGCCCCGGAGAGATGATGATGTGGGAGGGCCGGAGCAGCTCGATCTCCTCGGGCGTCGTGGCGTCGTGGCGTCGGACGAGGGTTTCCTCGCCGAGCTCGCGCACGTAGCGGGCGAGGTTGTAGACGAACGAGTCGTAGTTGTCGATCAGCAGGATCATGGCGTCAGCGCGGCGGTGAGGCCGCGGGCCTTGTCGAGCGTCTCGGCGTACTCGTCGTCCGGGTCCGAATCGGCCACGATGCCGCCGCCGGCCTGGAAGTACACGTCGCGGCCGAGCGCGAGACAGGTGCGGATCACGATGCTGGTATCGAGAGCGCCGGTGACGCTGAGGTAGCCGATCGAGCCGCAGTAGACGCCGCGCTGCGTGGGCTCGACCTCGGCGATGATCTGCATCGCCCGTACTTTGGGCGCGCCCGTGATCGAGCCTCCGGGGAAGGCCGCGCGCACCAGGTCCACGGCGTCGTGCTCCGGGGCGAGCTCGCCTTCGACCGTGGAGACGAGGTGATGCACGGTCTGGTAGTGCTCGAGCGCGAACAGCTCGGGGACGCGGACCGTGCCCGGCCGGCACACCCGCGACAGGTCGTTCCGCAGGAGGTCCACGATCATCACGTTCTCGGCCCGGTCCTTGTCGCTCTCGGCGAGCGCCAGCGCGAGCGCCGCGTCGTGCTCGGGCCCGATGCCGCGCGGCCGCGTCCCCTTGATCGGACGCGTTTCGACCCGGCGTCCGTCGCGGATCCGGAGAAACCGCTCGGGCGACGAGCTCGCCACGACCAGGTCACCGAAGTCGAGGTATGCGGCGAACGGCGCCGGGTTGCGCTGCCGCAGGCGCCCGTACAGCTCGAACGGCGTCCCCGCGAGCGGCGCCTGGAGCCGCTGCGACAGGTTCGCCTGGAAGATGTCCCCCGCGTAGACGTACTCGATCACGCGGGCGACTGCCTGGAGATAGCCGGCGCGCGTGAAGTTCGAGCGCAGGCCGGGTGGGCCAGGCACGGGATAGGACGGGGCCGACTGGCGGACGGCCGGACGGGCGGACAGGCGGACGGAAGGCGCGGCCTGGACCGCCGGTCCGCCAGTCCGCCCGTCCGCCAGTCCGCCCGTCGTACCGTCCGCCAGTCCGCCGGTCCGCCTGACCGCCAACCTCTCCCGCACGAAGGCCAGTCGGCGGACCGCGCGAGCCTCTCGAGCCGTTCTCCGCTCGGGCAGCCCCGTCGAGATCACCCAAGCGTGCCGCGCCGGGTGGTCCCACGCGATCACCCAGTCGTACAGGCCGAGCA
Organism: Gemmatimonadales bacterium; assembly: GCA_035637235.1. Taxonomy (GTDB): domain Bacteria; phylum Gemmatimonadota; class Gemmatimonadetes; order Gemmatimonadales; family GWC2-71-9; genus DASUAL01. The sequence continues at coordinate 45,660 of DASPXO010000234.1, read as the reverse complement.
TCACGTCCGGGATCGCGAGGTCGTCGTAGCGGGTGCGGGGAATGCGCTCGAGGGTCACGCCCCAATCGTAGCCGATGTATCCGGCGGCGCCGCCCTGGAACGGCGGCAGGCCTCGGACCGGCTCGGCCGCGAACGGGGCGACGAGCTCGCGCGCGCGGGCGAGGGGGTCGGCCGCCACCCGGTTCCAGCGCCCTGCCGGATCGAGCTCCTGGGTCAGCGCGCCCTTGGAGCGCACTACGGTCGCGGGATCCGCGGCGAGGAAGGAATACCGCCCCAGGTGCTCGGGGTCGGCCGCGCTGTCGAGGAAGAGCACGAACGGCAGGTCGGCGAACCGCGCGCAGGTCTCGAGCGGATCGGGAGCCGGCAGGAGCTCCTCCACGAGCGCGGCCTCGCGGCTCACGCGTCGCCCCTCCGCGCGCGCGCCCGGGCCGAGCGCTGGGTGAGCATCACGTGCTCCGGACCCCGGTCGTCGGGAGGCGTGAGGTAGCCCCACTCGAGCGCCCCCTCCTGGCGGTAGTTCTTGCCGAGCGTGATGGCGAGCTTCGCCTTCATGAGCTCGCGTCCGAGATAGAACGCGTGGCTTGCCTCGTCGACGTCGAGCCGCGCGAACAGCTCGTGGATGTCGGTGCCCCGGACGAAGATCTCGCTGTTGAAGACCGTGATCGTCTCGCGATCGGCGAAGATGCGGAAATTGGGATCGGTGACCGCGGCCTGAAGCTCGCGCAGCTCCGGCTCGGTAACCCCTAGCACCGTCGGATCCTTGAGCGTGACGAGCCGGTCGTCCACGCCCTTGGGCAGGGTCTTCTGCGTGACGGCGTGGTGCATCAGACGGCGCGCGATGTCCGCCTCGCGCACCGCCCCGCGGGCCCAGGGGATCACTTCGGTCGTGAGCACCGCCCGCACCCCCACTTCCTGGCAGATCGCGATGAGCAGGGCGTTCACCCCGGTCGTGTCCGCGGCCGTCAGCTCGGTGATGTTCCCGATGCCCATGAAGAGCGGGGCGCCGGGGTATCGCCGATGCAGCTCCGCGAAGCGCTCGAGCGAGGCGAAAAAGCCGAAGCCGATCGGCTCGACCACGGGATCGATCAGGTAGGACACGCCCCAACGTTCGAGCGCGGCGATGCTGGGCTCCAGGGTCTCCATCCCCTGGCCGAAGTCGGGGATCACGACCACGCGGGTCTTCGTACCGGCGAGCTCCCGCGCGACGTCCAGGTTGGAGCGGTTGACGGAGAGCACCAGCTCCGCGCCGGCCGCGACCGCGCTGCGGACCTCGCCGGGATCGAAGGAGTCGATGCTCACCCGCATCCCCGCGGCCGTGAGCTCGCGCACCACGTCCGCGAGCTCCGGGAACGCGCGCCCGGGAGTGCAGCCTACGTCGATCAGGTCGGCCCCGCTCGCCCGGTAGTGCGCGGCCTCGCGCCGCAGCGCCTCGCGCGGGAGGCGGGGGGCGTTGTTCACCTCGGCGACGATCTCGATGTCGTACGCTCCGTAGTCCCGGGCGACCGCGGCGCGGCCGAAGTACTCGGGGATCTGCCGCAGGTCCTTCGGCCCCTTCTCGACCGGGACCCCGGCCTGCTGCGCGATCACCGCGGGGTCGCCTTCGCAGAGACCCGGGATCAGCACCAGGTCGATGCCGGGCGGCACCTGGAGAAACCGGGCGATCCATGGCGTCGTCATCAGCGCGGCCACGGTGATCTTCATGACCACCACCTCGTACCCGAACGCCGGGGCCATCTCGGCGAGCGTGCGGCGCAGCGCCGGCTCGGCGAGCCTCCCCGTGACGAAGAGGACCCGCTGGGGCCCGACGGTCACCGCGGGTCGCCCGAGCGCACGAACTTGTTCGGCGTCCCTTCGAGTGCGCCGCCCTGCGGCCGCCACAGCACCGTCTCTTCGATCTTCCGCGCCAGCTCGAAGTCCTTGTCGGTGACGCCGCCGGCGGCGTGGTTTTTGAGCTTCACGATCACCCGGCCCCACGTCACGGCCAGGTCGGGATGGTGGTAGGCCGCCTCGGCGACGTACCCGATCGCGTTCACCAGCATGAGCGTGGTCGGCCAGCCGTCCGTCTTGTAATTCCGGCGGATCCAGCCGTCCTCGTACCACCAGCCGGGAAAGTCCTTGAGCTTGTCCGCTATCTGGGTTTCGGGATAGGTGGCCTCTTTCTCGGCCATGGGCGACTCTCCTTGGGTATTGGGGACCGGAGGCTAGACCACAGCCCCGCCGTTGACCATCAGCATGTGACCGGTCACGTAGGACGCGGCGTCGGACACGAGGTACACCGCCGCCCGGGCGACGTCCTCCGCGCTGCCCCAGCGGCCGAGCGGGATGGAGCCCGTGATGCGATCCTTCACCGCCGGGTCGAGCTTGGCGCCGTAAGCGGTCTCGATCCAGCCCGGCCCGAGCACGTTGACCCGGACCTGGGGCGCGACGCTGCGGGCGAGCGCTCGACTGAAGCTGTACACGCCCCCCTTCGCGGCGCAGAACACCTGGCTATAATCGCCCTTCACGCCGCCTGTCAGCACGTGGTCCCACGCCATGTTGAGGATCGCGCCCCCCGCCGGCTGGTCGCGCATCACCTCGGCGGCGGCCCAGGAGGCGAGGATCGTTCCCCGGAGGTCCACGGCGAGCAGCAAGTCGAGCTTCTCCAGGCGGGAGCGGCCCGCCGTCTTGCCCGTCAGGATATCGGCGCCCGCGTTGTTGATCCATGCGTCGACGCGACCGAAGGCCGCCCGGACGTCCGCGGCCAGGCGCTCCACGTCCTTCGGGTCGGAGGTATCGGCCTGCACGAGGTGCGCGCGGCGGCCGAGCTGCTGGATCGCGCCCGCGACGCTCGTGGCGCTTTGCTGGCTCGTGCGGAACGTGACGGCGACGTCCGCGCCCGCCTCCGCGCACGCGACCGCGATCGCGCGCCCGATGCCGCGTGAGGCGCCCGTGACGAGCACTACCTTCCCGGCGAGCGTCGGACTTCCGGCGATGCGGGGCTCGACCTGCACGGCCGCCTCCGGCTGTCGTTTTGACATCGGGTCTCCGGAAGCCTAACCTATCGGCGGTTTTGGGACACCCACAAGGGAGTCGTCGCACATGCACCTTCTCGTGAGCGTCGCCGACTCGGCCGAAGCGGACGCCGCGCTGGCAGGCGGCGCCGACGTGATCGACGCCAAGGATCCGCGCCGCGGCGCGCTGGGCGCGGTGCGGCCCGGCGTTCTTGCCGCGATTCGCGACGTCGTGGGATCGCGCCGCGCGGTCAGTGCGGCGCTGGGCGACGCGCGCCCCGCGGCGGCCGTGGAGCGCGCCGCCCGCTCCGCGGCCCGCCTGGGCGTGGCGTTCGTCAAGGTGGGGTTCCGCGGCGTCGACAGCGTGACGGCCGTGCGTCGGCTCGCGGCGGCAGCGCGCCGGGGCGCGGGACCCGAGACGCGCGTAGTGCTCGTCGCCTACGCCGACTGGCGCCGGGCCGGGAGCCTCGCCCCCGAGCGGCTCTTGGCGGTGGCCGCGGCCTGCGGTGCGTCCGGCCTGCTCCTGGACACGGCGTTCAAGGATGCCGGCCTGTTCGAGCTCCTCGCCCCCCGAGCGGTGGGGGACTGGATCGCCGCGGCGCACGCCGCCGGCCTGTTCGCCGCGCTGGCGGGGAGCCTCGGAGGAGCGGACTTCGCGACGGCTCGCGCCCTCGGCGCCGATCTCGTGGGGGTCCGGGCTGCCGCGTGCGTCGGGAGTCGGACGGGCCGCGTGGCGCGCGCGCGTGTCGCGGCGTTACGAGCCCAAGTTGGTGCGGCGTTCCGGGGCGCGCCCGTGGCTCTCGTCTAGCGCCATGTCGAGCTGCCCGAGCTGATCGGGTGTGAGGATCAGATGGTCCACCGTCGGCGGCAAGGTGCGCATGAAGTGGGGGTCGAGGAGCTGTTTCGTGTCGCCGGCCGCCGGCTTGATGAGCACGACGCGCCGGGCTCCCAGGGCGCCCGCGAACCACGCCGCGATGCTGTCGCTCGTGACGTCCCAGGAGTGGGGCAGTGGGTCTGCCGCCTTGAGCCACCGATACGGCGCGAGCACCGGGAGCCGACCGGCGGCGAGCGCCGCTTCCATCTCCGGCTGCTGGTCTACGAGCACCGCGTCCGGGATGCGGTCCGCCAGGGCGTGCGCGTACTGGTCCATGCCGAGGACCGCCATCCAGTGCGCCGCGTCGTCGCCGATCTTGATGCGGCGGAACATGGTGCGGACGGCCTCGGCGAACGGGCCGCCGCCGGGAATCACGAGTACCCGGCGCCCGCGGCTGAAGGCGATCAACGCTTCGGTGACGCGGTCGAGGGCGCGACCCTTGCCGAGCAGCCCGCCGCCGACCTTCACGATCGCATGGACCGCGGAGACCGCGTGGCTCACGGCGCGCACAGGAGCAGGGCGACGGCCGCCGCCGGCGCATGCCGTGCCGCGGGGCCGAGTGTGTCCGACAGCCGCGTGACGTGCAGCCCGGCGCGGCGGGCCGCTTCGGCGGCGAGGAATTCTCCCAGGCCCGTCACGACGGCCCGCGCCAGCGCGGGGTGGCGCCCCCGCACGCGGCCCACCGCCTCCCGGATCCGCGTGACCTGGGCCTCCCACAGCGCGTCGGCGATCGCGCTGATGGCCCCCGGGTCGAGCATTTCGCAGTCGGCGCAGACGATGCGCGCCAGGCGCTCGCCCGCGAAGCCCCGCGTCGGCGGGCGCCCGTCGGGCGTCGGGACCGAGTAATCGGCGGGCGCGAGCTCGCCCCTCCACACGTGGGCGTCGCCGGCGAGCGCGAAGCCCTCGGCCGACACGCCGGTCGGCCGCCCGTGGACCGGTACGGTCGAGGCGATGGCCTCCGCCGGAGTGCGCAGCGCCCCCGTATAGACGAGCTCGCCCTGTTGCAGGCGCTCGGGGTCGGTCCGGCCGATGGCGGCGGGCTGACCGTGCACGACCGGGATGATGTCGGTCGTGGTCGAGCCGACGTCGATCAGCAAGCAGTCGGGGAAGGTGCGTCCCACGAGGCGCGCCGTCGCCGCCCAGTTCGCCGCCGCCACGGCGAGCGGCTGGCGGCGCGCCTGTTCCGGCGTGCGCCAGCACCCGTCCACGCTCCACACCCGCACGCGCCCCTCCGGAAACACCGCGGTCACGGCAGCGAGCACGAACCCCACCCCCTCGCGCTTGGTCCGGAACAGTTGCGACAGCTCGGCAGTCATCGTCACGGCGTGCAGGTCGCCGGTCTCGCTCCCGAGCTCGCTCGCCAAGCCGGCAAGGAGCGGCGCGAGCGCCGCCGGATCACGTTGGATCTCGTACGGCGCGGCCCGGGTCGCGGCGACCCGGCCCCGCACGGCGCGCGCCGCCTTCGTATGCACCCCGCCAATGTCCCAGCCGACTACGCTTTGCATACGTCCGGTTTCGGGGAGGTGTTGGGCTGCGCGTGATCCCGGTGCTCGACCTCAAGGCGGGTCGCGCGGTGCTTGCCCGCCGCGGCCTGCGGGACGCCTATGCCCCGGCGCCGTCGGTCCTGGTGCCGGGCTGGCAGGTGGGGGACGCCCTGGCGCTGGCCCGCGCGTTCCACGAGCGGCTCGGCTGCTTCGAGTGGTACGTGGCGGACCTGGACGCGATCACGGGCGGCCGGCCGCAGCGGGCGCTGGTGCGCGCGCTCGCGGCCCTGGGCGGCTGCGGGGGCCGCGGGGGCCGCCTGCTGGTGGATGCCGGCGTCGCGGGCGCGGAGCGGGCGCGCGAGACCGTGTCGGACGGCGCGGCGCGCGTAGTGGTCGGGCTCGAGACGCTGCCATCCTTCGACGCACTCCACGACATCGCGCGGGCCATCGGGCACGAGCGCGTCGTGTTCAGCCTCGACCTCCGCGCAGGCCGCCCGCTGCTCCGGCAGGGGGCGCCGTTCCACGGGACGGCGCTCGAGCTCGCTGGCGTCGCGGTCGCGGCGGGTGCGGCGGGCGTCCTGGTGCTCGATCTCGCGCGCATCGGGACGGGCTGTGGCGTGGACCTCGCGCTGCTGGGCGAGCTGCGGCGCGCCCATCCGGACGTGGAGCTGCTGGCGGGGGGCGGCGTCGGCTCGGCCCGAGACCTCGAGCGGCTCGCGGACGCGAGGTGCGACGCGGTGCTGGTGGCGACGGCGCTGCACGGGGGCGGGCTGGGCCGGGGGGACATCGAGGCCGTGCGGCGGCGCGGGACGCCGCGCCCCGGCGGTCACACCAGCGACTCGCGGTAGGTCGCCGACTGGCCGAAGGTCTCCTCCACCTCGACCTCGATCGCCTGGAGCTCGACCCCGCCGGCCGACGCCAGCTCCCGGCGGACGCGCCCCGCGAGATACTGCGCGAGCATCTCGACCGTCGTGTTGGGAATGGGGAGCAGCGCGCAGTCGATCCTGGGGAAGACGTACCTGGGCTTCTCCTGCACGGCCACGGTCACCGAGTCACCCTCCTCCCGGATCCGGAGCTTCGGGTTCTCGAGCGGCAACAGCACCTTGTGGTCGATCTCGTCGGTGAGCTGTTTCATCAGCCGTTTCAACTCCGAGAAGTCGACCACGTAGTGAGCCTCGGGCTCGAGCCCGCCTTCGACCACGACGCGCGTGCGGTAGTTGTGGCCGTGCAGCGTCTCGCAGCGGTGCCCGGGGAAGGTGATGAAATGCGCCGACGCGAAGACGAGGCTGTCCTTGGTCACCGCGACCTTGAACGTCTTACGCGCGGTCATCGTCGGTCCTGGCGGGCCGGCGCCAGCCGCCCGCGAGCAGCTCGACGTAGATCGCCGCGCCCGTGAGGTCCGCCGTCGCGCCGGGGTTCCGCGCGTTGCGCTCGTCGCGCAGCTCGCGGTCGAGCGTCGCGAGCGCGTCCCGCCCCCGCGCCGTGCGGACTCCGCCCGCGTCGAGCACCGCGCGCGCGCGGCGTTGCACCGCCACCGCGGCTGCGGGGCCGAGCTTGCGGGCGATGTGGGTGTCGGGCGCCGCGGCGAGCAACGTGAGATAGGCCTCGACCACCGCGCCGCTCCAGGGCAGGCCCGCGGCCAGCGCCCGCTTGAGCACCGGCGCGCCGACGTCGAACGTCGCCTGGAACTCGGTCACGTATTCGCGCGCGATCGCGTCCCGCTCGGCGGCGAGCGCCATGGCGTCCACGAGCGTCACGGTCGGCGTGCCGGCCACGTCCTGGGCCGGCACGCGCCCCAGCCCGGCCGGCGCGGCGAGCCGGATCGCCGCATACGCCTCGCGGGCATCCGCCACCGTGGTCTCGGCGAGCGTGGCGGCGAGCTTGGTGCGGAGCGGGGCAGCGCCCCGCCGCAGCGCCGCGCGGGCCAGAGGGGCGAGCAGCAGGACCAGACCGAGGTTCGTGTTGCTGGGGACCCAGCGCGCGGTCGCCTCGACGGCGGCACGGATAGTGGCGCCCAGGGGGCGCTCACCGGCCGCGGCGAGGGCCGGACCAATGGCCACGGCGCTCGCGAGGAAGTCCGCATAGTCCGCGTCGTGGAAGGGGGTGCTCGGGGCGACGTTGCCGGGTTTGGGGGCGCTCGCCTCGAGCAGACAGGCGAGCTGAGCGGCGGCGGCCACGTCGGCCGCCCGCGTCGCGCCCGCCGCCGCACTCACCGTCGCGCCAGGCACTCGAGCAGATGCTCGACGATCGCGCCCGCGACGTCGCTGGAGGTCGCTTCCTGCAGGCCGCGCCATCCCGGGATTCCGTTCACCTCGACGACGTAGACCGTGCCGTCCCGCGCGGGGAGCAGATCGACCCCGGCGTATCCGGCCCCGACGGCCCGGGTCGCGGCGAGCGCCAACTCGGCCCAGGCCGCCGGCAGCGTCGTCGGCCGGGCCCGCCCGCCGCGCGCGAGGTTCGTCTTCCAACCCGGCGCGCTGCGCTCGATCGCGCCGATCACGCGGCCGCCGACCACGAAGACCCGCACGTCGCAGCCGGCGTGGTCGATCGCGCGCTGAAGATAATATACGGCGCGCAGCGTCTCCAGCGTGCGGAACACGCGGAACGCCATCTCCTCGGTCGTGACCCGGACCATGCCGAGCCCCATGGAGCCGAACAGCGGCTTCACGATCACGTCCCCGACGGCGCGGAACGCGGCGAGCGCCTCGTCCGGGTTCTCGCACACCACCGTGTCGGGCACCGCAAGGCCTGCCCGCTCGAGGATCGCGGTCGTCCACAGCTTGTCCACCGTGCGCTCGAGGGTGCGCGGAGAGTTGATCACGGGGATGCCCCGCTCCTCGAGCGCGTGCAGCGCGTCCACCCGGAAGATGATCTGCTCGAGCGACCCGGCGGGCACGATGCGCGCGAGCACCGCCGCGCAGGCGGCGAGGTCCTCTCCCCCGGCGGTCAAGCCCCGCCCGCCGCCGCCGAGACGCGCCACCAGCCCCTCGTACGGGAGGACGCGCCCTTCGTGCCCCCGCTCGGCGAGCGCGCGACACAGCTCGTCCGTGTGCCAGCCCCGCCGTGCGCTGAGAATCGCGATCCGCACCGTGTTCGTCTCCCCGTTGGTCGCTCCGGCCCGGCCGCTCAGCTCTCGAGCAACGACGCGCGCAGCACCTCCGGGTTCGTGCGCCCGGCGTGATAAGTCTTGCCGCTCCGGGCGCTCGTCAGCCAAACCTCGGCGGGGCTGAAGAGCAGTGGATCGATCCGGTAGAAGTCGCCGTCGTAGCGCTTGAAGACGTCGGCGAACGGCGTGCCGTAGTCCTTCGATGCCGAGGCCGGGATCTTGGGCACGAGCTCGGCGAGCTCGGCGTCGTCGGCGTTCACGGTATAGCGCGCCTGCCCGCCGTACAGGATGCAGTCGTTGGTGCGGCCGATGGCGCGCAGGTCGTTCTTCGCCCCGGGCGGCAGCGGCGCGGTCCCGATGCCGCTCACGACCTGCTTCAGGTCGAAGCCCAGCGCGTCCATCTTGTGGAGTCCCGTCTCGAGGATCCGGGCCGCGATCTGCACGCCGCCCGCGAGGCTCGCCGTGGGCGCCGCCACGAGCGTGAGCTGCGACGGGGCGAGCCCCGCTTTCTGGCCGACCCACGCGGCCACCGCGTCGCTCGGTGAGTTGCGCGTCTCGAGCACCAGCACGCCGCGCTTCGCCTGCTCCGCGTACCCCAGCTTCCCGAACAGCTCCTGCTCCACCCGGACGTGCGCGCGCAGCGGCCCCGATCCCATCGCGAAGTACTGGTCCACCTGGATCGCCCACCCCGCGTACTGCGACGCCATGCAGCTCACCGCGGGATGGTCGGTCCACACCCGCACGCCGGGCCACGTCTCGCCGCCGATCACGACCGGCGTGTACTCCAGGTCGCCCAGGCCGCCCATGCAGATCTCGGCGAGCGCGGCACCGGCCCCGTAACCCCCCGGCATGGCGATCCCGGCGTCGATCACGCGCGCGCCTCCGGGGAGCCGGTGCGCCGCGACGCGCATCGCGTCGGCGTTCGCCGCCATCAGGTCCGCGATCCGCCACGCCCGCTCGTTCAAGTCCAACGGTACGCCGATCACTCCCCCACCCATTGCAGGATCTCCCCTCTGCCCAGCTCGGCCATGTCGCCCGCGTACCGCGCGTAGCGTCCGGTGATCAGGCGGTCCGCGATCGCGAGATCGTACCGGGCACGCAGGTAGCGGAGCAGCAACGAAACGTGCGGGGGGCGGTAGGTACAGGCGTAGCGGAAGGTCGCCGGCCGCTCGATCGCGCCGGCCGCCACGATCGATCCGCGCTTCATGAACCGGCCTGCGCCGCTCGCCGCCGTGCCGAACACCACGACCGTCCCCGCGATCATTCCCCTGCCCGCCCCGTCCCCGGCATCCCCCGTCACGACCACGAGGCCGCGGCGCGCTGCTGCCCCTGCGCGCGCGCCTGCGCGGCCCCGGACCACGATCTCCCCGCCGGTCATCCCCCGCGAGGCGCCCGGGCGCGCGCCGCCCACGTCGTCGCCCGCGCTCCCCCGGACGTCGATCCGGCCGCCGGCCATGGCGACTCCCAGGTCGCGCCCGACGTCGCCCTCGATCAGGAGCTCGCCTCCCACCATCCCCGAGCCGATTCCTTCCACGCGTTCGAGCTGCCCCTCGATCCGCAGCGTCGCCGAGCGCTCCCCCTCCACCTTGAAGAAGTCTCCGAGCTGCGCCGCCCGCCCGCCGTGGAGCACGGAGAGCTCGGCGATCGCCTGCGCGCCGAGCGCGGCGAGCCGGTCGGGAGCGATGCCGTCGGCCAGGAGCGTGTACTCGGGCGGCGTCACGAGGGTGAGGATGACCGCGTCGCTCATCCTCCCTCTCGTTCCCCCTCTCCGCTATGCGGAGAGGGGGTCAGGGGGTGAGGTCCCCCCTCTCCGCCTTGCCGAGAGGGGGTCAGGGGGTGAGGCCCACGACCGGTCATCACCCAGTCACCTCATTCATGATCTGCCGCAGGTGAAAGTGATGCGGTCCCAGCTTGCCGCCGTAGTTCCCGGCCGAGATCGATTTCACGCCGGGCCGGCAGGCGGCGCGAATTCCCGGGCGCATCGCCGCTGCGATCGACGGGACGTCGGTCCCGTCGAGCACGATCTCGAGCACGCTGTTCACGCCCTCGGGGAGCTGGGACCGGGTGATGGGGCGAAGCGTGGGAGCAAAGGCATCGTTCGTGGTCGCGATCATGGTGCGGTAGCGCTGCGAGCCCACCTTGCTGCCGCTCCGGACCACGCCGCCCGGAAAGGGAAGGATCACTCCCGGGAGATTCGTCATCGCCTCGACCGCCGCTTCGGCGGCGGCCACGCATGCGTCCCCGTCTTCGGCGAGGATCAGGAAGTTCCCGCCCCCCACGCCCTTCTGCATCCCGAACGTCTCCTCGATGAGGAATTCGCCTTCCATGACGGGGACGCGCCAGTAGCGCTTGCCCCCGATCACCTTGCTCGCCTGGTACCCATCCCCGAACACGCGCAGCGCCTTCCCGACCGGGAGCCGGTCGGATGCGTCGGGCAGCCCGTCGAAGCACGCGGTCGTGGGGCAGGTGAGCACCGTCTGCCCGATCCGCACGATCAGTTGCTGGGGCAGGCTCTCCTTGTCCATGGTGAGAAACAGCACGCTCACCCCGGGGCGCCCGTCGGGCGTTTCGCTTTCCGGAAGCTCGCGCTCGAGCCCTGCCTCGCACTTGCAGCCGATCACCGAAGTGGCGAAGCCCGTGAGCTTGGCGGCCGCCGCTCTCGCCCACTTCGGGTTTCGCCCGGTGATGATGAGCCGGGCGACGCGCATCGTGAACGCCTCGGCGAACGTGTCCTCGATGGCCACGCCGTTGATGATCATGGCGCGGGCTCCACCGGGTAGTTCTCGAACGAGACGCTGGCGTACTCGTCGAAGTAGCGCTTCAGGTCGCGCGTGACCGCCGCGTCGTAGGTGGGGCGCACCGCGAGCCGCCGCCCGGCCGGGGCCCGTCGCAGCTGCCCCTCTTCCACTACGAGCGTTCCGGCCTTGATTAGGTAGCGCGGAGTCGAGAACATCTTCGCCCGGTCGGGGTCGTCCGGGTAGATCGCCACGTCGGCGTGCGCGCCGGCGCCGAGGTGGCCCTTGTCCACCAGGCCGAGCAGCCGCGCCGGCCCGGCGCGGGTGATGATCGCGATCTCGTTGAGCGTGTACTCCCGCGCGAGCCCGTCCAGCAGCGCGCTGCCTGCGAGCAGCTTCTGGTTCACCCGCTTGAGCTGCTCGTCCCGATACGCCCGGTCCATGAGCAGCCGGATGAGTCGGGGATAGGACAGGAACGAGCCGCCGTTCGGGTGGTCGGTCGACAGCACCACGCGCCAGGGGTCGCGTGCGAGCAGGAACAGCTCGAGCCCCACGGCCCATTGCAGCGCCGCCACGGCGGCCTTCTCCCGGTACGCGTACGGCACGATCCCGCAGCCGGTCTCGAGCTCGACGTCCGCGTTCACCCACTTGCGGCCGGTGCTCATGTAGAGCAGGTGCTCGACGGGGCTGTCCGCCGTGAGCGTGGTCGCGGGGCCGAACATCACCTGGCCTACGTCGGCGCTCACCTCGGGGTGTGCATTCACGTACTCGATCACGTCTCGCGCGGCCGATTTCCAGCCCTTTCCCCGCTCGCCGCCGTAGCTGTGGAACTGGAGGTGGGTGAAGTGCGCTCGCCGGCCCGCCAGGGCGTTCATGCTCTCGAGTGTCGTGGCCGCGTTGCCCGCCTGTCCCAGGTTGTTGCAGTGGATGTGCACCGGATGCGGCAGCTTCAGCGCGTTCGCCGCATCGGCGAGCGTCCCGAGGATCAGGCGTGGCGTGACCGCGCTCGAGCCCACGGCGTCGTCCAGCCCGGTGACGTGCCGCTCTGCGCCGCCCGACTTCCAGCGCGCGATGCCGCCGGGGTTCACGATCTTGATCGCATACGCCCTCGCGGCGCCGAGCAGCCAAGCCGCGTAGTCCCGCGCGCGCGCCCCCTCGCCCGCAGCCAGCTGGCGCAGGAGGTAGTCGTCGTTGCCGAGCAGCACGAAGCAGCCTGCATCGATGATCGGCGTGTCGTCCAGCTCGGCGTGTGCCTGCCGCGCCATGAGCGGGGCGACCGCCGCCTCCATCACGGTCGTGTACCCGAGCCCGGCGTAGCGGTATCCGGTGGTGAAGGTGCTCGGGATGGTGCCCCCCGTCCCGGAGCGCGGCAGCCCTGCGTGTTCGAGCCGCGGCGCGGGGACCGGGTCGGCCAGATGCTCCTCCGGCACGAGCCGGCGGCCATGGTTCACGCTCGAGCCCGCGACGTGCGCGTGGATGTCCACGCCGCCCGGCATGACGACCATCCCCCGGGCATCGAGTTGCGGCGCGTCCGCCGGGAGGTCGGCGACCACGCGGTCGCCCTCGATGCACACGTCCCGCACCACGCCGTCCACCCCGTTCCCGGGGTCGAACACCGTGCCGCCGGTGATGCGGAGGCGCGCGGGTTGGCTCACGTGCAGAGCCGCTCGCGCAGCGCGCGTACGGTGGCCGCCGCGGCGGGCGGGCCGTCGAGCGCCGGCCGTAGCGGAAGGGGGACGTCGTCCATCCGAAAGGCCGTGCCGGCCTCGTGAATGCCCGCGACGCCGGTGTCCACCGCGACCGCCGGCGCGAATGGCGCCGCGCTCGCCCGCGGCCCGATGGCGATCGTGGCAACCCGGGCGAGCCTCGCCGCGACCGGCGGGGGGATGCTTCCGGCGGCGCCGATCACGAGACTGGCGTCCACCTCGCCTGCCGCGAGGAGCGCCTCTGCACCGGCGTGCGGCCGGTAGACGGGATAGCCGCGCGCAAAGTCCACTGCGAACGGGAACCCGGTTTGCCAGGTGAGCACCGCCTCGGCGCCCGTGCGGTTCCCGCCGCCCCGCAGCGTCGACAACGCGCACCGGGTCGGCCCGTTCAGCGCTTGCGCGAGCGTCACCAGCGCCTCGGCGCGGTCGGGGTCCGCCGGGACGGCGCCCGGCTCTCCGTCCGCGACGATCACGACGTAGCGGGCCTGCATCATCAGGCGCGCGAGCGCGGACGCGGGCCCGAACCGATCGTCGGCGCCCGCCGCCCGACCCAGGACTGTCGCCCGCATGGCGAGCAGCGCGTCCACCTCGTCCGCCGGGGCGATCGCGACCCGGGCGTCGGCGTCCGCGGGACCGCGGACCTTGCCGAGGTCCACCGCGATCAGCTTGCGGCTGTTGCGTCCCTGCGGGGCCGCGAGCCCCCGGGGGTGCACCGCGTAGCGTGAGACGTAGCGCGGGTAGCGCTCGCCGGGGTCTACGCCCCAGAATGCGATCAGATCCGCCCGCTGCCGGATCTCGCCGAGGGTCGCGCCGGCCCGGCCGCGGCGTTGGGCGGCGAGGACGCCCGCGGCCGCCGTGGCGGCGACGCTATCGAGCGCGGCGCGCAGCCGGTCGGCGATCGCCACCGCCTCGCGCTGCGTCTCGCACGACACGTCGGCCGCAAGGTAGATGAGCGGCCGCTGCCCGCCCTCGAGGATCCTCGCCGCCTCGGCGATCGCCCGCCAGAGCGAGCTCCGCCGGCCGCGCACCTGCGCTTCCCGCGGCACCGCGCCATCCCCGAACCAGGCGACCCCGAGCGCACACGCGTTCCGGGCTTCGGCGATCCGGTCCTGCTTGACCGCGACGGTGATGTCGTCGCAGGCGCACCCGCAGCCGAGGCAGGTCACGTGCTCGACGACCCGCTCGTGGACGCTCATGCGGTCTTCGCCTTCGACGCCGCAATTGCGCGGTAGATCCACTGCGCGCGCTTCACGAGCGCCGCGTGGCATGCCTGCGCGTCGCGTCCGCGGGCGAACACAGTGCAAACCGGTCGGCCCCGGGGGATGCGTTCGCCCGGATGGGGTATGTCGCGCAGGTGCTCGTCTTCCAGCCAGGGTTGCGTATCGCCCGTCGTGACATCGTGTCGGGCGTAGACGATCGCCTTGCCCACGGCCCAGCCGCTGGCGCGGGCGGCGGCGAGGTCGAAGGCCGGCAGCTCCCCCCGGCAGGCGCGGGCGTGGATCTCGAAGATCGAGAGCCCGTACGCCCGCTCCACCAGCTCCATGGATGCCGTATAACGTGGGTTGAGCTCGATCGGGTACGGCAGGTCGCCTCGCTCCACGAAGTCGACGCCATTCACGCCGCGGAGCCGGAAGGCGTCCGTGACCCTGCTGGCGATGTCGGCGGCGAGCCCTTCGAAGCCCTCGTCGAACGCGTCGGCGCGGCTGACGAGGATGCTCCCGCAGTAGCGGAAGCCACTGGCCCCGAAGGCCCGGTCCCCGACGAGCATGCGCGTCAGTCCGAGCGGCGCCGTGCGCGCTCCGTCGGCCGCGAACACCACCGAGCCCGGCGTGCCGATGATCCGCTCCTGAAGGTACGTGCCGGGTGGCAGGCGCGTCCCGCCGCGCCAGCGGGTGATGCCGTGCCCACCGCCGGACGCGAGCGGCTTCACGATCCACCGCCCGCCGGGAGGCGGGAGCGGGGGCGGCGTACGGTGGCGACCGGTGTACACGTTTGGCGGCAGGATACCGCGTGCCACGAGGGACGCCGTGAACCGCAGGGGGTCGCGGGCGGAGCGGAGTACGGCTGGCGGATTCCCCCACAGATCGCTGCCCCGCGCGAGCGCGCGCACGGCGCCGGGGTGGTTCTCCAGAGGGGCGACGTAGGCGACCGCGTCGCAGGAGACGCGCCGCGCCGCCTGGGCGACGAGCCGCGTGCTGAACCGGCCGCGCGCGTCGCGCGCCATCAGCACGGCGTGCGCCTGGACGTGCAGATCGAGGTCGCCGAACCCGTCCACCGCCACGACCTCGTATCCCGCTCGGGCGGCCGACTCGGCGAGCCCGCGGGTGGCCACGCCGGCGATGAGCACGCGGGGCGCCGTCAGGGCAGTCCCAGGCGGCGGCGCGCCTGTGCGCGGGAAATGACGTAGAGATGGTCCAGCGCGGTCCCGCGCGCCTCGCGGATCCCGAGCGTGCGCACCAGGTCGGCGTGAGGGCCGCCCGCCAGACCGTCCGCGATCAGCGCCGCGCCCTGCGCGCCCTGCTTGGCTTCGGACGCAAACCCGTCGAGCAGGCGAGTCGGCGCGATCCGCGCGACCTGCTCGGTGACGCCGCGGCGCACGGCTTCCACGCCGGCGAGCCGCCCCGAGAGCACGATCTCCGCCGGCGCCGGCACGCTCGCGGAGAGCGCAAGCACGGCTTTGGCCGCGCTCTCGACCAGCGCCTGGAGCGCGGTCCGTTCTCGCGGCGTCGTGGGATTGCCGAGCGCGTCGGGAGCGGCACGGCGCTCGTCCCACCCGGCGACCGCGGCCGCCCCGCCGCCGAACAGCAGCGCCTTTGACACCGGGCTCGCCAGCAGCGCGACCTCGCCGTCGAGCGCGCCGGCCGCGCGAAAGCCCAGCGGGCCCGCCGAGCCGCCCACGCCGTCCACGATGCGTCCTTCCGCGATGCCGAGGGCGGCGGTGAAGGCGCCGCCCAGCTCGATCAGGATGAGCGAGACCTCGCCTGGCGGCCGTCCGGCGCGGCGCGCCTGCTCGTCGATCGCGAGCGCCGCGGCGCAGACCTTGTCCGCCGTCCCCATGTCCACGCGGTTCACTTTGCGGTGCTCGGGCACCGTGATCAGGTGGATCACCCCCGGCGTGAAGAACACCGGCAGGGCCGAGCGCGCCAGCGCCCGCGCGAGCGTGCGCAGCCCGCCGATCCCTCCCGGCTCGCCTTCCACCGCGAGAAAAGCGAGCCGCAGGTCCTCTTCCGTGGCCTCCTGCGCCCGGGTCAAAGGCAGGCCGTAGCCCGAAGGGCCCGCGACGCAGTCGAGCGGCCCGGCGTCGGCGAGCAAGGCGACGAGCCGGGCCGGGTCGGCGAGCGCCTCGGATGTGGGGAACGCGCGGTCCAGGAACACCCGGCCGTCGTCGAGCCCGCACACGTCGAGGCTCACCGTTCCCGGATCGATGCCGACGACGCGGGGCATCCGGTCACGGCTCGGGCGCCGGCAGCTCCCGCGCCACGTCGGCGATGGTCTCGGCGTCCAACACGAGGTCGTTGCGCTGGAACAGGCGGGCGATGCACGCCTTGTGCAGTTTCATTTTGAGGTTCCCGATGGCGAGCGCCCCGAAGCAGATCACGCCCTCCTTCGTGACCCCGTCGTCCAGCGTCTCGATGCCTTCGATGCCGAGCGGCGGCACCGCGTTCACGTCGGCCGCGACCCTGAGGCCCGTGCGCTTCGCCCAGGCGCTCCGCGGCACGAGCATCATGCCCGATGGTCCGGCGTTGAGGACGAGGGCCGCGCCCTCGAGCACCTGCGCGACCTCGCTCGGGTCGTGCACCGTTGTCGCGCGTACGGTTCCGCCGAACCGCTTGACCACGAAGTCGCGCGCCCGCTCACCGGCCTCCGGCTTGCGGGAGGTGATCACGACCTCCCCTCCCGCCTGCGCCAGCAGCCCGGCGGCGCGCAGGCCCACGGGGCCGGTCCCGGCGATCACGACCGCGCGCTTGCCGCGGACGTCGCCTGCGGCGCGCAGCAGCTTCGTCACCGCCGCGACCGCGGTGGTGTTGGACCCGTTGGAGTCGAGCATCAACGAAACGGTGAACGGGCCGAAGAATGCCTGTCGCGCCGCCGCAAGCAGCTGCTCACCCGCCGCCATGTCGGTGCCGCCGACGAACACGGCGGTGTGCCTGAGGTCTTTTGGGCCGCGGGTGAAGATGCAGCCATGGATCAGGTCGCGGACGTCCGCCTCGCCGATGCCGCCGTAGCTCATGACCTCGTCGGCGCCGCCGTCGTAGGCCACCACCCGGTCGAACACGCTCGGCAGGCGAGAGCTGTCGAGCTGCAACAGGAGCTTGCGCATCGGGGTTCGTGCTCCAGAGTGCCGGAAAGGGTGAAAACAGTCGAGGGGCGGCACCGCCACCGCCCCCCGACCGTGGGTTCCAACGACCGCCGGCGCGTCAGCTCTTGTCGGCGCCGCCCGCGAACGGGTGCGTGGCCGTCCGGGCGCCGCTGATCACCGCATCGACCTTCGGCTGGCTCTTCAGGGCGCGCTCAATCGATTCTTTCGTCGCCCGGTAGTTGAAGTCGAAGATCTTCTTGTCGTTCTTCGCTTCCCAGTGGATGAACACGCCCACCAGGATGCAGTAGTCATCCACCTTGTCGCGCGGGATCACGCCGGAGGAGACGCTGTCCACGACCGCGCGCGCCACGGCCGCCTGCGCCGGGCCGAACATCTGCACCGCCTGGGTGGCGTTCTTGATGGTGACCTTGTTGAACAGGAGCGTGTCGGGCTTCGCGGGGAGGTTGGGGCTGACGACGGCCAAGAGCTTGGTGAAGCCGTCGGTGTTGCTCGACAAGGCGTGCGTGAACGCCGCCCCCGCGTGGCCCTGCTTCGATCCGATGATCAAATCGATGTGGGCGACCTCATTGCCGTCGCCTACCAACGATTCGCCGATGAAGAAGTCCGCTGCCATAACCACCTCCCGATCCGGATGGGGTCTACGAGTCTCACCGCCGCTCGAACGGGTGTCAAGGCCGCCACCGGACCCCAAAATGGCCCCTTCCCCGGTCATGGCCGCGCCTGGCCGCCCGTCGCCACCCGCCAGACTTCGTCCGCGAGCCACTCGAGGCGCTGCTCCGCGTATTCGAGCTCCGCGGGCGTCATCGTCTTGCCGCGCCGGCTCAAGTCCCGCGTGTGCGCCAGCAGCTCATCCAGCACGTCGCGCAGCGGGTGGTTGCTGCGTCGCTCCGCCCGCGGCCGCGGGCTCATGCGGTCTGGATACCGAGCGCCCGCTCGTCGGCCTTGGTGAACTCCTCCGCCGCAGCGCGCGCGGTTGACGCCACTCCGCGCTCGGTGAGGTAGTTCTCGACGAACCGCAGGCCGAGGTAATACCCGCAGCGCTCGGGAAGCATCTTGCCGCCCATGACCCGCGCCGCCGGCCTCATCCCGCCCGACAGGAACCGCAGGCGCAGCCCCACCCCCGTCTGGCCGAGCTCGGGCGCGACCACGCGACGCAGGAAGGCGTCGAGCTCGCGGATCCGCCGATACTGCCGCCGCGTATAGCCGAAGTACTCCCACGGCTCGAACCCCGGGGCGACCGCCTGCGCCGCGGCGACCGCCGCCCCTTCGTTCACGAGCAGCTCGCGCAGCGTCGCCCGGCTCCCCGTGTCCCAGTAGTCGTAGCCGCCCAGCTCGGCCACGAGACGCTTCAAGACCGCGCGGCTCGTCGGCGAGGTGTAGCGCACCGCGTGCGCCACCTCGTGCGCGATCCACAGCGGCAGGAGGTGCGGGGCGAGCCCCATCCCATAGGTCTGCGGGTTCGCACGGCCCGTGAAGTGCTCCAGGCAGACGAACGCGACGCCGCGCCCATCCACCACCAGCTCGCCGGCGTTCGCGGCCCCGACCCCCACCATCAGACAGAGATCGACCGGACAATCCGCCTCGAGCCGTTCCAGCGAGCGCCGCAGCGCCTCCTCGGCGATCGCCACGACGTCCACGTTCTCGAGCAGCCGCCTCAGGTCGGTGCGGTCCGCCCGCACGGTCGCCGCGATCACCTGCTCGGCGTGGGGGGACGCGGGATCAAGCACGTAGTTGTGCCAGTAGCTCGTGAGGACCGGCCCGTGCCGCTCGAGATACTCGTGGTACGACGCGGTGGGGTCGGACGCGGCGAGGGCCGCGAGGAACTCCGGCACGAGATTGACGAGCATGGCGCGGTCGGCCCCAATTTGGGAGGGCGGCGCGCCGGAGACAAGCGTGGGTCGCACGTCGCGACCCGGGTCGGCTCCCTCCCGGCTCAGTGCCGGTCGCGCATCTTCCGGCTCATCTCCGTCAGGAACTTCCGCTCCGCCGGGGTGAGGCTCTCGATCCCGCGCGCCGAGATCTTGTCGAGCACGCGGTCGATCTCGGCCTGCGCCAGGTCGCGCTCGGGGCGGCGCGGCTTCGCGACGGCGTCGCTGCCGCGCGCCACGCGGCCCGGATGCACCAGCACCGTCGGCTGGGACTCGCGCCGCAGGTGGCGCTCCGCCCGGGCGAGCCGCAGGTCCCCGAGCTTGAGGTAGAGGAAACCGGCGGCGAAGCCGCCCAGGTGCGCGAGATGCGCCACCTTGTCGGCGGGCGGGAAGATGGCGAGGGCGAGCGAGATTGCCGCCACGAACGTCACCAGCCACTTTGCCGGGATCGGCCCGGGGAGCAGAAAGACATAGATCGGCTGGTCCGGCCAGGCCCATGCGAACGCCAGCATCACGCCGTACACGGCCGCCGACGCGCCCACCACGACGTCCACAGGCCGGAGCTGCATCAGCAGATACGACAGCGCGGCGCCGCCCAGCCCGCACAGCAGGTAATAGCCGAGGAACGGCCCGCTCCCCATGCGCTCCTCCACCGCCGACCCGAACACGAACAGCGCCAGCAGGTTGACCGCGAGGTGCAGCGGCCCCGTGTGCAGGAACATGTACGTGACGAAGGTCCACGGCTGCGCCAGCGCGCGCAGCGGCACGAACCCGAAGGCGTACAGGAACCGCGGGTTGACGAAGATCGTCATCTGGAGCAGCAACACGACCAGATTGGCGACGAGCAACCGTCGCACCCACGGGGTCATTCCGAACATCCGCTGCGGGCCCATCTCGCCTCGGCGTCTGCGCGTCTAGCCTGTTAATCCCCCGCGCCTCGTCCCTGAGTTCCACGCCAGCCGGCAGATCCGCTCGCACAGCTCGGGGAACTCGACCCCCGCGGCCCGGGCGGCCTGGGGGAGGAGGCTGGTCCGCGTCATCCCGGGGAGCGTGTTCGCCTCCAGACAAAAGATGTCGCCCTCGGGGCTCAATCGGAAGTCGATCCGCGAGTAGCCGCCCAGCTTGAGCGCCCGATGCGCCGTGAGCGCGAGCTCCTGCAGTCGCCGCGCGAGTGCGGCGTCGAGCGGCGCGGGGAAAACCTCCTCGGACATACCCGGCGTGTACTTGCACTCGTAGTCGAACAGCTCGTGCTTGGGGATGATCTCCCCGACGGGGAGCGGCACGTCGCCCAGCACCCCCACCGTGAGCTCCCGTCCCGGAATGAACTGCTCGGCCATGACGTCGTCGTCGTAGCGGCGGGCGAGCTCGACTGCGGCGTCGAGCGCCCGCGCGGTTTGGACGAGCGTCATCCCGACCGAGGATCCCATCCTCGAGGGCTTCACGATGACGGGCCACCCCAGGGCCGTGGTCACGTCTTCGGCGGCCACGGGAGCCATGAACCAGGCGGGGACGGGGACCCCGGCCGCCCGGAACAGGCGCTTCGAGAGGTCCTTGTCCATCGCCAGGGCGCTCCCGAGCGCCCCGCTCCCCGTGTAGGGCACGCCGATCACGTCCAGGATCGCCTGCAGCGTCCCGCCCTCTCCCCGCCCGGCGTGCAGGCACAGGAACAGCACCTCCGCCCCCGTCACGACGGGGAGCTGGGCCAGACCATCGGAGAGGAATTGCCGCTCCCGCGCGTCCAGCTCCGCCACGGACGGCGGCTCCTTGCCCACGGTGCTGCTGAGCAGCCGCTGCTCCTCGTCCCGGGTCATGAGGCCGGAGACGGTGTCCACGACGTGCACCTGGTGGCCGCGGGCGCGGAGCGCCTCCACGATCTGGGCGGCGCCCGCGAAGGCGACGGTGCGCTCCGCGGAGGCGCCGCCCGTGAGCACGGTGACCCGCATCAGCGGATTCCGGCGAGCTGATGCAGCACGTCGTAGCGAGTGACGATCCCCGCGATCTTCCCCTCGCGCCGCACCAGCGCGGCCGGTGACTCGTGCGAGAGCATCGCCGCCAACCGCTCGACCGGGAGATCGGCGTCCACCACCGGGAACGGCGGGTCCATGACCTCCTGTACCGCCTGGTCAAGGGTCGCCGGCCGCTCGAGCGCCCTGGCCATCAGGGTCGGCTCGGACACGGCGCCCACGCCGTCCCCGCGGTCCAGCACCGGGAGCTGCGACACGTTGTAGGTGCTCATGAGGTTCAGCGCCTGGCGCACCGTCGCCGTGGGCGCGACGGAGATGAGCGGCGGGGCGCCGCTGTTCTTCGCCTCGAGCAGGCGGGCGACGAGGACCCGCTCGGCGTCGAGGATCTGGTTCTCCCGCAGCCACTCGTCGTTGTAGACCTTGGAGAGGTAGCGCTCGCCGGTGTCGGCGAGCACCGTGACCACGAGCGCTTGCGGGTCGTTCACCCGGCGGGCCACCTCGAGCGCCGCCACGACGTTCACCCCGGTGGACCCGCCCGCGAAGAGGCCCTCCTCCCGGGCCAGGCGCCGCACGATCAGCATGGCGTCCTGGTCGGACACGGTGATCCACTCGTCGATCACGTCCCAGTGCAGCGACGTCGGGATCTTGTCCCCTCCGATCCCCTCGACCTTGTAGGGCTGCCCCTCGATCTTCTGGCGCGTGCCGGCGTAGTGCGTGTAGATCGAGCCCACGGGGTCGCCCGCGATCACCCTGATGTCGCGATCCTTTTCTTTCAGGAACCGTCCCGCGCCGCTCACGGTGCCGCCCGTGCCGGGCGCGCAGACGAAGTGCGTCACCTTCCCCTCCGTCTGCTCCCAGATCTCGGGACCGGTCGTGCGGTAGTGGACCTCGGGGTTCACCGGATTGTAGTGCTGGTCGGCGAAGATCGCGTTCGGGTGCGCCGCCGCGATCGCGCGTCCCTTCACGATGTAGTTCTCGGGGTGGTCGGGCGGCACGGCGGTCGGCGTGATGATCACCTCGGCGCCGAGCGCGCGCAGCAGGCGCGCCTTCTCCTGGGACATTTTGTCCGGCATCGTGAAGATGCAGCGGTAGCCCTTCACCGCCGCCGCGAGCGCGAGGCCGACGCCCGTGTTCCCCGACGTCGCCTCGACGATCAGTCCGCCCGGCTGGAGCCGCCCCTCGCGCTCGGCCGCCTCGATCATCGCGATCCCGATCCGGTCCTTCACCGAGCCGCCGGGGTTGAAGTACTCCGCCTTGGCGTAGACCGGCGTCCGGATCCCGTGGGCCACCTTGGTCAGGCGGATGAGGGGTGTCCAGCCGATCGTCTCGAGGACGTTGGCGTACGGCTTAGCGTGCGGCGCCACTCGTGTCCGCCCTCGAGGTAGTCGTGTCCCGCCTGGCCCCGCTCGTATCGCGCCGCACCGCGCTGGTATCCCGCCGCACCCTGCTCGTGTCTCGCCGCACCCTGCTCGTGTCCGGCCGCACCCTGCTCGTGTCCGGCCGCGGCCGCGTCGTGTCGGCGCGCAGCGTCGTCGTGTCGGGCCGCGGTCGGCTCGTATCGCGTGGGGCTCTCGGGATCGCCCGCCTCGGGGTGCTGCTGTCCGGCCCGCCCTTGATCACGGCGCCGCTGGCCCCGGGATGGCGGAACTCGATCGGCTGCAAGAACGCCGTGGCGACCGGGAGGCCGCGCCGCCGTGCGGGCGCGAACCGCAGCCGCTTCGCCCCGGCCAGCGCCGCCGAGTCGAGGGGGGCGTACCCGCTCGGCTCCGCGACCATGCTCGATTCGGGGACGAGCCGCCCCCCCGAGTCGACGTACAACCGCAGCACGACATCGCCCTCGACCTTCTGGTCGAACAGCTTTGGCGGATACTGGATCGGCGAGTCGGGGTTGACTGCCACGGGCGGCTCCTGGTCGGGCGGCGCGGCGGGGGGCCCCCCCCCAGACCCCCCCGGCCCCCCGTCCCGCTCGGGCGCCGGTCCCTTGCCGCATCCCGCCGCGGCAAGGACCACGACGCCCGCGAGCGCGCTGCGCCGGAGACTCACGCGCGCCCCTCGCGTTGCCGCTTCCACGCCGCGAGCCGGTTCAGCGCGTCGAGCGGCGAGAGGGTGTTCACGTCCAGTTGATCGAGCTCCGCGAGCAGCGGGTGCGGCGCGGGCGGAGCGAACAGCCCGAGCTGCTGCGCGTCGGGCGCCGCGGGTGGCGGCTGGTGCGCCACGTGATGCCCGGCCTCGAGCAGTCGGAGCACCTGCCACGCCCGTCCCACGACCGGCGCGGCCAGCCCCGCGAGCTGCGCCACGTGGATGCCGTAGGAGCGGTCCGCTCCGCCCGGCTCGAGCCGGTGCAGGAACACGATCTCGTCCCCGGCCTCGCGCACCGCCACGTTGAAGTTGCGGACGTGGGCGAGCTCTTCCGTGAGCTGGGTCAGCTCGTGGTAGTGCGTGGCGAAGATTGTCTTGCAGCCGACCACGTTGTGCAGGTGCTCGGTCACGGCCCACGCGATCGCCACGCCGTCGTAGGTCGAGGTCCCCCGGCCGATCTCGTCGAGCAGCACGAGGCTCCGCGCGGTCGCGCCGTGAAGGATGGCGCTCGTTTCGCTCATCTCCACCATGAAGGTCGATTGGCCGCGCACCAGGTTGTCGGACGCCCCGACGCGCGTGAACAGCCGGTCGGCCACGCCGATCACGGCGCGGCGCGCGGGCACAAACGACCCCATCTGCGCGAGCAGCACGCACAGGCCGACCTGCCGCAGCAGGGTCGATTTCCCCGCCATGTTGGGCCCGGTGAGGAGGATCACCCGTCCCGCCTCGTCGAGGCGCACGTCGTTCGGGATGAACGCTTCCCGCGGCATCATCCGCTCGACCACCGGGTGGCGGCTCGCCTCGAGCTCGATGGTGACGCCCGCGTTCACCTCCGGGCGCGCATAGCGCTCGCGCCGGGCGACGTCGGCGAGGGCGCTCCACACGTCGAGCTGCGCGAGAATGGCCGCGGTGGTGTGGACTCGCCCGATCGCGTGCGCGACCCGGGCGCGCAGGGCGACCACCAGTTCCGCCTCCCGCGCGGCGATGCGCTCTTCCGCGCCCAGCACCTTCGTCTCGTACTCCTTCAGCTCCGGAGTCACGAACCGCTCCGCCCCGGAGAGCGTCTGACGCCGCTCAAAGTCGGGCGGGACGTGGTCGCGGTGCGGGTTGGTCACCTCGATGTAGTAGCCGAACACCTTGTTGAAGCCCACCTTGAGCGACGGGATCCCGGTGCGCTGCCGCTCCCGCGTCACCAATCCGGCGATGTACTGCTTGCCGCCGTCGCGCGCGTCCCTGAGCTCGTCGAGCTCGTGGTCGTGGCCGGGACGGATCGCGTCCCCGTCGGTGAGCTGGGCGGGCGGCCGGTCGACCAGCGCACGGCCGAGCTCGTCGCCGATGTCGGCGAGCAGGTCGAACCGGCCGGCCGCCCGCTCGAGCAGCTCGGCGCGGCCGCGGGCGTCGAGGCCGTCCAGCGCCGACCGTACGTCGGGGAGCCGGAGCAGCGAATCGCGCAGGGCGCCGAGCTCGCGCGGCGTGGCGCGGCCCAGCGCCGCGCGGCCCGCCAGCCGCTCCACGTCGCGCACGCCCTCCAGCGCCTCCCGCAAGCGGTCCCGGCCGCGCCCGTCCTGGAACAGCACATCGACCGCGTCGAGCCGAGCGTTGATCGCCGCGGGATCGACGAGCGGCGCGAGCAGCGAGCGGCGCAGCAGGCGCGCCCCCATCGCCGTCATCGTCCGGTCGAGCACGTCGAGAAGCGTCGCTCCGGAGGCCCCCTGCCGCAGTGGCTCCACCAGCTCGAGGTTGCGCCGGGTCATGTCATCGAGCGGCAGCACGTCGCCGCGCCTGACCACGCGGGGGCGGGCGACGTGCGGCAGGCCGCCGGGCTTGAGCTCCCGCGCGTAGCGGAGCAGCGCCCCCGCAGCGCCGACCGCAGCGCGGTCGTGCGGCTCGATCCCGAGCCCGTCGAGCGACGCGAGCCCGAACGCGCGCGTGAGATCCTCGCGCGCCAGCTCGGCGTCGAACTCCCAGGGCTCGCGCTCGGTCAGCGCCGCCCCGTCGGGCAGCGCTACCGGGGAGCCTGCCGGCACCACGACTTCCGCCGCCTCGTAGCGGGCGAGCGCGGTCGGAAGATCCTCGGGCGACAGCGTTTCGAGCGCGAACTCGCCGGTGGTCAGGTCGAGCGCCGCGATCCCCGCGGCCGTGCCGCGGGGCTCGAGGGCGACCAGGAAGTTGTTGCGGTTGCGCTCGAGCCAGTCCTCGGCGAGGACCGTGCCCGGAGTGACCGTCTCCACGACTTCGCGCCGCACGAGCCCCGTCGCGAGCTTCGGGTCCTCCACCTGCTCGCAGATCGCGACCCGGTGTCCCCTGGCGATCAGGCGCCGCAGGTATTCGTTCGCGGCCTTCACCGGGACGCCGGCGAGGGGGACGTCGGCGGCGCCGCCGTTGTTGCGCGAGGTGAGGGTCAGGCCCAGCTCGCGGGCGGCGAGCCGGGCGTCGTCCTCGAACATTTCGTAGAAGTCGCCCATCCGGAAGAACAGAATCGTGTGCGGGTACCGTGCCTTGACCTCGCGGTACT
The DNA here is from genome assembly GCA_035637235.1 of Gemmatimonadales bacterium. Lineage (GTDB taxonomy): Bacteria > Gemmatimonadota > Gemmatimonadetes > Gemmatimonadales > GWC2-71-9 > DASUAL01. The sequence goes on along the minus strand of DASPXO010000234.1, from coordinate 20,018 downwards.
GCTGCATCAAGGGCGTCACGGCTCCTCCACCACGAACGGCTGCCCGCCGAGCCGGGTCTTGAGGCGCCGCTGGGCTTGCTGCGCCTCATCGTGCGTGGCGTACCGGCCCACGCGCACCTTGAACAGTCCGCTCGTGTCCCGCGCGACCCGTGCATCGAACCCCATCACCTTGAGGCGCGTGAGCAGCTCGTCCACCTGCGCGGCGCTCTTCACGGCGAGCACCTGGACCACGTAGGTTTTCGTGCCGGCCTCGCCCGCCACCGGCTGGCTGTCGGTCGCGGGCGGCGGCGGGGTCGTGGTGGCCGCGGCGCAGCGCGCGGCGTAGAAGCTCACCTGGTTCTTGAACTCGACGTCGCTCGCGGAGCCGTCCAGCGCCTCGCGGACGAGCGCGCAGCCGTGCGCGTCGTCCTTCAGGTCGAAATAGGCCCGGGCGCCCCAGAAGTCGGCGCGTGGCTTGAGCGGCGAGTCAGGGTAGTCGCGCCGCAGCCGCTCCGCCGCCTGCGCCGTCGCCGCCGGGTCGCCCTGCGCGAAGTAGAGCTGCGCGAGCAGCACGATCGCCGAGTCGGCCCACACCGAGCGCCCGAACTCGACCGCCACGCGCTGCAGGTTGGTCGCAGCCGTGGTGGCGTCCGGGGCGAGCCGCCCCGCGGTGAACAGCGCGCCGGGATAGAGCGAATCGTCGGGGGAGAGGCGCGCGAGCAGGCGGCGGATCATCGCACGCCCCGAGTCGGGACGCGTCTGGGCGACGCGGAGCGCGGCGGCACGGAGCGTGTCGCTCTGCGCGGACAGGCGGACCGGCGGGCCGGCGGACAGCACCATCACCACGAGCGCGAGGATCCGTCCGCCCGTCCGCCTGTCCGCCCGTCCGCCTTTCATGCTGCCCCCCGCTCGAGCACCGCGAACGACAGCAGCAGCTGCACGAGGACCCCCCGCTCGTCCGTCACGGTTGTCGACTTGAGGGCGCGGTCCGCCTCGAGCGCGAGCCGCAGGGCGTACCGGAGCTCCGGCGCGCTCCACAAGACGGCCCAGCGGGCCCAGCGCGTCGCGGTTTCCTCCCAACTCCCCAGTCCGTAGGGTCGCGCGGCGCGGAGATGATCGAGAATGGTCGACTCGAGCCCCCGCTCCCCCCTCCCCCCCCGTCCGCCCCGCCTTCCCGGTGCGCCGCCGTCGAGCTCCGCTCGCGCCAGCGCCGTCCCGAGGAGCGCGGTGCCGAGTGCCGTCAGGATCCGGACGCCGGTCATCCCCGCCTGCTCGAGCAGCGGTTGGACGAGCTGCGCCGCCGCCGCGGCGCGCCGCTCGAGCCCCGCGTCCAAGAGATCCTGGAGCGTTTCGCCCCGGCGCACGCCGACCAGCCGCGCCACGTCGTCCGGCGTCGCGGAGCGCCCGGCCGCGACGCAGGCCAGCTTCTCGAGCTCCTGGGCGAGCGCGCCGAGGTCGTGACCGACCGCCCGGACCAACTGTTCCGCCGCGTCGGGGGCGAGCGCGAGCGGCAGCCGGGCCGCGCGGTCGGCCACCCACTGGTGCACGCGCGCCGGCGCGAGCCGCTCCGCCGCGACCGTCGTCGCGCCGCGCGCGAGCTCGGGATCGGGCGGGTCGCCCGCTCCCTGGACCAGGATCAGCAGCGTGCTCGGGTTGGGGGCGCCGAGGTAGCGCACGAGCTCCTGGCGCATCTTGGATGCCTTCTTCAGGTCTTCCAGCCCCCGGATCACGACGGCGCGCCTCGCAGCCAGCATCGGCGGGGTATTCACGAGAGTGTGGAAGATCTGCGGCTCGAGGTCGGCCGCGCTGCGCTGATCGAAGTTGAAGTCGTGTGTGCCGGGCTCGAGCGCCCGGTCCACGAGCGCCCGGATGGCCTCGTCCTTCAGAACCTCCTCGTCACCGTGGAGATAATAGACGGCCCCCCGACCCGCCTCCCTCGGTCCCCCCTGGCTCCCCTGTTTGAGGCTCCGGAGCAGCGCGTCGAAGGAAACGGCCCCCATACGCGGCGGAAGTTACCGCCGGCGGGGGCCCGGAGAAAGGTCAGTCGGCGCCGAAAGAATGCCTGACGGGGGCCTACCGACCGGCTGTGGCGGGCTCGACGAGCGCGGTTCCGTAGGCGTACGGGTTGCCCGCGACCACGCTCGCGCGCGGGTCCTGGAACGAAACGAACGGCACGCCGGCGTGGGCCACCGGTCTGGGGAATGGGACTGGGGGCAACGCCGGGGCGCTCGCCACTTCCGGCTGCAGCACGGCTTCGAGCGTGAGGAGCGCGATCGCCGCTGCCAGGAACAGCGCCGCCGCGATGCCCGCCCGGGCGGGGACGTCGACCACGGCCCGGCGCTCCAACTCCAAACGCGCTTCGAGCCGCCGCCGGAAGTCCGGTGACGGCTCGATCCATTCAGCCGCCTGCAACGCGAGCAACCCCCGGCGGACTCGGGCGTCGTACCTGCGGCACGCGCTACAGCACGCGAGATGCCGCCTCAGGCGCCGGAGCTCGCGCGGAGCGGTGATCAGGCCATCGCGGAAATCCGTATGACGGTCCAGGAATTCTCCGCACTTCATGACCGATTGTACCGCGCAGCTTCCCAGCGGGTTCCCGGCGGCTATTCGAGCAGCGGCCCGATGAGCTGGGCGAAGCTGTTCCGGGCCCGGTTGAGGCGGCTCTTCACCGTCCCCAGGTTGCACCCCGTGATGTCGGCGATCTCGGCGTAGCTCTTGCCCTCGAGCTCCCGCAGCACGAACACCGCCCGGTGATGGGTGGGCAACTGCCCCACGCACTGGTCTACCGCTTCTTTCAGGTAGCGCTTGCGGTACAGGTCGTCGGGCCGTGCGGTCGCGTCCTCGAACTGCAGGGGCCGGTGGTCGGCCTCCCAGTGCTTCTTGATCGTCTGGAAGAGCACGAGCGGGTTGCGGCTGCGGTTGCGCAGCTCGTTCTTCGCCAGGTTCGACGCGATCGTGTAGATCCAGGTGGAGAACTTCTTGGTCTGGTCGAACCGGTGCAGGTGCCGGAACACGCGGATGAACACCTCCTGCACCAGATCCTCCGCGCGCTCACGGTCGCCGATCGTCCGGTTGATGAAGTTGAGCAACCGGGTCTGGTAGCGGTCCACGAGGGTGCCGAATGCCTGGGGGTCGCCCGCGAGGTGCTGGAGCACCAGCCGGCCGTCGTCGAGCTCGTGGAGCGCCTGGCGCTCCAGCGCGCGTGCCGTCGCGACCGCCCGGGGTTGTTGCCTGAGAACTGCTCGCATGGGTGACTCCTCGTGTTTCACACAGCAACGTTCGGAATTCCGAGCGAGATCCCCTTGGTTTGGGGGACAGCATGAATCGTACCCGTCGCTGGCAGATTTTCTAAGTCACCATTGGCCAATGTGTTACAAGCCATCCGCTGAGCCCAGAGCCTTCAATATCGTCCCTTCGCGGGGACACCGCAAGGCTACAGGCGTAGCCTGAACGCCGCCATATAAAGGATAGCCGAAATCGTCTTCGCGTCACGGATCTGCCCATCGCGAATGGCGGATAACACGTCGGAGAGCGGCTGCGGCACTACCTCGATGAACTCGTCGCGCTCGTGCGCCGTCGTCCCCGCGGTCAGCTCGCTCGCGACGAACAGGTGGATCACCTCGTCGGTGAAGCCCGGCGTGGTCCAGATGGACGTGAGACGCTCGAGCCGGCCCGCCGTGACGCCCGCCTCCTCGAGCAGCTCGCGGCGGGCACACGCTTCGGGGGACTCGCCGGTGGCGAGCGTACCGGCCGGGATCTCCCACAGCGGCCCGCCCGCCGCGTAGCGGTACTGCCTGATCATGAGGATCGTGGGGCTGCCGCTCCCGGGATCGGAGGCGCACGGCACCACGGCGGCAGCGCCCGGATGACGGATCACCTCCAGTTCGCCGGTGGAGCCGTCCGGAAACCGGACCGTGTCGACATCCAGCCGTACCACGCGTCCCGCATGGATCCGGCGGGTGGCGAGTTGCATGCGGCGCCCTCAGCGGTGGAGGAGCCAGGTCACCGGGACCTTGAACCCCTCGGCGAAGAAGTAGCCGGCATTGAGCCGGAGGTTGGAGCGGATCGGGGAGCCTGGTGCGGGGGACGTGAACGGGACGAGCCCGAGCCGCCGCGCCAGGATCTCGAGGCGGAGCATGTGAAAGCCGTCGGAGACGAGGAGCACCCGGCGGCTGTCCCGGCCGCTGAACCAGCGGGCCACGCCGTCCAGGGAGGAGGCCGTGCTCGAGCCTGCGGGGAGCGCGGCGGCGGCGGCGTGGGGAAGCCCTGCCTTGAGGAGATAGCGGCGGCCCACCTCCGACTCGCTCACCGTGTCGCCCGTGCCGACCCCACCCGTTACGAGCACCACGGGCGCGAGGCCGCGTTGGTACAGAGCCGCGGCGTGATCGAGCCGGGCCCGGAACACGGGCGACGGCCGGCCGTTGTACTGGGCGGCGCCGAGCACGACGATGGCGTCGGCGCTCGTCGCCTGGTCGCGCGCCGCGGCCAGCGCCACCGCGACGACCACCGCCGCCCAGGCGAGCGCGAGCCCGATCGTGACGACGACTGCGGCCCCGAGCTTGCGGCGCAGGGTCCAGAAAGGCATGAGGGGGAATCTACCGCTTACCGCTCTTTCGTGAGCAGCTCTTCGAACAGCGCCAGGGCGCGCGGGTCGTCGGACTGGCCGAGCCAGAAGATGGCCTTGCGGCGCACGTCGGGGTCGCGATGGGTGCGGGCGATGCGGATCAGGGCGGGGACGCCCTCCTCGCGCGGGCGCTGGGACAGGGCGAAGACGGCGCTCTCCTTCACGTCGCGGTCGACCGCGTCGTCGTTCAGCAGCTCGGTGAGTCCGCGCGTCGCCGCGTCGCCGGCCGCTTGACCGAGCCAGAACACGGCGGAGCGGCGCGTCGCGTGGGCGACCGTCGCCGTGCGGGCCAGGCGCAACAAGTCGGGCCACACGGTCACGCTGTCGGCGAGGATCGCGGGGAGCACGGCGTCGTGACCGGCCCCGTCGGGCGCGCGGGCAGCGAGGTCCAGAAGGAAGCGGGACGCAGCCTGGGCGGGCACGACGCCCAAGTCAGTGGCCGCGCCGGCTGCGGGCGGCCACGCGCCGCCGACGTAGACCCGGAGGCGGGTGACTTGCCCGCCGCGCTTGCGCAGCGCCACACGCGCCGGGCCCGCTTCGCAGGGGCAGGCCGCGTCGTCGTCGTAGTCGTTGCCGGAGGAGATCCGGTGCCGGCCGCAGCGGCCGTCCTCGCACTCGAGCGAGATGACGCCGCGGCCGTTGCCGCACACGCCCGCGCGGGTAGCGTACGTGAAGCGCACCTCGCCGTCCGGCGCGGCCGCCACGCGGTCGGACAGGCCCTGCAGCGGGAGGGCGAGAGCAAGCACCAGCGCAGCGCTCACTGATTGATGATCTCCAGGAGCACCTGCGCCGCACGCGGGTCGTGGGATTGGCCCAGCCAGAAGATCGCCTTCTTGCGGAGCTCGCGATTCTGCTCGCCCTTCGCGATCTTGATGAGCGCGTCGAGCGCCGCGGGCTCGTGCCGCTGCGAGTACACGAAGATCAGCTGCTCCTTCATCTCCGCGTCCTGCATCCGGTCGTACAGCGCCGCGAGCTGGCCCAGGTCCGCGCCGCTCTGGCCCGCCCAGAAGAGCGCCTTCTTGCGGAGCTCGACCGGCTCGCGCTCGTTCAGGGCGATGTCCATCATCCAGCGGAGATTGTCCTCCCCGCGCATTTGGGAGAGCGAGAAGATCACCTTGTCCCTCAGGTCCGGGTCGGTGAGCCTCGCATACAAGGATCGCAGGAACGCCGCGTTCTCCGCGGAGCGTTGCTGCCCGATCCAGAAGATCGCCTTCTCCCGCGCCTCGGGCCGTGCATCCGGGCGCTCGGCGTAGGCGCGGAGGATCTGGCCAGCCCGCGGGCTGTGCTGCTGGGAGAGCGCAAAGATCGCCTTCTCCTGGAGCTCCTCGTCGGTGACCGTCTTCAGGATCGAGTCGAGCATGTTCACCGCCCGCTCGGTCGGCACCTGCGACAGCCAGAATACCGCCTGCTCGCGGACTTCCGAGTCGGGATCGTGCTGGGCGGCGTCGAGCAGGATGTCCTCCGTTTCGGCGGTCCGCTTTTGAGATACGAGGAACACCGCCTTGCGGCGCAGCACGGTCGAGCACGCGTCGCGTCGTGCCAGGACTTTGCGCAGGATCGGCACGGCGTTCGCCGCGTCCATTTGCAAGAGCCCGTTCAGCGCCGCGATGCGCAGATCGTCTTCATCGTCCTCATTGGGACACGGCCCCCCCTTCCCCGGGCCGCCGCCGGTGGGCGGCTCGCCCTTGGACGGTCCTTCGGTCGGACTGCCCGCCTCGCGCGCGTGGTCGGCGACCCACGCCGCGGCTTCGGCATCGCCCTGCTGCGCGAGCGCCGTCTGGATCCGCGCCAGCAACGCTGAGGCCTCCCGCAGCGTCGCCGCGCGCGGATAGCGGCCGCGCTGCGTCGCGAGCGCGTTCCGCGCGAGACGCAGATTGCCGGCGTCGTCCGTCTTGTAGAGAGCGAAGGCCGCCCAGTAGGGGGCATCCGCCGCGCGACTCGAGCTGGGGTAACGCCGGGTGATCTCGACGAACAGATCGGCCGCGCCGGCGTATTCGCCGCGGTTCAACGCCCGGCGGGCCGCCCGCCACAGCGAGTCGGCGGGGTCCTGCTCGTCGGGCGCGACCGCTCCGTCCAGCACGTCCAGCACGTCGAGCGCGTCCAGGCCCGCGAGCCCGTCCAGTCCCTCCAGTCCCTCCTCGAGCCCCTCCATCCCGTCGAGTCCCGCCAACCCGGCGAGCCCCTCGAGCCCTGCCAGCCCCTTGAGGGCTTGTAGTCCGTCGAGCGCCGCGAGGGCGGCGGCGAGCGGTTCGAGCCGGGGCTCGGGCGTCGGCAGCCGCCCCGGCGCCTTCTGTTGCAGTCCGAGGACGGTCACCAGCACGAGTTGCAGCGCCTGCATCATAGTGCTCCCTGCGTGCGCACCGGTCCCGGACCGGCGGGAACCGCCGACCGGAGCCGCAGCAGCACGCTGCGTTGTTCCAACCCCTGGTTGATCAGCTGCACGCCTTCGCTATCCCCGCGTGGGGGAAGCTGGGCGATCTGCGCCAGCACGAGCTCCAAGTCCTCGAGCAGGCTCTTGAGCCTCGCGTCCTCTGCCGCCGGCGAATCGAGCATCAACCGCGTCGTGGCCAGCAGATCGCGCGCCTGCGCGGCGAACTGCGCGTCCGGCATCCCCGCGCGGGCCTCGGTCCGGAATCCGGTGAGTAGTGCTTCGGTGCGACTCAGGTACTGCGCCGCCGCGACGCGGTACGCGAGGGTGGCGGGGTCATTCGGAGTCGCGGCGACCGGGGCGACCCGGGCCACCGGGCGGGAGGCCTGCGGGCCGACGGCCGTCCAGCGTCCGATCCCGATGCCCAGCGCCAGCACCGCCGCGATGCCGGCGCCCCAGCGCAGCCACGGGCTCGCCACGGTCAGCCGCCGGCGGCGCCGGGCCGCGCGCGCCGCCGCGATCCGCCGCCACATCTCCTCGCGCGGCGTTTCGGGCGGGCGATGATAATCCTGCGCCGCGTCGCGCAGCAGCCGTTCGAATCGATCGTCCGTCATAAGACCCACTCCCCCGCGAAATCTGCGAGCGCGTCGCGCAGCCTGGCGCGCGCCCGCGACAGTTGCGCCTTCGACGTGCCCGTCTCGATGCCGAGCGCGGCGCCGATCTCCTCGTGCGTGTAGCCCTCGACGTCGTGCATCACGAACACGGTACGATAGCCCTCCGCCAACGCGTCGATCGCCCGCGCCAGCCGTCGCTTCAGGTCCGGCTCCGCCTCCCGCGTCGTGGCGGAGACTGCGAGCGCGTCATCCAGGTCCGTCTCCCGCAGTCGCAGCCGCTTCGCCCGCCGCAACCCGTTCAGCACAACCGAGGTCGTGATCGCGTGCAGCCAGGTCGAGAGCTTCGCTTCGCCCCGGAACGAGCCGAGCCGCTGGAACGCTCGGACGAACGCATCCTGGGTGAACTCGCGCGCGAGCTGATCGTCGCCCGCGAGCCGGTAGGCCAGGCGGTACACGCGATCCACGTGCGTGTCGTACAGCGCACGCTCGGCGGCGCCGTCTCCGGCGCGGACACGGGCTAGCAGGTCGCGTTCGTCCACCGGGCTCCGGAGCGGCGATCTCGGTTAATTAACCGTCTGACACAGGGGAGGTTGGAAGGGTTGCGCAGGGGAACCCCGGGGCACCGCCCCTGGGTCAGCCGCTTCTAGCGTAGCTGAAACAGGATCCGCGCGGCTGACCCCGGGCCGGCGGCCCGGGGTCCACCAAACAGAAGCGGTTCCTTAATCCCGGGCTACCCTGCGGGGGCCGCTGCCCCTAGAGCCCCGGGGCACCGCCCCGGGGTCAGCCGCCCCTAGGGTTGCTGTAGCAGCATCCGCATCCCGATTCCCGCCAGCACTGCGAGCAGGAACGAAGCGAGCGTGCCGATCAGGAAGTACTCGGCGAACTCCCGGTCCTCCAACGCTTTGAAGCGGGCGAGCGACTTGGCGGCGATGATCCAGCCGACCGCGCCGAATTCGCCCAGCAGCACCAGGGTGAGGGCGAGGGCGCGCTCCAGCCCGCCGATCATGCGGCCGCGGGCGATGTCGATCGCGCCGGCGGTGCGGTCCTCCTCGCGGCGCATCTGGAGCGTGGGGATCTCGAGCACCGCGCGGATCAGCACCCGGCCGCGGCCGCAGACGTACAGGTAGCCCGTGGCTAGGAGCCCGACCCGGCCCCACGACAGTCCGGCGGCCCGCGGCACGACGAGCTGCGCGAGGAACATCCCCGCGGCGAGCGCGGCGCTCACGATCAGCGCTTCCACGACGAGCACGGGCGCGCCGCGGCGATGGCCGTCCACCTGCGCCGGCCACAGGGCCGCCACGAGCGTGTACGCGAGCAGCGGAACCACGAACAGCGGGTTCACAGTGCCTCCCCGAGGGCCGCCCGGAACATCTTATCCCCCCCCTCGACCAGGGGCCAGGCCATGCGGCGGGAGAGGTGCGACACGGCGCTGCGGTCCACCTTCAGCTGGGCGGCGGCAAACGCGGGGGTGCCGAGCCGCAGCAGCGTCGCCGCCCTGCGCTGTCTCGAGGTCCAGCTCCAGTACAGCGCGGAGTAGTACTGCGCGAAGGCGGTGAGCGCGGGGTCGAACCCGCCGAAGGTGAAGAGCAGCCGGTGGCGCTTCGCGGCTTCCAGGGCGGCGCGGGCGGCGTGGAAGCACGGCCCGTCCACCTCGGGGGCGCTGGTCTGGCGCTCGAGCCGCGTGGCGATGGGCCCCCGGCCGCAGGCGATCACCCACTCGACCTCGGGGAATCGGAAGCGCGTCTCGTGGCCGATCTCCCACACGGGGTCCGCGGTCGTGAGGAGCGCCTGGAACTCGTCGCCCAGGGTGACGGCGAAGCGGGCGGCGCGGGCCTTGCGCCAGCGGCGGTTGAACTCGGGGATGGCGGCGCGGAGCGCGCGCTGCAGCCGGGCGCGGCGCTCGGGGGCGAGCGTCCGCGACGCCGTTGCGTCGGCGATGAGGGCGACGTAGACCTTTGACATTTTGTGTCACATTTTACAGATGTGACGAATTACGTCATAAACTACATATATGACGGTAAATGTCAACTGCGTTGGCCCGCCACGACGCCACGTTCCAAGATGGCTGCCCGGGACGTTTCCGGAACGTGGCGTCATGGCATCGTGGAACGCCTTGACGGCTTGCGCTGGACCGACGTGGCGGCTGGGCGCCCACTTCCCTATCTTGCGGGCCCGCCTGGCCCCCCCATGTGGGTAGGCGCGCCCACCCGGCGGGACCCATCCGGCGCAGGTGCCGCAAAGGTCGTACAAGCCTGCATCGTGATGGATGCTGCGGTATCACCGCGGCCCCAGAGGAGCGCCATGCCCCAGACCCCGAAGGATCTCGTCGCCCTCACCGGCATTCCGAACCCTGCCGGTTCCGGCCGCCCACGCGGACGCATGCGACCGCGTGGCCGCGCGGTCGACCCGACGGCGTTGGGGCAGGTTCGCGACGTCCTTGGAGGCGGTCGGCCTGACCGGCGGCACCTCATCGACTATCTGCACGCGATACAGGATCGCTATGGCCATCTCGCCGCACGCCACCTGTGCGCCCTGGCCGCGGAGCTGAACCTGTCGCAAGCGGAGGTCTACGAGGTCGCGACGTTCTATTCGCAGTTCATCGTCGTGGCCGACGGCGCACCTCCGCCCCCGGCCGTCGCGGTGCGCGTCTGCGACGGCCTCGCCTGCGCCCTGAAGGGCGCCGCGCGTCTGCTCGCCGAGTGCACGGAGGCGTTGGGCGATGAGGCGCTCGTGCTGCGCGCCCCCTGCATGGGCCGTTGCGACTGCGCTCCGGTGGCCTCGGTGGGCAAGCGGCACGTCGAGCACGCGAGCGTCGAGAGCCTGCGGGCGACGATTGCCCGGCGCGAGTTCGATCCGATCACGCCACCCTACACGGACTTCGATGCCTACGTCGCGGACGGCGGGTACCGCGTGCTCCGGGCCTGCCTGGCGGGCGAGCACACCCGCGGCGCGGTGATCCAGACTCTCTCGGACGCCCGGCTGCGGGGCCTGGGCGGCGCGGGGTATCCGGCGGGGAAGAAATGGAGCTCCGTGCACGCCCTGCCGAGGCCGAAGATGGTCGTCGTGAACTTCGACGAGAGCGAGATGGGCACCTTCAAGGATCGCTACTTCGTCGAGCGGGACCCGCACCGCCTGATCGAAGGCACGCTCGTCGCCGCGTGGGCCTGTGAGGCGTACCAGACGTACATCTACCTGCGCGACGAGTATCACCACATCCGCGCGATCCTGGAGCGGGAGCTGGCGCGAGCCGACGCGGCCGGATTGACCCGCCACACCCGGGTGTTCTTGAGCCGTGGGGCCGGCGCCTACGTGTGCGGCGAACGGTCGGCCATGCTGGAATCGATCGAAGGCAAGCGCGGCTATCCACGGCTCAAGGATCCGCGCACGACGATCGTCGGGCTGTTCGGCATCCCGACGTTGATCCACAACGCCGAAACGCTGTTCTGGGTCCGGGACATCGTCGAGCGTGGGCCCGACTGGTTCGTGCGCCAGGGGCGCAACGGCCGCCCCTGCCCGCGCGCCTTCTCCGTCTCGGGCCGCGTGACGCATCCCGGCGTGAAGCTCGCGCAGGCCGGCATCACGATGAATCAGCTGCTGGCGGAGTACTGCGGCGGCATGGAGGATGGTCACGCGTTCAAGGGATACTGCCTGGGCGGCTCGGCCGGGGGCATCCTGCCTGCGTCCCTGGCCGATATCCCACTCGATTTCGATACGCTCGAGCAATACGGTTGCGCTATCGGCTCCGCGGCGATCACCGTGTTTTCCGACCGAGACTCCATCCGGGATGTCGTCCTCAACCTGATGCGGTTCTTCGAGGACGAGTCCTGCGGGCAGTGCACGCCGTGCCGGGTCGGCACCGAGAAGGCGGTGCAGCTGATCGAGCAGGACCGCTGGGACGAAGCCCTGCTGACCGACCTGTGCGACGTCATGGCGGATGCGTCGATCTGCGGCCTCGGGACCTCGGCCCCGGCGCCGATTCGCTCGGCGCTGCGGTATTTCCGGCGCGAACTGGGGCTGGGCGACCCGGGATCCTCGGCATGAGTCAGATCCGGCGCGACAACGTCTGCTTCACGATCGACGGCGCGGAGGTCGAAGCGCTCCCGTACGAGACCATCTGGGAGGCCGCCACGCGCATCGGCAAGGTCCTCCCCCACCTCTGTCACCGGAGCACGCCGGGGTATCGGCCGGATGGGAACTGCCGGTCGTGCCTGGTCGAGATCGAGGGCGCCGGACTCGAGCCCTCGTGCCGCTGGCGGCCGCAACCCGGAATGAAGGTGCTCACCGAGACGCGGCGCGCGCGCCGCGCCCGCGAGCTCGTGGTCGAGCTGCTGCTCGCCGATCAGCCGCCGCGTGAGCGCGCTCACAACCCCGACGCCCCGTTCTGGCGCTGGGCCGACCGGCTGGGCCTCTCGACCAGCCGATTCCCGGCGCGCGAGCGCGGGGGGAACGGGGGGCGGGGGGGAAGGGGAGGGTCCCAGCCCGATCGGAGCCACCCCGGCATCGCGGTCAATCTCGGCGCCTGCATCCAATGTGGGCTGTGCGTGCGCGGCTGCACCGAGGTACAGGGCCACAACGTCATCGGGATGGCGGGCCGCGGCCCGCACACGCGCATCGTCTTCGATCTGGGCGACCCGCTGGGCGCGAGCACCTGCGTCGCGTGCGGCGAGTGCGTGCAGGCATGTCCCACCGGAGCGCTGATGCCGGCCGCCGTGCTCGACGACCGGCAGGTCATGACGAAGCGGCCGTCTCGCAGCGTGGACAGCGTGTGCCCGTACTGCGGGGTGGGTTGTCAGATCACCTATCAGGTCCACGACAACGAGATCCTCTACGTGGACGGGCAGGACGGCCCCGCCAACCAGAGCCGCCTCTGCGTCAAGGGGCGGTACGGGTTCGACTACGTCAGTCATCCGCATCGCCTGACGCGGCCGCTCATCCGGCGGGCGGACGCGCCGAAACATCCCGCCCTGACGGTCGACCCGGCCGACCCGTCGGCGCACTTCCGCGAGGCGACCTGGGCGGAGGCGCTGGACGTCGCCGCGGCGGGGCTGCGGCGCATTCTCGAGCGCGACGGCAGCCAGGCCCTCGCCGGCTTCGGCTCGGCGAAATGCAGCAACGAAGAGGCGTACCTGTTCCAGAAGCTCGTGCGCACCGCCTTCCGGAACAACAACGTCGATCACTGCACGCGGCTGTGCCACGCGTCCTCCGTCGCGGCCCTGCTCGAAGGCATCGGCTCGGGAGCGGTGACGGCGCCGTTCACGGCGGCCCTGGACGCGGACGTGATCCTCGTGATCGGCGCCAATCCGGTCGAGAACCATCCGGTGGCGGCCACGTATTTTCGCAACGCGGCCCGGGTCGGCGCCACGCTGATCGTCCTGGACGTGCGCAACAATCCGCTCGGGCGGCACGCGACGCACAACCTGCAATTCACGCCGGGGACGGACGTGGCGCTGCTGAACGCGCTGCTGCACACCATCATCGAGGAGGAGCTGTACGATCGGCGGTACATCGACCAGTACACGGAGGGCTTCGACGAGCTCGCGGTCCACGTTCGCGACTTCCCGCCCGAGCGGATGGCCGCTGTCTGCGGCGTCGCGGCGGAGACCCTCCGCATGGTGGCGCGGAAGTACGCGACGGCGCATCGGTCCATCATCTTCTGGGGAATGGGGATCTCGCAGTCCGTGCACGGCACCGACAATGCGCGCGCCCTGATCGCGCTCGCGCTGATCACGGGCCATGTCGGTCGGCCGGGAACCGGGCTGCACCCGCTGCGCGGGCAGAACAACGTGCAAGGAGCTTCCGACTGCGGGCTGATCCCGATGGTCCTGCCGGACTACCACGCCGTGGAGGATGCGAAGGCGCGAGGCAGGTTCGAAGAGCTGTGGGGCGTCCCGCTCCCCCCCAAACGGGGACTCACGGTGGTCGAGATCATGAATGCGGCCCACGAGCGCCGGATCAAGGGCCTGTACTTCATGGGAGAAAACCCCGCCATGTCCGATCCGGACATCCAGCACGTCCGGGAAGCGCTCGCGCGGGTCGAGCATCTCGTGATCCAGGAGATCTTCCTCACCGAGACCGCGGCCTTCGCCGACGTGGTGCTGCCGGCCGCCGCCTGGCCCGAGAAAGACGGGACGGTCACGAACACCAACCGCCAGGTACAGATGGGCCGCAAGGCCCTGGAATCGCCGGGCGACGCCCGGCCGGATTGGTGGATCGTCCAGGAGATGGCCCGCCGCCTGGGGCTTCCCTGGAGCTACGGGGGACCGGCGGACGTGTACGAGGAGATGCGGCGCTGCATGCCGTCCATCGAGAAGATCTCGTGGGACCGGCTGCTCCGGGATCGCGCGGTCACGTACCCGTGCGCGGGCGATGACGATCTCGGTCAGGACATCGTCTTCGGGGACGGCTTCCCAACGGCGAGCGGCCGAGGCCGTTTCGTGCCCGCCGCGCTCACCGCGGATAACGAGCCGCCCGATGCGGACTACCCCATGATCCTGACGACCGGGCGCAACCTCGAGCACTGGCACACCGGCGCCATGACCCGCCGCTCGGAGGTGCTCGACGCCCTCGAGCCGGAGCCGGTGGCCATGCTGTGCGGAGCCGACATGGCCCGGTTGGGCCTGCGGCCGGGCGAGTGGGCGCGCGTGGCCACACGCCGCGGCGCGATCGAGCTGAAGATCCGCGAGGACGACGCGGTACCGGGCGGCATGGTCTTCATGGCGTTCTGCTGGACCGAGGCGCCGGCGAACCTGTTGACCAGCGCGGTGCTCGATCCCATCGGAAAGATCCCGGGCTCGAAGTTCTGCGGCGCGCGCGTGGAGAAGGTCGACGGGAAGTGCTGACGGTCCGCCAGGTCATGAGCCAGAACCACCGGCCGCTCCACACGATTTCGCCCGATGCCACGGTGCAGGGTGCCGTGCAGATCATGGCAAGCGAGCGGATCCACGCCTTGCCCGTCACCGTGGACGACCGGCTGGTCGGCATCGTGTCGGAGCACGACTACGTTCGCAAGGTCGCCGCGCGGGGCATCCCGGCCTGGTCGGTGCAGGTTCACGAGATCATGACGCGGGACGTCATCACGGTGACGCCGGACGACTCCGTCCGCCACTGCATGAAGCTGATGGCCACGAACCGCATCCGCCATCTGCCGGTCATGGAATCGGGAGCGCTCACGGCGGTCATTTCGATCACCGACGTCGTCGGGACGCTCGACGAAGACTAGCCCGCTTTGCGTCCTCCCGCCCCTTACCGGTTACCGCGTCCCGAACAGCCGATCTCCCGCGTCGCCCAGGCCCGGCAGGATGTAGCCGTGCTGGTTCAACTCGCGGTCGAGCGCGGCGGCGTAGATGGGGACGTCGGGATGGACGTGGAGCATGCGGCGCACGCCTTCGGGGGCGGCGACGAGGCAGAGGAAGCGGATGCGCTGGGCGCCGGCCTGCTTGAGCGCGCTCACGGCGTCCACCGCGGAGCCGCCGGTCGCGAGCATCGGATCGAGGACGACGAAGTCGCGCGCGTCCTCCCCGGAAGGGATCTTGAAGTAGTAGTCCACCGGCTCCAGCGTGTCGTGCTCGCGGTAGATGCCGATGTGCCCGACGCGCGCCGAGGGGATGAGCTGCGCGATCCCTTCGACCATGCCCAGGCCCGCCCGCAGGATCGGCACGAGCGCGAGCTTCTTGCCCGCCACCCGCGCGCCGCGCATGCGCTCGAGCGGCGTCTCCACCTCGAGCGGCTCGACCGGCAAGTCCTTCGTCACCTCGTAGGCCATCAGCATCGCGATTTCGTTGACGAGCTGCTTGAAATCGCGGGTGGGCGTGCGTTTGTCGCGGAGGATCGTGAGCTTGTGCTGGATCAGGGGGTGGGCCAACACGGTCAAGTTGGGGAATTCGGGGTGCGGCATGGGCGAGAAGCTACGTTCCACGATGCCATGACGCCACGTTGCACGAACGGGCGGCCTCAGCGATACGCCGCGGCCTGGATGCGGTAGAGCTCCGCGTAGTGTCCGCCCTGGGCGATGAGCGCTTCGTGCGTGCCCGACTCGACCAGGCGTGAGCCGTGGAGCACCACGATGAAGTCGGCCATGCGCACGGTGCTGAACCGGTGGGAGACGAGGATGGTGATGCGGCCGTCGGACGCCGGCTGGCGCGCGGCGTTCGGGCGACTCGCGCGCGCGGCCGCCGCGTACCGCTCGAACAGGGCGTGCTCGGTTTCGGCGTCGAGCGCCGCCGTGGGCTCGTCGAGCACGAGCACGAGCGGCCGCTCGCGCATGAATCCCCGGGCGAGCGCGAGCTTCTGCCACTGCCCGAAGCTGAGCTCCACGCCCTCAGGCCACGTGGGGCCGAGCTGCGTCTCGAGTCCGGCGCCGAGCTGCGCGACGACGTCGGCGGCACCGGCCCGATCGACGGCCGCCGCCACCGCCGGCCGGTCGTCGAGACGCGGCAGATCACCCACCCCCACGGAGTGCCGCACCCTGAACTCGAACCGGAAGAAATCCTGAAACGCGCCCGCGAGCCGCCCACGCCACGCATCCGCCGGCACGCGTGCGAGCTCCACGCCGTCGACGAGGATGCGCCCCTTCGTCGGCTGATACAGACGGCACAGGAGCTTCACGAGCGTCGTCTTGCCGGCGCCGTTCTCCCCCACGATGGCGACCACCGAGCCCGGTGCGAGGCGGAGGTCCACGTCGTCGAGCACGAGCCGGTCCGTGCCCGGGTAGGCGAACGACACGTGCTCGAAGCGGATGCCTTCGCCCAGTCGCGCGGGCACGGGGAGGTCGGCGCCGCGCGACTGTGAGGCGACGTAATCCTCGAGCCAGGCCAGGCGTCTGGAGCCCTCGAGCCAGATGCCGCGCAGGAACCCGATCTCGCCCACGGTGCCGCCGATGTACGCCGAGAGGCGCGAGCCCGCCGCGAGCACCAGCAGCACGTCGCCGGGCGTCGCCGCGAGCACGGACGCCACGAACACGACGGCGCCCACGTACGCCGCGCCGAAGATCGCCCACGCCAGCGCGTGCCACACAGCGCTCTGCCGGCGGGCGCGGGCGACGGGTCCGTACCAGCGCTCCCACGCGGCGCGGCGCTGCGCCACCAGGCGAGCGCCGATGCGAGTCACCCGCACCTCCTTGCCGGGCGGCGCGGTCGTGGCGACGTCGAACAGGTGCCGCGCCAGGCGATTGGCCGACGCACCCCGCTCCTCCGCGGCCCGCTCGACGCCCGGCCGCCAGGTCGACGTGAGCACCGTCGGCAGGGCCAGCGCGGCGAGCAGCGCCAGCGCCGGGTGGATCGACGCGAGCAGCGCGACGGTCACGCCGAGGCGCAGGATCCAGCCGCAGGTCGTGAACAGCGACATGTACATGTGATCGAGCACGAAGACCTGGTTGCGCAGCATCGCGAGGCGATCGAGGTACGCGGGGCGCTCGTGGTGCTCGATCGTCGCCACCGACGCCTGCAGCCATGCCACGTGCGACTCGAGGGCGATGGTCACCTGGTCGCGGAAGCGGCGCTGGGTGCGGTCGCTGATCACCCGCAGGAACCACGTGGCGGCGGCCGAAACGCCCAGCCCGACGGCGACGGCTTCGACCAGCTCGCGCCTGCCACCGAGCACGCCGTCGGCCAGCAGTTTGAACCACAGCGCCAGCAGCGCGTCCGGCAGCGCGGCCACGAGCGCCAAGCCCAACGACACGCTTAAGAGCAACGGCGCGGCCTCGTAGCCGCGCTTGAACGCGCGCCACATGGCGGGCAAGGCCGGCGGCAGGTCGTCAGTCGAGGACATCGAGATCGGCTCCTGCCTCGGCGTCGTCGCCGAAGCGCGACGCCTGCAGCTCGAACATCGTCCGGTAGCGGCCGCCCGCCGCCATCAGCTCTTCGTGAGTTCCCAGCTCGACCACCGTGCCGTGCTCCAGCACGCAGATGCGATCGGCGTGGCGCACCGTCGAGAAGCGGTGCGAGATCAGGATGGTCGTGGTGTGACGCGTGGCGGCGAGGATGCGGTCGAAGATCTCGGCCTCGCCGCGGACGTCGAGCTGGGCCGTCGGCTCGTCGAGCAGCACGACTCCGGCGCCGAGCCGCACGGCGCACAGCGCCCGCGCCAGCGCGATGCGCTGCCACTGGCCGCCCGACAGGTCCGTGCCGCCGGGATAGCCGCGCGCGAGCACCGTGTCGAGATCGGCGAGGCCTGTGGCGCCGGCTGCGGCGAGCGCGCGGTCGATCACGTCGTCGGGAGCGCCGGCGGGAGCCACGTTGTCGCGCAGCGGCAGCTCGAAGCGGGTGAAGTCCTGAAATACAGCGGTCACGCGCGAGCGCCAGCCGTCCACGTCGCAGGTGCGGAGGTCCACGCCGTCCACCTCGATGGCGCCGTCCTGGGGATCGTACAGCCGGCAGAGGAGCTTCGCGATGGTCGTTTTTCCGGCGCCGTTCTGGCCGACGATGGCGAGCGACGAGCCGGCGGGAATCGCGAGGTCGAAGCCCGCGAGCACCGGCTCGCCCGAGGTCGGGTAGGCGAACGTGACGTGGCGGAACCGGATTTCGCGCGCGGGCATCCCCGCTGCCGGCCGGTCGCCCCGGACCAACGCGCCCGCGGGGTCCATGGCGTCCTGCAGGCGCAGCACCGCGGCGGCGGGCGCCGCGGCTCCGTCGAGCGCCCAGGACAGTCCGCCGAAAGCGATCATGCTCGTGCTCACCGCGGCGCTCGCGAACGTCACGAGCCGGTCGAGCGGGAGATTGCCGCTGGTCGCGGCGGCGCCCAGGGACCAGAACACCACGACATTCGCGGCCAGCACGAGGAGCAGGCTCCAGATCACCGGACGCTCGCGCAGGCGCGTCGCTTGCCAGCGGAGCTCGAACAGGCGGCGGCGGCGCGACCGAAACCGTTCGAGGATCCAGTCGGCCAGCCCGAACAGCCGCAGCTCTTTGGCGGCCGGCGGGTCGACCGCGAGGCGGTAGGCGTAGTCCGCATGGCGCTGCGCCTCGCGCACCTCGTCCGTGTTGCGGTCGCGCCAGACCCCGCTCTCGCGCAGCAGCCAGTGCGTGGCGAGCCATGCACCCGCGAGCAACAACGGGGCCCACCACGCGTAGGCGGTGAGCACCAGCGCCGTGGCGAGGCCGCCCACCAGCTCCACGAGCCCACCGGCGATGAAGTCCATCGAGATGAACAGCGGCGGGCCGGTGATGCCGAGATCGAAATCCCGGGCCATCGTGAGGTCGTTGGTGAGCTTGGGATTCTCGAGGTGGCCCATGCCCGGCGGGCGGACGCAGGCCGTGGCGAGCCGGTCGTACAGCCACGCCGCCGTTCGGCTCCCGAGATTGGCGCCGACGGCGTGGTGAATCGGCGACAGGACCTGCAGCAGCACGAACACGACTCCGACCAGCCCCAGCGGCGCCGCCAGGTCGCCGCCCCGTTGCACCGCTCCGACGAGGCCGCCCATGGCAATGGCGAAGAGCGCCGGCAGCAGTCCGCGGACAACGAGCAGGGTCCACCAGACAATGGCCAGCGCGCGGTCGGCTTGGGACAGCACGCCGGCGAATTTCCACTCGTCACGCGCGCGCAGGCGCTCGATCATTGGCCTCGCTCCCGGCCGTCATCGCGGTTCATAGCGCGGCGATCGCCTGCAGCTGCCGGAGGTGATGGAGATCGTGGCCGGCGAGTGTCCGCAAGATCCAATCGATCGAAATCTCACCCAGTTCGGGGTGGGGGAATGGCCGCGCGCGCTGGTCCTGCGGTATCCGTCCGTACAGCATCAGGTTGAGACGGCGGAGCGCCAGGTATGCGGCCAGCGCCGTTTCCGGATCGGTCGGAGACTCCCGAGCTACCCACTGAGCGCCGTCATACGCCTGGACGACATAGCCGTTTACCGTGAGCGCGAGACGGACGCGATTGCACCAGCCGACCTCGTCGTGCGCCAGGTGGAGTACGAGCTGCGCCGCCGTCCACTTCCCCGGGGCGTAGGTCCGGGCCCAGCGACTCGCATCCCAACCCCGAACCAGCGCCGCGATTCGGTTCGGAGTCGCGGCCAAGAGGGACAATGGGTCCTCCGAACCGACGAGATCTCCATAAGGAAGCGACGCGCGCATCTCGACCCTCCCTCCGCCTTCGTCCTCGTCACCTGCAGTTGCGCCATATTCGCCCAAGCGGCGATCTACATCAATGCCGTGACTTCCCCTCGCTAGCGCAGATGGAGGGACCGTCTTCCCTCCATTAGGTTGGTTGGTCTGGGTCGGTATGCTCCCGCAAGACAAGGACGCCCGCCAGGGGGGACAGGAGATACCGGATGCCGAAGCTCGTGCAGGTGCGGCTCAAGGCGGTGACCGTGAAGGAGAACGGTTACTGGGAAGATCACGAGAACGTCATCGCGTTCACGTTGGTCTACCCACGCGAGGGAGCTCCCGCCGTGTCCACCGCGAGAAAGGTGAAGCTATCGAGCGGCGAACGACTGGACTTTGCC
>DASPXO010000233.1:0-13906 GCA_035637235.1 Gemmatimonadales bacterium | reverse complement strand
AGCGCGAACTGCACGATGATGAACATCCCCGAGCCGATGAGGGCCCGCTGGGCGTCTCGCAGGCCCCGCGCCGCGAGCAAGCGCTGAACGATCAGGTGATCCGTCCCATGCGAGGCGCCGGTGAGCAGCGCGCCGCCGACGAGGCCGCCCCAGAACGTGTACAGCACGGTGAACGACGCCCGAAAGTCGAGCGTCGCCAGCTTCCCTTGGTCCCAGGCACGCGCGAAGGCGCCCGGGCCTCCGGCGAGCTGGGTGGCGACGATGAGCGTCGCGACGCCGCCGAGCAGATACACGCCCAGCTGGATCACGTCCACCCACACCACGGCGCGCAGGCCGCCGACCCACGTGTAGATCAGCGTCACGATGCCGATGGCGAGGATCCCGGCGGCCAGGTTCCAGCGGGTGATGATGGCGAGCGGGATGGCCGTTGCGAAGACGCGGACGCAGTCCGCCAGCGCGCGCGTGAGGAGGAAGACTCCGGACGCCGTGCGTCGGGCCGTCCGGCCGAAGCGCCGCTCGAGGCGCTGGTACGCCGTGTCCTGCGTCCCCTCGAAGTAGCCGGGCAGGAGCAGCGCCGCGACGCCGATCCGACCGACCAGGTAGCCGAACGCCACCTGCAGAAACGTGAGATCGCCCCGCGCCGCCAGACCGGGGACCGAGATGACCGTGACCGCCGACGTCTCCGTCGCGACGATCGAGAACATCAGCGCCCACCACGGCAGGCCGCGATGGCCGAGGAAGTAATCGCTCGCGTCGCGCTGGCGTCCGGCGAGGAGCAGCCCGGCGGCGATCACCGCCGCGAAGTACAGGAAAATGACGGCTACGTCGAGCGGGCGCAGAACCGGGGATCCGGGCGATGGGGACGGGAAGCAAAAAGCCCGCGCCGCGCGCGGGCTGGGAACGCCGACTCGAGGGTCGCCAACGGGCTCAGACGGTGAACGACGACCCGCAGCCGCAGCCGCCCGTCGCGTTCGGGTTCTCGAACGCGAAGCCGGACTCCTGGAAGTTGCTCTTGAAGTCCAAGGTCACGCCGTTCAGGTACTGCGCGCTGAAGCCGTCGACGAAGCAGCGCACACCGGCGCTCTCGATCACCAGGTCGTCTTCGGCCGGCTTCTCCTCGATGTTCAGGCTGTAGCGGAACCCCGAGCAGCCGCCCGGCAGCACCCCGATGCGCAGGCCGGCGGTCTCCGGCACCACCTGCTCCTCCGCCATGAATTTCCGCACCTCGGCGGCCGCCTTCTCGGTCAGCGTCAGCGTGATGGGGGTCTGTGTCGTGGCCATGATGTATCCTCCAATGAGAGAGCAAGTTAGCCACGCCGGGCGGAGCTGTCAACCACCCGCTTGCATCCCGGCACGTCGTTCCCACAATTGGGGGCCTCCACCACGGAATCGCACCCCTATGCGCCTCGACTTCCTCGACTGGTCGATCATCGTCCTGTACTTCGCCTTTAACGTGGCGATCGGTCTCTACTACAAGCGGCGCGCCGGTCGCGACACGGCCGAGTTCTTCCTGTCGGGGCGCAACGTGCCGTGGTGGCTCGCCGGCACGTCCATGGTCGCGACGACGTTCGCGGCCGACACGCCGCTTGCCGTGACGGGCATGGTCGCGCGGAACGGCGTGGCCGGGAACTGGTTGTGGTGGAACTTCGTGGCGAGCGGCATGCTCACCGTGTTCTTCTACGCCCGGCTGTGGCGCCGCTGCGGCGTGATGACGGACGTCGAGTTCGCGGAGATCCGCTACGCCGGACGGCCCGCGGCGTTCCTGCGGGGCTTCCGCGCCTTGTATCTCGGCATTCCGATCAACTGCATCATCCTCGGCTGGGTCAACCTCGCGATGGTGAAGATCCTCCAGCTCCTCTTCAACGTCGGCAAGGTCGAAGCGCTGATCATGGTGCTGGGAATGATCGCTCTCACCTCGATGATCTCGACGCTCTCGGGGCTGTGGGGAGTGCTGGTCACCGACCTGTTCCAGTTCGTGATCAAGATGGGGATGGTGATCGTGCTGGCGGTCGTCGCGGTGCAGGCGGTGGGCGGCATGGACGCCATGAAGATGAAGCTCGCCGCCATCGATCAACTGCGCGGGGCGACCAGCGGTGGCCGGGGATCGGTCCTGAGCTTTGTGCCGGACATCGGCTCGGCCTGGATGCCGATGATCACGTTCCTCGTCTACGTCTCGCTGCAATGGTGGTCTACCTGGTACCCCGGCGCGGAGCCGGGTGGGGGCGGGTACGTGGCGCAGCGGATGTTCAGCGCCAAGGACGAAAAGCATTCCTTGCTCGCGACGCTGTGGTTCAACATCGCGCATTACGCCATCCGCCCGTGGCCGTGGATCCTGGTCGCGCTCGCCTCGCTCATCCTCTTTCCCGGCCTCGCCGACCCGGAAACCGGGTACATCCGCGTCATGATCGACTACCTGCCGTCGTCGCTGCGCGGCTTGATGGTGGCCGCGTTCGCCGCGGCCTACATGTCCACCATCGCCACGCAGCTCAATTGGGGCGCGAGCTACCTGGTGAACGACTTCTATCGCCGGTTCGTGAAGCGCGACGCCGACGAGCGGCACTACGTCGCCGCGTCCCAAGCCGCGACGGTCCTCCTGACCGTGATCTCCGCCGTGGTGACGCTGTTCATGGACTCGATCGGGGGAGCATGGAAGCTGTTGATCGTCACCGGCGCCGGCACGGGGACGGTGCTGCTGCTGCGGTGGTATTGGTGGCGGATCAATGCCTGGAGCGAGGTCTCGGCGATGGTCTCGGCGTTCGTGGTCTCGGTGTTGCTCCAGACCGTCGTAGGGCTCGACGGCGACCGGCCGATCGACTTCGCCTGGATCATGGTCGTCACCGTCGCGATCACCACCGTCGTGTGGCTCGCCGTCACGTTCCTCACTCGCCCGGAGCCCGAAGCGACGCTGGTGGCGTTCTACCGCCGCACGCGGCCGGCGCGGGGTGGGTGGGGGCCCATCGCCGCACGGGCGCCCGACGTGCACGCGTCGGCTGACGGGCTCTCCAATTTGATCGATTGGATCGCGGGGTGCGTGCTCATCTACGGCGTCCTGTTCGGGGTGGGCAAGCTGCTGCTCCAAGAGACCATTCCCGGGGTCGCGTTACTCGGCTTGGCGTTGCTCGCGGGCGGTGTCATCTACCGCGATCTGACACGGCGCGGCTGGGGCGTGGTCGTGGAGTGATGGCAGGGCGGGCGCGCTCAGAGCTCGGGATGCGTGAGGGCGTCCGCCACGAGGTCGGCGACGCGCGGCCGGACCCTGAGGATCGCCGTGTTGGTGCGCGTGGGATGCACGCGGTTCGTGAGCAGGATGACGAACAGGTCTTTCTCCGGGTCGATCCAGATCGAGGTGCCGGTGAACCCGGTGTGGCCGACGGCGCGCTCCGAGAGCCTGGTGCCCGCGCTCGACGTCGAATCGGGAGGCTGGGGCGGCGTGTCCCAGCCGAGCGCGCGCGACGAGCCCGGCACGACGTTCTGGCGGCGGGTGAACTCCTCGACGGTCTCCGAGCGGATCAGCTGCAGCGTGTCCCACGAGCCGCGGTTCAACAGCATCGCCGCGAAGCGTGCCAGGTCGGGCGCGTTGGAGAACAGCCCCGCGTGACCCGAGACTCCGCCCAGACGGCCTGCGTTCTCGTCGTGCACCTCGCCGCGCAGCATCCGGTGGCGAAACACGGTGTCGTTCTCGGTGGGCGCGATCCGGTCCTGCCAGCCGGCGGGGGGCAGGTAGCGCGTCGCGGGCATCCCGAGCGGCCCGAACACCCGTTGCGCGACGTACTGATCGAGCCGCTCGCCCGTGATCCGCTCGACCACTTCGGTGAGCACGATGGCCCCCAGGTCGGAGTACACGTACGCGCGCCCCGGGGTGGTCGTGAGCGGCGTCGTGTTCACGACCCAGAACGCCGTGGCGCGCGAGTCGGCTTCCCGGTACAGCGGGCGCCACGCGGGGAGCCCGGACGAGTGGGTGAGGAGGTGGCGGATCGTCACTCGGTCCTTCATGGCCCCGCGGAACTCGGGGAGATAGCGCTCGACCGGCGAATCGAGCGCGAGGGCGCCCTCGTCCACGAGCAGCATGCACGCGGTCGTGAGGCCCACGACCTTGGTGAGCGAGGCGAGGTCATAGAGCGTCCCCGGCTGCACCGGGCGGGCGTCGTCCGTGCCGTAATGCCCGACTGCGGCCAGGAGCGCCAGCCGCCCGTGGCGCCCGACCGCGAGCACCGCGCCCGGGAACGCGCCGCTGTCGGCCTGAGCCCCGAGGTACTGGACCGCGGCCGCGAGCCGCGTGCTGTCGAAGCCGAGCGCGCCGGGCGATGCGGCGGGGATGCCGGTACCGACGGGTGGCGGAGGGGCGCCCGCCCGGCACGCCGCGAGCAGCCCCACGAGCGCCGCGAGGGCGCGGGCCACGCCCTTCACGGTCGCGTCACCGGGATGGTGACGCCGAAGCCGATCTGGTAGTCCGGCGGGATGCGGATGGGCAGGCGTCCGCCGATCGGCGCTCTCCCGAGCAGGGCCAGCGCCACGGCGCGCTCGGAGGCGCGCACCCCGCTCCAGGCGATCAGGTAGGATTTCACCGTCGCCGTCTGATTCAAGAGGTACGGGCTGCCGAGCGAGACGAGCACCACGGGGCGGGCTGCGTCGGTCGCCGTGACGAGTTGCGCGAGCGAGTCGGGAAGCGCGATGTTCCCCCGCCATGAAAGGGGCCGCACGTTCGCGACGAACACCGTGGCCGGCGCGCGGGCGATCACCGCCCGCGCCGAGTCGTACGACAGCGGACCCGACATCGGCCACAGGCGGAAGTACTCCACGGTGTCGCCGCCCTGGCGCAGCAGCTCCATCATGTATTGGCCGACCGAGCCGTTGGCCTCGTCGGCGTAGGCGATGAGGGCGAAGCGGGACGGCCGGGCGCGCAACGCGTGCAGCCGCCCGCCGACGTCCCGCACCAGCGTGAGCGCGCGCGCGGCGATGTCGTTCGCCGCGTCCTGGAACCGCTTGCTCCCGACGACCCGCATGATCGAGTCGAGCGGCGCCGTGCGGCGCTCCAGCAGGCCGAGGTTCCGCTTGATCTCGAGCACCCGGCGCACCGACTGGTCGAGCCGCTCGCCGCTGACCCGCCCGCCTCGGACCGCGGCGGCCATCGCGTTCACCGCGGAATCGGGATCCGCGGGCATGAGCAGCAGGTCGGACCCGGCGAGGAACGCCCGCACCGTCGCTTCGCCGGCGCCGTACTTCGCCACGATCGCGCCCATCATCAGGGCGTCCGTCACCACCAGGCCGTGGAACCGCAGGGAGTCACGCAGCAGCCCCGTGAGCACCGCCGCGGACAGGGTCGCCGGCTCGTCGGAGCCCGTGAAGGCGGGGAACGCGATGTGCGCGCTCATGACCACGTCCGCTCCCGCCGCAATCCCGGCGCGGAACGGCTGCAGCTCCAGCGAATCGAGCCGCGAGTACGCCGCCGCGATCACCGGCAGGCCGATGTGCGAGTCCGTCTGCGTGTCGCCATGACCGGGGAAATGCTTCAGCGTGGCGAGCATCCCGTGGTCCCGGAGCCCGCGGACGTACTCCTGCACCAGCCGCGAAACGGCCCGCGGGTCCTCGCCGAACGAGCGGATGTTGATGATGGGGTTGAGCGGGTTGTTGTTGACGTCGGCGTCGGGGGCGAAATTGAGGTGGATGCCCACTGCCCGGCCCTCCGTCGCGGCCGCCTCGCCGATCGTGTACGCGTCGCGCGGGTTGCCGGTCGCGCCGACGGCCATGATGTGCGGGAACGCGATGCCGCCGACCACGCGCATCCCGGCGCCCCATTCGAGGTCGGCCGAGACGAGGAGCGGGAGGCGGGAGCGCTGCTGCAAGGCGTTGAGCTTGGCGGCGATGTCGAACGGAGAGCCGACGGAGATGATCAAGCCGCCGATCTCCAGCGTGTCCACCCAGCGCGCCGCCACGCCGAACAGCGAATCGTCCAGCGCGGTGTAGCTTCCGGCGAGCCAGGGCATCACGAGCTGGGCGACTTTCTGCCGGACCGTGAGGCTCGCCAGGATCGAGTCCACCTGTCCGCCCGTCCGCCCGACCGGCTGACCGCCCGGGGCGGGGGGGACGGGGGGGCGGACCGGCGGACGGGCGGTCGCGCAGCTCAGCAGGGCCACCAGTACCAGGAGCCTATGCGCGCGCATCATCTCTCGCTGTTGGGGTTGCTCGCCTGCACTGCGCCTGCCGCGGGTCCTGCTCAAGTCCGCCCGGGGATCGACGTGCTGCTCGCCGACTCGGGCCACTTGATCCGCGACCGACGCCTTGGCCTGCTCACGAACCAGACCGGTGTCGATGCGGCCGGCCGGCGCGACGTGGACGTGCTGTTGGCCGGAGGCTATCGGCTCATGGCCTTGTTCAGCCCCGAGCACGGCTTTCGCGGGCTCGAGGACCGGCCCGGCCTCCCGGACGCCACCGACTCCGTGAGCGGCCTACCAATCTATAGCCTGTACGGCGGGACGCCCCTCGCCCGCCTCGCCGCGCTGGACAGCCTCGACGTCGTGCTGGTCGATATTCAGGATATCGGCGCCCGCTACTACACGTATTACTCGAGCGCCACCCAACTGCTCCGGGAGGCGGCCCGCCGCGGCAAACGCGTCATCGTCCTCGATCGCCCCAACCCGATCGGCGGGGAGGCGGTCCAGGGCAACGTGCGCCCGAGCGCTGGAGACCCGGACTCGGACTTCGTCGGGTTTCTCCCGATCCCGATGCGGCACGGGATGACCCTGGGGGAACTGCTCCGGCTCGCGGACGACGCGCTCGGCCTCCGCGCCGCCCTCGCCGTCATCCCCGCGTCGGGCTGGCGCCGCGGGCAGTACCAGGATGATACCGGTCTCCCCTGGGTCAGGCCCTCCCCCAACATGCCGGATGTCGAGAGCGCGATGCATTATCCCGGCACCTGTCTGTTCGAGGGCACGAACCTCTCGGTCGGGCGGGGCACGGGCTTCGCCTTTCAGGTCGTCGCCGCGCCGTGGCTCGACACCGCGGTCGTGCTCGCTCATCTGCGGGAGGCGGGAGACGGGAGGCGCGAGGCATTGCAGGGGGTCGAGGTGCGCGCCGTGGCGTTCACGCCCGGGCGGCCGACGGACGGCAAGTACGACGGCGTCCTGGTCCGCGGAATCCGGCTGCGCGTGATGGACCGCCGGCGCTACGACCCCACGCACACAGCCGTGGCGCTGCTCGCGGCGATCCGCGCGGCGCACCCGGAGCGGCTGCGGTTCAGCGAGCGCAGCTTCGACCGGCTGGCGGCGGGTGCGGCGCTGCGACAGGCGATCGTCGCAGGGGGAGCACCCGGCGCGATCTGGCGGTCCTGGGAGCCGGCGCTGGCACGCTTCCGGCGCCTCCGGGCCAAGTACTTGCTTTACTGAGAGTTTTGCGCGCGCCGCCCTTTCGCCGCCCCTGAGGCACCGTTACCTTCTCCGCGCTATGAACCTGATCCCCCAGGCCGTGCGGGACGTCTTTGCCCGGGCGCTCAATCCGGTGGCCCACCTGCTCATCCGCGCCCGCGTTCGGCCCAACGTGATCACGACGCTGGGCACCATGGTCGTGATCGCGTCGGCGGCGGCGTTCGCGGTTGGCAGCATCCGTTGGGGCGGCGTGCTGCTGTTGGTCTCCGGTGTGTGCGACATGGTGGACGGGCGGGTGGCGCGCGACGGCGGCATGGCCACGACCTTCGGCGCCTTCTACGATTCGACGCTCGACCGCGTGGGCGAGTCACTCCTGTTCGCCGGGATCGCGGTGTACTTCCTGCGGGGCGGGGTTGCGCCGGAGCGCTTGCCGCTCGCCGTGGTGGCGTCCTTCCTGGCGCTGTCGGCGTCCCTGCTGGTGTCCTACACGCGCGCGCGCGCCGAAGGGCTGGGGCTCACGGCGAAGGTAGGCATCGCGCAGCGGGCCGAGCGCGTGCTGCTGCTTGGCATTCCGACCATGCTGTTCGGAGCGGGGAACCGGGGGGCGCTGTTATTCTGGATCGTCGTGGTTTTGGCGCTGGCGACGTCGGTGACCGTCGTGCAGCGCGTGATCTTTGTTGCCCGCACCGCCGGTGCGTTGGACGCGGGTCGCCCGCCACGCCACCGGGACACGCTCCCCGGGCACTCGCCGGCGCTGCAATCTCGGAAAGGGCATTGAGTCTTGCCACGACAGGCTGGGCGTGACATCGCGGCCGCCACAGGCACGCTCGGGGTGATGGTCGTCGGGTTGGGGGCGGTCTCCACGACGTTCATCGCCGGTGTGGAGCACGTGCGGCGCGGGACCGCCCTGCCGATCGGCTCGCTCACGCAGCTGGCCACGATCCGCCTGGGGAAGCGCCCGGAGCGGCGGGTGCCGAAGATCAAGGAGTTCGTGCCGCTCGCGGACTTGAAGGCCCTCGCGTTCACCGCGTGGGACCCGATTCCCGACGACGCCTACACGGCGGCGAAGAAGGCGGGCGTGCTCGAGCCCCAGCACCTCGAGCCGGTCGCCGATTTCCTGCGGGGCATCACGCCCTTGCCCGCCGTATTCGACCAGAGCTACGTCAAGCGGCTCAGCGGGACGAACGTCAAGACCGGCCAGACGAAGCGCGACCTCGCCGAGCAGCTGCGGGAGGACATCCGGAGCTTCAAGCGGTCCTCCGGGGCGGACCGGCTGGTGATGATCTGGGCCGCGTCCACCGAGGTGTTCCTCACCCCGGGCCCTGCGCACCAGAGCGTGCCGGCGTTCGAGCAGGCGATGCAACGGAGCGACCCCGCCATCGCGCCCTCGATGCTCTACGCGTGGGCGGCGCTGATGGAGAACGTCCCGTTTGCGAACGGCGCCCCCAACCTCACCGTCGACATCCCGGCGCTCGAGCGGCTCGCCGCGGAGCGCGCGGTCCCGATCGGCGGCAAAGACTTCAAGACCGGTCAGACGATGATGAAGACGGTGCTCGCGCCCGCCTTCAAAGCGCGGATGCTCGGCCTCGCGGGCTGGTATTCGACCAACATCCTCGGCAACCGCGACGGCGAGGTGCTCGACGACCCCGAATCCTTCAAGACGAAGGAGGAATCCAAGCTCGGCGTCCTCGAGTACATCCTCCAGCCGGACCAGTACCCCGAGCTGTACGGGAACGTGTTCCACAAAGTGCGGATCAACTATTACCCGCCGCGCGGGGACAACAAGGAAGGCTGGGACAACATCGACATCTTCGGATGGCTCGGCTATCCGATGCAGATCAAAGTCGATTTCCTGTGCCGCGACTCGATCCTGGCGGCGCCTCTCGTGCTCGACCTGGCGCTGTTCTTCGACCTGGCACAGCGCGCGCGCCTCTCCGGGATTCAGGAGTGGCTCTCGTTCTACTTCAAAAGCCCGCAGACGGCCCCGGGGCTGTACCCCGAGCACGACCTCTTCATCCAGCAGACGAAGCTGAAGAACACGCTGCGGTGGTTGATGGGCGAGGAACAGATCACCCATCTCGGCATCGAATACTACGAGCAGGCGTGAGCGTCGCGCAGTACGCCGTCTCGGCGGTCGGCGTCGCCGCCATCGTCTGGGTGCTCTGGTATTTCCTGTCCTCGAGCGAGCCGGCGGTCGCGACGGTCACGGAGGGGGTGCAGGAGGTGCGGATCACGGTCAAGGGCGGGTATACGCCCGACACCATCGTCGTGCGGGCCGGCACGCCCGTCCGGCTCCGGTTCTACCGCGACGAGACCGCCGAACGCTCCGAGCGCGTCGTGATCGAGCGGTTCGGGATCGACGTGCCGCTCCCCGCGTTCCAGACGACCGCGGTCGAGTTCACGCCGGAAGACGCGGGCGAGTTCCCCTTCGGCTGCGGCACGAGCGTGCTGAAGGGGCTCCTGGTGGTGGAGCCGGCGACGGCCGAGCGGCGGGCGAGCGCGTCGCCGCACAGGTTCCATGAGTAACACGCGGATCATCCTCCCGATCGAGGGAATGAGCTGTGCGTCCTGCGCCGCCACGGTGCAGCAGGCGCTGGGCCGTGCCGGGGGCGTCGCGAACGCGACCGTCAACTACGCCACCGCCAAGGCGGCGGTGGAGTACGACCCGGACCAGACCACCGTTGCGGCGCTGATCCAGACCGTCCGGACGGCGGGATACGACTGCGGCACGGCGCGCGTCACCTTCGGCGTCGAGCAGCTGCATTATGCGCCGAGCGTCGCGCCGCTCGAGCAGGCGCTGGCGCGCGTGCGCGGCGTCATCCGCGCCGCGGCCAACCAGGCCACCGAAACGGTCACCGTCGACTACGTCCCCGGGATCGCGGCCGCCGAGGCGCTCGCGACCGCCGTCGAGCAGGCCGGCTTCCGGGTGGCGGAACCGATCCCCACCGAGGACCCCATCGAGCGCGAGGGCATCGCGCGCCGGCGGGAGATCCGGAGCCTCACCTGGAAGTTCGCGCTGGCCGCGGCGGTGGCGGGGATCTCGCTGCTCGGCTCGATGCTGCTGATGGCGGATCACGCGGACGACACGTTCAAGCAGGTCGACCTGCTCGGACGCCTCCTCCTCCCGGCGGCGCTGCGGCTCAACGACGCCCTCGCCGGGCGGCTCGCGCTCGACCCGCAATGGCTGAAGCTCGGGCTCGCGCTCCTCACCCTGCCGGTGGTGCTGTGGTCGGGACAGCAGTTCTACCGGGGCACCTGGAGCGGGCTCAAGCACCGGACCGCCGACATGAACACCCTGATCGGCGTGGGGACGGGGGCCGCCTACGTCTACTCCCTCGTCGCGACCCTCGCCCCCCGCGTCTTCACCCGCGCCGGCCTGCCGGCCGATGTCTACTACGAAGCCGTCGCTGCGATCCTTGCGCTGATCCTGCTCGGCCGGCTGCTCGAGGCGCGCGCCAAGGGCCGGACCTCGGAAGCGATCCGCCGGCTCGAGGGGCTGCGGGCCAAGACCGCCCACGTGGTCCGGCACGGCCAGGAGACCGCCGTGCCGGTGGAGGAGGTGGTGCGGGGCGACTTGGTGATCGTGCGGCCGGGGGAGAGGATCCCGGCGGATGGCGTCGTGATCGAAGGGGCGTCGGCCGTGGACGAGTCGATGCTCACCGGCGAACCCAGCCCCGCGGCGAAGAAGGTCGGCGACGAGGTGATCGGCGCGACGATCAACACCACGGGGAGCATCACCTTCCGCGCCACGCGCGTGGGGAAGGACTCGGCGCTCGGCCAGATCGTCCAGCTCGTGGAGGACGCGCAGACCACCAAGGCGCCGATCCAGCGGCTCGCGGACCGGGTGGCCGGGGTGTTCGTACCCGTCGTCATGGCGCTGGCGATCGCCGCGTTCGTGGTCTGGTTCGACTTCGGTCCCCAGCCGGCGCTGCTCTTCTCGACCGTCGCCCTCGTCACCGTGCTGATCATCGCGTGCCCCTGCGCCCTCGGCCTGGCGACGCCGACCGCGATCCTCGTCGCGACCGGCAAGGCCGCCGAGCACGGGATCCTGATCCGGAGCGGCGAGGCCCTGGAACGGTTGTCGCGGGTGCGAACGGTGCTGCTCGACAAGACCGGCACGATCACCGAAGGTCAGCCCAGCGTCACCCACATCGTCACCGCGACGCGGCCGGACGGCACGCCGATCTCCCCCGCGGACGTGCTCAGGTGGGTGGCCTCGGTGGAGCGGCGCTCGGAGCACCCGCTGGCGCTCGCGATCCTCAAGGCGGCCAAGGACCGGCAGGTCGAGCTCCTCGCGGTCGACAAGTTCGCCGTGATGGAGGGCCGCGGTGTGCGCGGGACGGTGGACCGACGCATCATCGAGGTGATCTCGCTGCGGCACGCGCGGGAGCGCAGCCTCGACCTCGGCACCTTGGGTCCGGACGCCGACCGGCTCGCGGCGCAGGGCCGCATCCCGGTGATCGCGGTCGTGAACAACACGGTGTTCGCAGTCATCGCGATCTCGGACCCGATCAAGCCGACTGCAACGAGCGCGATCCTCCACCTCAAGAAGATGGGCCTTGCGGTCGTGATGGTCTCCGGCGACACGAAGAAGGGCGCGGAGGCGGTCGCGCAGGAAGTGGGGATCGACGAGGTCGTCGCCGAAGTGCTCCCGTCTCAGAAGGCCGACCTGGTGAGGAAGCTCCAGAAGCAGGGCGGCCGCGTGGCGATGGTCGGCGACGGGATCAACGACGCCCCCGCGCTGGCGCAGGCGGACGTCGGGATCGCGATCGGCACCGGCACGGACATCGCGATGGAGGCGTCGGACGTCACGCTCATCCGGGGAGACCCGCGGGGAGTGGTGACGGCGATCCAGCTGGCGCGGCGGACGATGCGGACGATTCGCTGGAATCTCGTGTGGGCGTTCGGCTACAACGTCGTCCTCATCCCGGTGGCCGCGGGCGCGTTGTACCCGTTCACGGGCTGGCTCTTGTCGCCTGTGCTGGCGAGCGCGGCCATGGCGTGGTCGAGCCTCTCCGTCGTGTTGAACAGCCTCACGCTGCGGCGGTTCCGTCCGGCGTGGGCGGCTTGAGGGATCGGTGAAGTACTTCCACCGCACGACGCTCGCCCCCGACCAGGTGCTCGAGGCGGCCAAGGCGTTCTTCGGGTCTCGGATGACGCCTGCCGAAGAGGGGCCGCAGCGCCGCGCGTACACGGGTCCGCTCGGGAAGGTGACCATCACCGTGCGGGCGGAGGGGGGGCACTACACGTTCATCGAGGCGGGCACCGACCAGGTGGGTGAATCCGAGCTCGACCGGCTCGCGAAGCGATTCCTGGCCGAGATACACAAGCGAGTCGAGCCCACGCACGAGCTGCGCGGGGCGTACTAGCCGGCCAGCCTCGCCCCGTACCCCGCCTGCTCCACCGCCCCGACGAGCTGCTGGGTGGTCGTGGTGTCGTCGTTGAAGTCGATCTCGGCTTCGCCCGCTTGCAAATCCACGATCGCGGAATAGACGCCGAACGTCTGCTTCAGCGCGTTCTCGACTTTCATCTGGCAGTGCCCGCACGTCATGCCCGTCACCCGCAGCTTCAGCGTCGCCATGGAACCTCCCTCATCCTCCACCGGCCTCCACAACCTGCCTCCAAGCTTGCTTCCCGCTCCCCGTCCCGCGAACTTTCACGCCCACTATAATTTACAATGGCGTCCGGCACCGTTCCCACTCCCCAGGCCCCGAGCGTCCCCGGGGGCCTCACCCGCGAGCAGCTGCTCGAGATGTACGGCTACCTGCGGCTCACCCGGGCGCTCGAGGAGCGACTCACCGCGCTCCACCGGCAGAGCAAGGTGATCGGCGGGCTGTTCCGCTCGCTCGGTCAGGAAGGCGAATCGGTCGCGACGGCGTACGCGCTGGAGCGCGCCCGGAACTCAGACATCCTCTCGCCGCTCATCCGCAACCTCGGCGCCATGCTCGTGATGGGGGCCCGGCCGATCGAGATCCTGCGCCAGTACATGGCGAAGGCCGAAAGCCCCACGGCGGGCCGAGACCAGAACGTCCACTTCAACGACCTCGAGCAGGGCTACCTGGGCCAGATCTCGCACCTCGGGGACATGATCCCGGTGATGGCCGGGATCACCCTCACGTTCAAGCTCCGGGGCGAGCCGCGGGTCGGGCTCGTCTACATCGGCGACGGGGCGACCTCCACCGGGACGTTCCACGAGGGGCTCAACTTCGCGGCGGTGCAGCGTTGCCCCCTCGTGGTCGTCGCCGAGTACAACCGCTGGGCGTACTCCACGCCCCCGGAGAAGCAGTTCGCGGTGCAGAATCTCGCGGACAAGGCGACGGGCTACGGCATTCCCGCGGTGATCGTGGACGGGAACGACGTGCTCGCCGTGTACGAGGCGACCAAGCGCGCCGTCGAGCGCGCGCGCCGCGGCGCGGGCGTCCATCTCATCGAGGTGAAGACGTACCGCCGCAAGGGCCACGCCGAGCACGACGACCAGCACTACGTGCCCGCGGACGAGCTCGACTGGTGGGCGAAGGAAAACGACCCGATCGACCGCTACGTGA
>DASPXO010000232.1:0-2219 GCA_035637235.1 Gemmatimonadales bacterium | reverse complement strand
CTCGAGGGCGGCGCGCACGTTCCCGCGGAAACGTCGCGGCGGCTGGCGTGCGACGCGAGCCGGGTGGTGATGCAGCACGATCCAGACGGCCACATCATCGAGGTCGGCGCCCGGACCCGGACCATTCCGCCGGCGTTGCGGCGCGCCCTGCACCACCGGGACCGCGGCTGCCGCTTCCCGGGCTGCGGACTCCCGCTGGGCGAGGGGCATCACATCCGGCACTGGGCGCAAGGCGGCCCGACCACGCTCTCGAACCTCGCCCTGCTCTGTCGCCGACACCACCGCGCGGTCCACGAAGAGGGCTATCACCTCGATCGACAGCCCGACGGCGCGCTCCAGTTCCGGCGGCCCGACGGCCGCCCCCTGCCCGACGTCCCGCCTCCGGTCGCGGTGCCCGCGGATCCGCTCCAGGCCCTCCGGGCGTTGCACGACACCCAGGGACTCCAGCTCCACGCGCGGACGGCGTGCCCGCACTGGCTCGGGGAGCGCCTGGATCTCGGCTGGGCGATCGACGTCCTGCACCCCCTGGCCACGCACGGCGCGGGATCGCGCCCGTGACCCGAAGAACGGGAATCGCGGCCCATCCACAGGCCCGGGCCACGTCGACCTGCTCAGCGCCCGCTGGGCAAGACGCGCGAGTTCACGCGCGACGCTCAACCCCGCCCCGAGTGTGGGCCATGACTTACCCACACAGGATCCTGAAGAGCCAATAGGTGTTTGGTGCAGACCCCAGTGTCTGACGCCGCGTTCGGAAATCAAGTCAGCGCACGGCTCGCCGCACACGTGGTCGCCGTCTCACGGGGGGCCGATCCACCTGCTCCCGCGAACGGACCGGGTTTTGCTGTTGACAACCGGGGCCTGATAAGAGTTGGGCGGCCCTCCCCACCGACCCCCGAGCGTACCGTGTCACCGTAGCATGGGAGAGCACCGCGCGCAGTAATGACCCTTACCTTTCATGGTGTATGCGTCCTCTGCGAGACGAATGACGGCGCCGCAACGCGTGCAGAGGGTCGGATCGTAGGCTGGGGGATTCTCGAGCTTGACGAAATTGTAGTCGTTCGTGCCGTAGTAGACGTACATCTCCGTCTGGATCTCGTTGCGGCACCGCTGACACTCACGCCAGTCACCCGTGTGTTCCTCGGCAGAATGATAGCCGCAGAGCGTATAGCGCCGATGGTTCCGGAAGCAGCTAGTGTGAGCGTACGAGAAGAGGACGTACTTGTGTTCGTCGTCGCATATCCATTGTCCGCAGCACTCGGTTCGCGTGAGCGAGCGCGTCTTGCCGCACAGCCCGCAACGCCGGCCAGAGCCCGTGCGGGCCTTCGTTGCTTCAGTATTACGCTTGTTCTTCCCCGCGCCAGTCGCGCGCGGCTTTCGGCCGGCTGTCACTGGTAGGCCTCCTCAGGATCGCCGTGTTCCCGGTCCGCGCAACGCTCGGCATCACCGGCGGGCGAAGCCCATCGGGTGAATGCCGTTGCTCGACGCCCGTTACGGTTCGCCATCTTCAATGGATGCCCGCGCTGCGCAGAATCCTGACGACCGCGTCGATGAAGTGCTCGCGGGCCTATCAACTCCCGGCTGGCGGTGAACAGCTTGCCGGGGCGAGCGTAGCTGTCGGAACGGAGCGAGCCCGAACCGAAGCTGGCCGGCGTCAAATGAACGGCTCGCGGGTCACCGTACGGATTGCTGGTGACTTGGCAGAGGATCCAGTCGCCGCGGCCAGCGTCGGCCAACGCGACAGCCGGACGCAGCTTCGCCTGAGACAGATCCGAGAATGGGAACGGAACGACAACTATCCCGCCGGCTGAAGGTGTGACCACGCCGCGTCTTCCTCTGGCCGGCTCCAATCTGCGAGTGCCCCCTCGCTCAGGAGCGCGGTCTCCTCGCTCCGCGGCGCATCGTCAAGGATGGTCACGAGCGCCCGACGTGGCCCGGGAAGTTGAACGTCCTCCAGGAGACGAACATTGCCACTCGGGTCGACCACAGCTTCGACCGTGCGGATCATCATTATCCTCCGACTAGATGGTACCGTAGGACCTGGCTGGTCGTGGTGCGGCGAACGCGCGGATCAGCCGCGACGCGCCTTGCGCGCCGTCGGCTGGATGCGCTTGTTCGGCGCTCGCCTTGGTAGGACGGCGCGTTTCATCTCGTCCAGGGACAACTTCCGCCCCGCAGCGAACTCAGCGCGGGATTGTGCGATGAGTTCGAGAAATTCGGGG
>DASPXO010000231.1:0-24152 GCA_035637235.1 Gemmatimonadales bacterium | reverse complement strand
GGCTCGCCGCTGAACCCCGCCCAGGTGCCGAGCGCGAGCGCCGGCGCCACCGTGACATCCGCGATCCGGAGGGTGATGTCGCGGCGCGGCAGCGTGTAGGTAATAGCCGCCGGTGAGCGCGCCCGGGGCCTGGAGGATCCTGGCCACGGAGTCCCACGCGGCGCCGAGGCCTTGGGAACGGGCGGGCGAAGGCAGGACGGCGCAGAGGAGGCCTGTGATGAGCAGTGGACGAGTCATGTCTTTCCGGTCGTGCGCGAGCCGAAATCTATCTCTCGGTCATCCTACCCGCGTGCAACGGGGCCGAGCGGCTCGCGGTGCATCTGGAAACGCTGCGGGAGTTCCGGGCAGTGCAGGGCTACCGGAGATACGACGTGAGCAGGTCGAAGAAACGCGCGGTGGCGGCTTCGATCGTGAGCGAGCGCAGCACGTCCCGGGGTGGTGGACCGCTGTGCAGTGCGGCGGTGATCGCGGCCGCCAAGCTCTCCTCATCGTCGAGCTGGAAAAAGTGCGCCGCGTCCCCCAGGAACTCCCGGTGTGGCGGGATGTCTGACGCGACGACGGGGATCCCGCAGGCAATCGCCTCCATGGGCGTTAACCCGAATCCCTCGAACCGGCTGGGGCAGACAACGACGCCGGCAGATTGGTACGCCGCCCGCACGTCGGAGTCGCTCACCAGATGCTCAATTGAGCACACGACGTCCAAGTCGCCCGCGAGCCGTTCCAGCGACGAGCGCTCCGGGCCGTCGCCGATGATCCGCACGTGCAGCCGAGGGTGGAAGCGTGCGGCCGCGCGGATCACCGCAGTCTGGTTCTTTTGCGGCGTGAGGCGGGAAACGGTGAGGACGGGCCCGGCCGGCTGCCGCCGTGTGGTGTCCGGTTGAAACCGATCCGAGTCGTAGCAGAAGGGCACCTGCCGGCACGAGACGCCGAACGCCGCTCGCACGCCGATCGCCGTCGCTGCGCTGGGGACCCACACCTCGCTCGCGTGCCGGGCGACGAACCGCAAACGACTGTAGTAGCCCGGTCGCTCGGCGTATCGCCGTCCGACGTGCGGCACCCGTACGTACTTTCCCCGGACGAACCAGATCCAGTCGGGGCGTCCGGCCCCGATCCGCCAGGGAGGGAGGTCCCAGACGTAGTGGACGAGCGCACACCCACGTCGTGCCGCGTAGCGGTACGCGTGCGCAGCCACTTGGGCGTCCATAGCGATCGCGAGTCGCGCCGGGCGATCGCCCTCCAGTGCAATGGACAGCCCGAGCCGTCGGAGCCGGGGGACGACCAGCGTGCAGAACCGGTTTGGGGCGAACCAACGGATGTCATCCACGCGTCCGCGGAGCCCATCCCGGAAGCTCCGCCTCGGTCACGAGCCGCGCGAGCAGCCAGCGTCGCGCCCGAGTCGTCTCTATTGGCGCCCCGGGCGAACGTCGAGACGCAGGGTCAGCGCGGCCAGCTGCTCCAGGCGCTGCACCGCTGCTGCCGCGGGGAAATCGTACCGCTCCAGCGAGTACACGGCGCCCAGCGTGAACGCTCCGGTGCGGTACTCCAGGCCCGTGGCGGCGGTGAAGGCGAGGTCGGGCCGGGGCAGCCCCGAGACCGACGCGACCGGCAGCCACCAGAGACGGGCGAGTCCTCGCACCGGATTCCCCGTGAACGTGAGATGGGCCTGGGCGCCGACGCCCGCCAGCGTCCACCCCTGCCGGGCGATCAGCGTGGAGTAGACGCGCCGGGCGAGCCCTGCCTGCAGGGACAGCCACGGGCCGACCGTCATGCTCGCCGCGAGGCCGATTTCTCCCACATCCCGATCAACCGCGCCGGGCGTCGACGCGTCGAGCGAGCCGCCCTGGGCCCGCACGGCGAGGTCCAGCCGCGGGCTCACGTGCAGCCCCGCGCCGGCGCCGAGCACCAGACCCGTGGATCGCTCGCGCCCGAACCCGGCGTCGACGCGGTGCTCGGCCAGCGACACCGCGACCGTCCCGGAGAAGCGCTGCTGCGCCGCCGGTTCGCGCGCCACGAGTTCGAGAGCCAGCAGCAGTGCCGCCGCTCTCAGGGACCGACTCCCGCGGCCGGCAAGATGAGCAGCACGGTGGCCGCGACCTTCTCCGCGTTGCGGCGCTGGATCGCCACGTTGGCTGCGGCGCGCTCCGCGCGCCGGCGGGCGTTTTCGGCGACGTTCTCGGGCATGTCGCGATGGTGCCGGCGCCGGAGAAACGCCGCCGTCCCCGCCACGGTCGCGGTGCTCGCAACGATCCCCGCGCCGGCGGGCAGCCCGCCTCCGAGCTCCCGGTTCGCGAGCCGGTCGGCGATCACCAGCGCGCTCGCCGCCACCGCGAGACCTTTCAGGAGCTCCCCGGTGGCCGCCGACCTGGGAAGCTGTTCGGGGAGGAGTTCCCGGTCCGTGAGGTCCGGCAGCGTGTCTTCGAGGGGACGCACCTCGTGGCGGACGTCGAAGTACACCCGTGCGGAGTCCGTGCGCTCGAGCAGCCGGCTCCGCCCGGCGACGACCAGCTCATAGCGTCCCGGCGGCGCCAGCCGGCCGTCGCCCAGCAGGCCGTTCCAGGCGACCTCGCGGAGCCCCTCGCTCTCGCCGTCGAACAGGGTCAGGAGGGACGGCGCGGCGGCCGTGCGGAGCTCCGCCCGCAGCGAGGCGGCATGGGTGGTGACGATGGTGAGCGACACGCGCTCCGTTCTCGGGTCAATCCGCGTGGAGGCCACGGGACGGGCGGCGACGGCGAAGGTCAGGCGTCGGGCGCGATGGAACAGCTCCAGCTGGGCGGGAGTGAACAAGCCCGGGTCCAGGTCCGTGAACGGCTCGCGCTCCAGGGCCGCCCGAAAATACAGCACGGCGGAGTCGCGCTTGCCGACGAGCGCGAGACAGGCCCCAAGATACGTGTACGCCGCGACGCGCTGTTCCGGCGTCACCTCGAACGGCCAGCGCGGAGACACGATCTGTCGCAGCAGGGCCAGCGCGCGCTCGATATCGAGCCGCTCGTAGAAGTCGTGCGCCTGCGTCAGGACCTCCGTCGTGCTCCCCTGCGCCGACGCGCGGGCGGCGCCGCCCGCGAGCAGCGCGAGAGCCAGGGCGAGTCGCTTCACGCGCCCCCATCCCGGCCGCGCAGGGCGATCCGACCCAGCGACGTCGTCTCGCCGGCCCGGATGACGATGGTGGTGTCGAGCGTCTCGTAGCCCGGCGCTCGGACGCGCAGCCGCCTCGACCCGGCGACGACCCGAACATCCAGGACACTGCCGACGCCGATGTGCCGGCCGTCGACCAAGATCTCGGCATCGGCCGGGCTGGTCAGCATGCGGAGCTTGCCGGTCGGGGCGGACACCACGGGCGCCGCCGGCACCGTGACCGGTGGCTGGGACGTGGGTGCCGCGGCGGAATCCCCGGTCTGCCGACGAACGGGAGTGCCGGTCGCGCCGCCGATCCACCAGGCTGCCCCGACCGCGAGCGCGACGCCTGCCGCGGTCCCCGCGGCCCAGGCGCCGCGGCGCGACACCGGGCGCGCCCGCGCGACGGCGTCGAGGGAGAGGGCGAGTGTGGGGGAGTCGGGAAGGGCCGGCAGCGACCGGGTGCTGATCCTGGCGACCGTGTCGCCCTGAGCGAGCTTCCGCAGCACCCGTTCGCTCTCCCGCTGGTCGGCCTCGGAGAACGGGATGGCGTTGATCGCGGCCAGCATGTCCCGGGTCGACGGAAATCGGGCGGCCCACTCCTTGGCCAACGCGACGTGCAGCACATCGACGAGGCCGGTGGGCACGTCGTCGCGCACCAGGCGGACGTCGGGCACCGGCGTGAAGAAATGGTGCTGCATGATGCCGGCGAGCGACTCGGCCTGGAAGGGAACGGACCCGGTCAGCATCTGGAACCCGAGGATGCCGAGCGAGTACTGGTCGCTCTGCGGGCCGGCCCGCTGGCCGGAGCATTGCTCGGGGCTCATGAACGGGGGCGTCCCGATCACCGCGCCGTCCGCGGTCAGCGTGACGTCCGCGGCTCGGAGGGCGACCCCGAAATCCGACACCGTCACGCGGCCGTCCCGGTCCACCAGCAGGTTGGCGCCTTTTATGTCTCGGTGGACGATCCCGTGATCGTGTGCGTACGCGAGGGCATGGGTCGCGGCGCGGAGCACGTACACCACCACGGGCACGGGGAGCGCGCCCTGGTCGTTGATCAGGGCGTCGAGCGGCCTCCCGTCGACGAACTTCATCACGATGTACAGGATGTGGCCGATCTGCCCCACGCGATATACAGGGATGATGTTCGGGTGATCCAGATCGGCAACCATGCGCGCTTCGCGCTGGAACCGCTCCACCGCCCGCGGCGTGAGCCCCAGGTCGGGCGGCAGCACCTTGATGGCGACCGTGCGGCGCAGGCCCACCTCGCGCGCCCGGAACACCACAGCCATGCCGCCCCGCCCCAGCTCTCCCTCGACCTCGTACTCGCCGGCGAGCACCAGGCGCAAACGCTGAAGCAGATTGTCCTCTGCCTCGAACGGCAGGACCAGCGTGCCGGCGTCCGGGTCGGACACCGGGGTGCCGCAGTGGCCGCAGAACCGCGCTTCCGACGCCACCTCCGCCCCGCACTTGAAGCACTTGGTCGTCACGGTCTCAACCTTCAGCAGGCCGCCGCGGACTGTTTCACCGTCAACGACTCGGCGAGCGTCGGCGCAGTATCTGTGAACAGCGAGCTCTCCAGGCGGATCGTCAGCGTCGCCTGACCGTTCGTCTTCCCTCTCAGGGAGTCGAGTCCCGGCGTCACCTCGACCACCGACGGGTTCGAGGACGCGATGCCGAGACGGGGCTGGGCCAGCACGTGGCCTCCCGCTGCGACGACGACCGTGAAGGGCGCTGTCGAGTCGACCGGTATGCATTTGGGGCCCTGGTAGGTCAACGTGACCGGCTCGAGCCCGGTGGAAGAGAACACGTCCCCGAGCCCACATGCCAGCGCCACCGTCCCGCCGACGGCTGCGAGCGCCAGCCTGGTCAGCGCGCGAGAGGACCCCATGGCACGCCTAAGGTTAGAAGGGGCTTACATATGGCGAGTGACAGGCTGGATTGCAAGGGTTGCCGCGATCCGGGTGCGCACGAGATGCGTGAGCCAACCCGAAACGCTGCCGCGCGTTTGCAGGAACGCTGCGGCCGTGTGCCGTGCCGCTTCGAACGCTTCGGTCACCACGGCCTCCACTGCTTCCGGGTCGAGCAGCGCGCCGTAGGCGGTCGCGTACACGGTGCTGCGGTAGCGGGCGAGCAATTCTCGGAAAGCGCCATCGTCCGCGTTGGCCATGCGCAGGACGAGCGCCCGATCCGGCGCCCGACGCGGTGATTCGCTGCTCGGTCCGAAGTGGGGCATACGCCACTAAAGAGCGCCCCACCCCCCCGAGCGTAACGCCCTAGCCTCGTCCGGCTTGTGGAAGTGTAGGCGGGAAGCGAAGTTTCGTGCCGTCTGACCCGGTAGCTCAGTTGGTAGAGCAGCGGACTTTTAATCCGCAGGCCGCGGGTTCGATCCCCGCCCGGGTCATGGGGGGGCGGGAAAGGGGGAGTGGCCCGTGGCGCGCGGAGACGTCATGAAATCATTGGTAGTCGCGGCCTGGGTGCTCGGGATCGCCGGCTGCGTGGTCGCCGCCGCCGGTGCCGGCGCGGGCGGTGGCGTCTATTTCACCCAGCGTGGCGTCGAGTCGGTGGTCCCGGCCTCGCTCGATCGGACGTACGACGCCACGCAGCAGGCGTTCCAGCAGCTCCGCGTGCGCGAGACCAAGACGAAGGCGGAGCGCGGGGACGGCGAGGAGAAACGCGAGGTCGAGGGCGCCGTCTCCGACCGTGAAGTGACGGTGACGCTCAAGTCGGAAGGGAAGGGGTCGACGCGCGTCCAGGTGATCGCCAAGAAGAGTGCGGTGACGTGGGACAAGGACTTCGCGCGCCGCCTCCTCGAGACGATCGTCGCGCTCTCCCGCTAGCCCTCACAGCAACCGTTTGAGCCCGGGGACTCGTTTCAGGCCGAAGAGCAGCAGCTCGACCGCGGCGGCCCCGGCGATGTCGTACGTCAGATCGAGGAGCCCGAACCCTGCGTCCGGGCGCCCGCAGGAACGCGCCTGGCGGCACCGCAGGTAGTCGGTCATCTCCCATCCGGCCCCGGCGATCGCCACGGTGGCCACGCGGCCCGCCGGCGTCTCCCAGCTCTGCTTCACGAACGGCATCACGCGCAGCATCGCGCCAACGGTGGCGCCGCCCGCGAAATGGTAATTGTGACTGTTGCAGGTCCAGCAGAGGACGCGGCTGTCGGGATCGAAGAACTGCGCCGCGGTCGCGCGGGGCACGAGGAGAGGATTGACGAGCGCCACGACGACCCCGAGCGCGCTGAAGAGCCGACGCCCTCGTGCTTGGCGGCAGGCTGCAACGCTCGGGGCAGGCGTGTCGCCGGCGACATAAGGGCGGCCCTGCACCATGCGGATCCCCTCCTTCGGGGGCGCTGAGAGCGGATACGCCCGAGCCCGGCCGCTGTTCCGCCGAATTGCTCGCGGGGAGCGCCGCATGAGCGCAACAACCGGCCCGGCACCGAAGCCACGTAGCCGCTCCTCCCCTGCGGCGGTATATTCCGCCGGCCATGCCCCCCACGATCTGGATCGACGGTGCATTCTGCGACAAGGCGAACGCCAAGGTGTCCGTATTCGATCACGGGCTGCTCTACGGCGACGGTGTGTTCGAGGGGATCCGG
The DNA here is from genome assembly GCA_035637235.1 of Gemmatimonadales bacterium. GTDB lineage: Bacteria > Gemmatimonadota > Gemmatimonadetes > Gemmatimonadales > GWC2-71-9 > DASUAL01. Next base: position 17,443 of record DASPXO010000231.1, on the reverse strand, counting down.
GTCTACGATGGGCGCGTGTTCCGACTCGGGAAGCATCTTGACCGCCTGTACGCGTCGGCGAAGGGCGCGTGGATCGAGATTCCCATGACGCTGGCGGAGCTGCAGCGGCTGGTCGAAGAGGCGGTCGCGAGAAGCGGGCTCGCCGAGGCCTATATCCGGCTCATCGTCACGCGCGGGATCGGTGATCTGGGGCTCGATCCCCGCAAGTGCCCCAAGCCGACCGTCATCATCATCGTGGACTCGATCCGACTATGGCCCGCCGACCGCTATGAGAGGGGCCTGACCGCGCTGACCGCCGCCACCCCCATCAGTCACCGCGAGAGCCTCTCCCCCCGCATCAAGTCGCTCAACTATCTCTCGCACATCCTCGCGAAGGTCGAGGGGATCGCCGCGGGCGTGGACGAGGTGGTGATGCTCGACTCGACGGGCTACGTCGCCGAGGCGAGCGGGATGAACGTGTTCGCGGTGACGAACGGCACCCTCAAGACGCCGCCGCCCTACGCGGGGATCCTCAAAGGGGTGACGCGCGACGCGGTGATCGAGCTGGCGCGGGACGCGACCTACGCGATCGAAGAGGTCCCGCTCAACCGCTACGATCTCTACACGGCGGACGAGGTGTTTTTCACGGGCACCGCCGCCGAGATCGTCGCGGTGACGAAGCTCGACGCCCGCGTGATCGGCTCGGGCACTCCCGGTCCCGTCACGAAGGAGCTGGCAAAGCGGTTCCGGGCGCTCGCCACGCGGGGCGACTGACTCAGCACGACGACGCCTGGCACTTCTCCGGAATCTTCAGGACGTCTCCCGCCCGGATGATCGACACGGTCGTGAGCCCGTTGTACGTGAGCAGCGTTGCGAGCCGCACCCCGTAGCGGCGCGCGATCTGCGTCGCCGTCTCCCCGGCACGCACGCGGTGGGCCCCGGTGCTCGCGTCCGCGCGGCTCGCGCGGCCGTGGCGCCGCGACTCGGGCGGTACCGACCACGCGGACGCCGGGACGACGCGCCCGCTCATTGGAATGATGATCCGCTGGCCCACGCGCAGCGCGCGCGCCCGGAGCCGCGGGTTCGCGCTCTCGAGCATGACCACGCTCACGCTATACCGCTGGGCGATGGCGGAGACGGTCTGCCCCCGCGACACGTAGTGGTCCAGGAAGGTGATCCGCTCGTTCACCGGCAGGCTGTCGAACCGCTCGGCGACGAGGGTGCCGCGGCCGCGCGGCACGCGCACCACGGCGGCGCGGCCCGGGGGCGTGAGCCCGCGGACGAACTGCGGGTTGAGCTCGAGCAGCGCGGCCACCGTGGTGTCGGCGAGGCGTGCGAGCACGTCGAGGCCGGTCGCGTCGGGGATGGTGATTTCGTCGAACACGAGCGGCTCGAGGGACGTCACGTCGTCGAACCCGTAGCGGGCCGGCTGTTTTGCGATCAGCGACGCCGCGATCAGCTTGGGCACGTAGTCACGGGTCTCGCGGTGCAGGTAGCGGCGGTCGGCCAGCAGAAAGAACGTGTGGTCGCCCACCGAATCGGCCTCGCCGCCCGAGGCGGCGCGCGCGCCGGGCAACCGCCCGATCCCGCGCTCGATCCGCCCGACGCCCGCGTTGTACGCCGCCGCCGCCAGATACACGCTCCCCAGGCGCTCCCGCAGGTCGGCGAGATAGTTGACCGCCGCTTCCGTGGCCTTGAAGGGATCGCGCCGGTCGTCCACCCATGGGTCGACGGAGAGGCCGTAGAGACGGGCCGTGCTGGCCATGAACTGCCACATCCCCACCGCCTTCGCGCGGCTCACGGCGGTGTTCGAGAACCCGCTCTCGATCAGGGAGAGATACACGAGGTCTTCGGGGAGCCGTTTCGCACGGAGCCGCTCGCGGATCATCCCCTCGTAGCGGCCCAGCCGCGCCAGCCAGATCTCGAACCGATCCCGCGAGTCGACTTGGAAGAACTCGAGGTACTCGAGCACCCGCCGGTTCGTCGAGAAGCTCGAGACGTCGATATCGAAGGTCGGCTCGGCCGGCGGCGCGGCCCCGATGGCGGCGCGCCCCTCGTCGCCGAACAGGCGCACCGCTTCGCGCTCCACTTCCTCGCCCTTTACGACGGTCACGTTCGTGTCAGGGCGGTCACGCAGGGTGTCGCGCACGAGCCGGCCGCGCAGGCTGTCGAGGACTTGCTGGTCGGCGGCCGAGTCCTGCGCTACCTGAGCGATCGCCACGCCCAGCGCGGCGACGGCAGCGCTGTCGCGCACGGCGGGCGTCGGGACGGTGGTCGGCGCGCGCGCACCCCCGCAGCCTGCTCCCAGGGCGCAGAAGGCCGCGAGCGCCAGCGCGGACAGTCTCGGATCGGCAATAGTGTTCATCGCGTCGCGAAAAAGTTCCCCAGGATACGGTTTGTCGCGTTCAGCACCGCCAGGGCCGCGCCCCGCGGTGCATCGTTCTCAGTGAGAAACGCACCGACGAGCCGCGACGCCCGATTCTCTTGCCGGGCCGACAACGAAACGATCACCACGGTCGCGTCGAACGCCCGCACCGCCTTCACTCCCAGTAGCTCGAAGCCCATCTCTGGCTGGACCACGCGCTCGAGCGCCCGTACCGCCGCTGCGGCGCAGCAGCGCAGCTCGCCGGCCTGCGAGATGACGCCCTCGCACTCCCCCGTGAACTGCCGTCCGTCCGCCCAGGACAGCACCACCTTCGCGCGGCACCGCCCGTTGGCGAGCCGCTCGAACTCGAGGCCCTCGAAGCGCAGCCGCTCGCTGCTCGGTGGTCCGTCGATACGCTCGACCACCTCAGTCGAACCGCACTTCGATCTGCTGCTTCCCAGACGCATCTTGGGGCAGTTCTACCACGTCTACCTCCAGCCGCGACCTGCCCTGCGCGTCCGGACCAGCAGATACTACAAGAATCAGGCCGCTCACGAGCTCCACCTTGAGCTGACGCAGGTCCGAGCGCACCGTCACTTCCCTGACCGACTCACCGCGAAGCTTTCCGACCGCGCTCGCGATGCGCCGGAGCTCCGGCAGATCGAGCGAGCTCAAGCCAGCCGCTCGGCGAGGAGCTGGGAGATCGCGGCGTCCGGTATGTGCTCCGCCTGAATGAACAGCGACGACTTGGAAGTGGCCTCGAGCGGGTACAGGGCCAAGAGCGCCCGTCCAGGTCGCTCCGAGGCCGAACGGAACGCCAGCACGAGCTGCCATGCCTGCGTATGAGCCGGCCGCTCAGCAAGGGCGTGTACATGCCAAACTTGATCGCCCACGGCGATCACTCGCCAGGGCATGGATCACCTCGCGCGAAGCCCGGGCGCGCCAATATGTAGCTAAGTCAAAGTCCTGTCAAGAGTTGAGTAATGAGGAAGGCGTAGAAGCCACTGCTAACCGCGCTCCTACGCCTTCGTGCTGCGCTATCGTAGTAAGTCTTGTGTGGCTAAGCTCTTAGCTCTTTCTCCGATACCCCTTCATGATCACCGTCGCGTATCCGTTCTGCGGATCCCGCCCCGCATCCAGCAGCTCCTGGACCCTGCCTGGCCCCCGATTGTAGGCGAGCAGCGCCAGCCGCAGCTTTGCCTCCGGGCTGCCCTCGTAACGCTCCAGCAGGTCTCGCAGGTAGCGGAAACCGATCCGCAGGTTGGTGTTCCGGTCGTACAGCTGCCGCACGGTCAGCCCTGGCTCGTACAACCGAGCGGTGCTCGGCAGGACCTGGGTGAACCCAATCGCCCCCACCTTGCTCGTCGCCTTGGCGGTGAAATTCGACTCCGTCTTCACGAGGCGGAATGCCAGCCCCGGGTCAACGCCCTCGGCGAGCGCGACGTCGTAAATCGCAGCCGAGAGGTCGGCGGCAATGGTGTAGTGAGTCGAGTACTCTATGATGGCGTTGGCCCGCTCGAGCTGCAGCCGGGCGACCGCGAGCTCGCCCCGGGTCGCCTCCAGCGCCTGCTGGAGGCCGCGGAGCTCACCGAGCACCACCGGCGCCGACGCGGGGACCGGCTGGTCGTCCGCGGAAGCGCGCCGCGCCCAACCGCCGAAGCTGCTCACCACCAGGGCGCCAAGTAGGATCAGACCCCCCTGCAGCATCAGTTTCTGGGTTTTCGTGTTCATAGCCCTCTCTTGTTTTTTCCGTGCAGCCATGACGCTAACGTCGCGTGTCAAAGCGTCGTCAATTCCGTTAATCGGCTAATCGGCGACGTCGCGGCGCCAGTCCCCGTGCGTGCCGCCCGTCTTCTCCAGCAACCGTACCCGCTCGATCTCCATCCCGCGGTCCGCCGCCTTCACCATGTCGTAGACCGTGAGCAGCGCGACCGACACGGCCGTGAGCACCTCCATCTCCACCCCGGTTCGGCCGACTGCCTTGGCCGAGCCGCGTACCCGCACGCCCGGCAGCGCCTCGTCGAGCGTCGCTTCCACCTCGACGTGGTCGAGGCCGAGGGGGTGACACAGGGGGATGAGCTCGGCCGTCCGCTTGGCCGCTACCGTGCCCGCCACTTCGCTCACGGCCAGCACGTCCCCCTTCGCGACCGCCTGATCGGCCACGAGGCGGTACGCCTCGCGCGACATCCGGATCGCTCCCTCCGCCATGGCGGTGCGGACCGTGATAGGCTTGTCCCCCACGTCCACCATCCGCGCCCGGCCCGCCTGGTCCACGTGCGACAGCTTCACGCGTGCTCCCCCGCGGCCAGATCGTCCGCCAGCACCGCCGCGAGCAGTTGGGGATTCACGTTCCCCTGGGCCAACTCCCGCGCTTCCAACACGCGGGCGATCGCCTCCACCACCTTCGCGGCGTGCTTCCCACGCCCCCCGCGCGCCTGCTCCCGCAACTGTTCGAGCAACCCGTCCAGCAGGTCGCTGAACCCTCCGCGCGCCTGGAACGGCTGCTGCTTCAGGGCTCTGGCGTAACGTTGCGCCGGCCCGCCCCTCACCGCTAGCAAGAACGCCTCCGCGGCATCCGGAGTGCCCCGGCTGGCTTCAGAGGCTGCAAGTAGCCTGCCCACGCACCCATCAGCGGCCGCAACCAGTTGGTTCAATTCGCTTTGTGACGTAATCCCGAGCTCGCGCTGCGCGAATGCTGTCACGACGCTGTCGCCACTTAGTGCCACTCGGACACGCACTACGCGAGACAAAACGGTCGGGAGCAGGCCGTCTGGCTGAGCACTGGTGAGCACGAACACGGTGTCAGCCGGTGGCTCTTCCAGAGCTTTGAGCAGCGCGTTCGCCGCCGCTTCCGCCCCCGTCTGCGGCACGAGCCGATCCGCGTCACCAATGATGAACACCTTGCGTCGCCCGAGAACCGGCGTCAGCGCGAGTCGGCGCAACAGCAACCGGACCGAAGCGATCCCGTGGCTCGCCAAGCCCGATGGCGGCTCGTACAACGAACGCCCTCGCCGTGTGGCCATCTCCTCGGCCAGCGCAACCGCCACGAGATCCACCTGCTTGTCCGCGTCCGCTGCCTTCTTCGCGACCTCGAGCGGCACAAACCAGTGGACATCCGGGTGCGACAGGGTCGTCACCAGCTTGCACGCCTGGCAGGCCCCGCATGGCTCCTTCCCCTCCACCTTCTCACACACCAAGGCCTGAGCGAGCCAGAGCGCCAGCCGCTGCTTGCCGACGCCTCTCGGACCCTCCAACAGGAGGGATTGCGGCAACCGGCCGGAGGCTATGGAGCCTGCCAGCCGGTTTCGAATCCCCTCGTGCCCGTACAGGGGGGCAATTGGCATAGTCGAAATGTAGCGTTGGTCGACTAGGACCCTTGCTGCGCCAACGGAAACTCATTGCAATCAAACAACTTACTTCTCAACTCCGGGGCTTGTGCTGATGTAACGCTAGTCATGACAGCCAGTTACGTATGAAAGTGAGAGCACACTCGCCTGATAGTGCCCAATCTATCTACATTTTCGGCATCCATTCGGGTCGTGCGGGGGGCCGGAAAAATTCACGCACGGGGCTGGTGCCACGTCACAATTCGTTCTGTGGTATAGTGTTATGGTGATTCGCGTGAGGCAGCGCACGGCAGCGCCGTGCTCCCTAGCGGGGCGCCTCGTTGAGCAGCACCCAGTAAAACCCCACATCCGACACGGCGCGGGCAAACGCCTCGAAATCGACCGGCTTGACGATGTAGCTGTTGGCGCCGAGGCGGTAGGCCGTCGCGATGTCGGGCTCCTCGCGCGAGGAGGTCAGCACCACGACCGGCAGCATCCGCGTTTGCTCGTCCGCCCTGAGGCGGCGCAGCACTTCCAGCCCGTCCACCTTGGGGAGCTTGAGATCGAGCAGGACGACTTTGGGCGCCACGCCGAACTCTCGCAGCGGGTGCGCGCTATCCCCGAAGAAAAATTCCAGGGCTTCGGCACCATCCCGGGCGATGAACACCTGGTTGGCGAGGTTGCGGGCCTTGAGGGCCCGCAGCGTCAGCTCCGCGTCGTGCGGGTTGTCTTCAACCAGCAGGATCTCAACTTCGTGCTGTGGGCTCATGGGGTTCCTGGGCGTTCAATCGCGGCGCGCCCCGGCGGCACGTGGGGATTGGAAGACTGCGGCTGAAGGCTGCGACGCGTGCCACCAAATGTCGGCGGCCTGGGCCGCCCACCGTCGGAAAAGAGCGTGCGGTCTCTTTCCCCGATCTCAAGCGGTCACGACCCAGGCCGGTGCTCGTCCCTCCCCTGGCTCGCGGAGCCTGCGCCCTTTCCGGGCCCAAGCCGCATCGGTGGGGAGACGCGTCCGAAACACTACGACTACGCTAAGTGCCGGAGTAACGCGAGCGCAAGGGGGGGAAGACGTTGACCACGACCTGAATCCGCTGTGCGGCGTACGCGACACCTGACGCACCGGGGCCGTGTCGCGCGAGCGACATGGCACGGCGGCGGAGCGTGGCGCTGCTGGTCTCGATTTTGCCCGTTCACGCGGAGAACAGGACATCAGCGGTTTGGATCTCCTCTCAAGTGACATCGCTGGCTTCGCCGGCGTCGAGACACGCGAGTACCCGGCGGGCCAGCCGCTGTGCCCGGTCGAGCGCTTGCGGCAGTTGCACCTGTGGGTCGTGCGCGGAGGGATCGCGCTCGAAGCGCGGGTCGAGCGGGGCTCCAGGTCCATCCTCGAAGTCTTCGGCCCCGGCTCGTCGCTCGAGCCCCGGCATTGGGAAGCGAGCGTGGGATCGGAGTGGCAGATCCTGGCGCTGCTCGCCACGGCCACGCTCGAGCTGCCGATCGAGCTGGTGCGCCAGCAACTGTCCGAGCGGCCGTCGCTGGCGGTGACGCTCGCGTCTCAACGGGCGTACCAACACGGGCGGTCGCTGGACCGCCTTGCCGTGCTGCGGCTGCGCGATCCGTTGCGGCGCGCGGCCGGCGCGCTGCTGCAGCTGGTCGAGCGCCTGGGCGCGCCCGGTCGCTCGGCGCGCGGCTCGCAGCTCGAGCTCACCCAACACCTCATCGCGGCGTTCGCGGACCTGAGTCGCCAGACCACGAACCGGCAGCTGCGCCGCCTCGCCGCGGCGCAGCTCGTGGAGCTGCAGCGAGGACTGGTCTCGGTGTGGGACGTCGCCGCCTTGGCGGACGTCGCCGCGGGCCGGCGGGAGCTGCGCTAGAGTTCCCGTCACGGCGAGCCAGCGATGTTGCGGCTGCGAATGGTCATTCAAACCGCAACCGGTAGCCCACCCCAGGCTCGGTGATGAGGTACGCCGGTCTCGCTGCATCGCGCTCGAGCTTGCGCCGGAGCTGCGTCATGTAGACGCGCACGTAATGTGTGTGCTCAACAGCATTCGGCCCCCATCGTCCGCTGCCGGACTTGCAGGCCCGCAATGTTGACCTCTGATACCCGACGCTGACTCAGAAACAGGCTCACTAGCTGCCCGCCACGGGTACGCATCTAGGATCTCTTCAGTATGTCAGATGGGCGATTCCCTATCGGGGCGGCATGGCCCGCCGCGCCTTGAATGAGCCGAAATCTCCACTCCACTCGAGCTGGATGAAGCCGTTAGCGGAGCCGTCGGCAAAGTTGAACTCCGTCGCGTTCTCGGCGAACCAGTGCGTCGCGCTCGTCGGATATATCCGCTGGGGCATCTCGTCCTTCCATCTCGCCCAGACGCTCCCGCCGGCCTCAAAGATCCGCATCACCGATGAGTCGGAGAACGCGTAGCTGCCCAGCACTGCACCGCGCGCCTCGGCGTCGAGCGCTACCATCGTGCGGCGTTCGGTCCTGGGACCGGGCGAGCCATACTCGCGCGCCACGCTCCGGAGGATTTCGTATCGTAGCTCATTCGCCGCATCGGAGTTCGCCAGGATGACCACACCGGCACGCAACGCCGGACAGCCATAGATCAGCGTGCGGAACCCACCGCCAGAACCAGTGTGCGAGAACGAGAGTGAGTCTCCCGACCCGGTCACCTCGAACCCGAGGCCCCAACCGTGCGGCTGCGGCGAGAGCATCGTGCGCGCGGTCTCGCGCGACATTGGCTTCGACTCACCTCGCCACGCCCGGCCGACTTCAATGACGAATCTCGCGAGATCGGGACCGGTCGACACGAATCCGCCGGCCGCCATTCCTAGCCATCGCCCAGGGATCGGCACGCGACGGACGTCATGACCTGTGGCCGCCTGGGCCCGCCACTCAGCCGGCATACGGACGGTGAATCGGCTAGCCTGCATGGCTAGGGGATCGAGCACGAGCTGCTTCATCAACGTCGGGAAGTCAGTGCCAGTGACGTCCTCCAGGAGAAGCTCCAGCACGGTGTAACCGCCGCCAGAGTAACGCTGCTCCGTCCCCGGGACGTATTCGATCCGAACGGCGCTTCCCTAGCCGGTGGAAGCGCATCGAGCGCGTGCAATACTGTCGGAACCGGCTCACCGTCCCGATACGTCGGAACACCACGCACCGAAAACCCAGCGGTGTGCGATAGTATCTCCCGGAGCGTCGGCTGAACATGCGTGGTGAATTCGCTCTGCGGCACGTGCCACCGGCGCAGGTAGTCGTCGATTGGGCGGTCGAGCGCGACGACGCCCTGCTCCACGAGCCGCATCGTTCCGTACGCGGTGACCGGCTTGTGGAGGGACTGCACGACAAATCGCGTCGAGGCCGTCATTGAATCGTTGCCCCCCGCCGTGGCAACGCCTATGCTGAACACCCAGCGAATGCTGTCGTCGCGAATGACCACGACTACGAGACCAGACGTGTGATACTCTCCGAGGCGTTCGGCGAGTTGATAGCGAACGGGTGAAAGACTGGCCGACTCTACCGCTGGACCTAGCCCAGCGAGCACGCGGCTGATCTCATTGTCAACAGCGTCGGCCGGACGTGAATGCGTCCTTAATGCGGGCGCGCAGCCCACCGTGACGATGGCCACGGCCAGCCCAACCAGCGATCGCCCAACTTGGCGGCGGATCATCATTGTACTCTCCCTTGATCAACAAGATCATGATTGTACTCTCCCTTGATCAACAAGATCATGCGCTCCGTGGCGTCATCTTCCTGCATAGGTGTCGGCTGATCCCTGCGGCGTCGAATTGTAACCGCACGTGTGACATGTCTCCCGCGACGACGGACACGAGCGCTTCCGGGCGGAGGAGAAGGAGGCTCTCGCTGATGGCAGTCGCCGAGGGCCGCGGCCATCGGCGCCTCGCGTCCCATGCGCGCTCCCAGACGGTGGAGCGCCGAGCATAAGGGCAACCGGCACGGGGGCTGTGTAGCTGACGGCGCTCCGAGGCCAAGGCTCCCCGCTGCCCGTGCCTCCCCGCGGCCAAGCTGCGGCAGCATCTTGACCTGCTCTGTGGCGGGGTTCGCCCGCCGCAGCTAAAAGCGCCAACCGTTAGGCGGCACTCTTCGCCATGAACACTGAGTGGGAACTTGGCTTTGAAGCGATTGGCTTCCATTTCACGAGCGAGCACAGATTTCGCGGCCGCTTTGGGGAACCGATCGGGCATGAGCTCAGCCGTCCAACAAGAGGCGCTGCTACGGCCCGATCCCAGGGATCGTCGCCAAGAGCGGGGCGATGGTGTGCAAGGACACCCCTATTCGCGCACTTGGTGCACAAGGAAGTTCGCGCACGGAGCTGGTTGGTTGAATGAGCGGTCCTCCTTTCTTGGGGGGGGTCGTCCCCCGTTCTGAGGTGCGAATCGCCGCGCTGCGAGGCGTGCCGGCGACCAAGTAAGGAAGAACGGGTCCTATCGCGGGGCTCGGATGGTCCGCAAGGCAGCTGTGAGCGCGGCCTGCACTACGGCACTCAGGACGGTCCCATGCTCGGAGTTCATCATTACGATGACACCCACGCTGTCGTCGGGCGCCAATGCTATGAAGCTGAGGAAGCCGACGTCCGCTCCGCTGTGCACGATGAGCCGGCGGCCGCTGTAGGTCCCCATGAACCAGCTCAATCCTATGTGACCGCGATCGATCGTCTTCGAGGTGATGTCGGTTACCGTCGCGGGACGCCAAAGCTCTTGATAGCTGGCGGTATCGAGCACACGACGGCCATCCAGCCTGCCTCGCGCGAGATTGGCGAGCATCCACCGGTTCATGTCGTCCACGCTGGAGAGCAGCGTCGAGCTGCCGGCGTGTGGACGATTGTATGGGAATACGGGACTCACGTTTGCCGCGCCGGTTGAATCCGTGGTATGCGGCGTCGTGAGCAGGGTCGTATCGGCTTGAGGCTTGACAAGCGTACTCGAACGCATGCCAAGCGGCTGCAGTATTTGCCGACGGACGTATTCCTCGAAAGGCATCCGCGCCACTTTTGCTACGACGTCCGCCAGCACCTCGAAGCCGATGTTGCTGTAGCGGTAGCGCGTGCCCGGTGCCCAGATCAAGGTGCTGTCGGCGAGCCCCCGCACGTAACGCTCTAATGCCGCGGCGTCGTATTCAGGGTGATCCCATCCATAATCAGTAACGTCCGGCATCCCGGCGGTGTGCGTCAATAACTGCCGTACCGTGATCCGGGCCCCGTCGCCTTTCACGCGGAAGTAGGGCAAATAGCGCGTAACCGGCGTATCCAGGGCCACCCGCCGGCGTTCCACGAGCTGCATAATCGCGGTAGCCACGAACGGCTTGGTGAGCGAGGCCATGTGAAAGAGCGACTGCGTCGTAACGGGGTCCGGTGCGCCGAGCCGACGCACGCCGTACCCGCGGGTGAAGACGACACGCTTCCCGCGGACGATCCCGATCGCGAGGCCAGGAGCGTGGCTCTCACCCATCCGCGCCACGATGATCGAGTCGAGTGGCGCAAACTCAGCCGGAACCTGGAGGGCCGCCGGTTTGGAGGAGTGGCCTGGGAGGCTTGCGGGAAGTGCGACGAGCAGCAACCAGCCGCGAGTGCGAAGCATCGAACGCTCTCTGAGCGAGTGGACAACGGGGCGTCGGTAATCACGCAGGCGCTATCAAGATCTTGCTACGTCCACAGCGGCCAGCCGCGTGCCTCCAAGGTCAATGTATACTGCCTTGGCGTATGTGGCCGCCCAGCAAGGCGCACCTGGGACGTATGTCACGAGGTCATGACCATGACGCGAGCGGTTTTCTTTCTTGCTCTTCAGATTGCGGGACCACATCGTGATGTGGCCATTACCTTCGACGATTTGCCGGGCAATACGACGCAGCTTGGCACCAGCATCGCGTCACGGGTCATGAGTGACTTGGTCGCAGTGTTGGTCAAGCAGCAGGTGCCGGCGATCGGATTCGTCAACGAGGGCAAACTGTACATCGACGGTCGGCTCGATACTGCCCGCGTCGGCTTGCTGGAGCAGTGGTTAAACGCCGGCCTTGATTTAGGCAACCACACATTCTCCCATAAGAGCTTGAACCAGGGGAGTCTCAGAGATTTCGAACATGACGTCCTCCTGGGCGAGACCGTCACGCGCCCTCTCATGGTAAAGCACGGCAGGGAATTGCGCTTCTTTCGACACCCCTTTCTCCATACAGGGGGCAGTGTCGCCAGAAAGCGTGCATTTGACCAGTTCTTAGCGAGGCACGGGTACACGATTGCTCCAGTAACCATCGACAACTACGACTACGCGTTTGCTCGCGTCTATGACTCGGTGCTCGCCCGAGGGGATACCACCGCCGCGAGGTCGGTCAGCCACGACTACATCAGTTACATGGACACGGTATTCGGGTTTTACGAAGCGCAATCTCGCCGCATCGTTAGGCACGATTTTCCGCAGATACTTCTGCTCCATGCAAACCGGCTCAATGCTGACAGCTTCGACGCCTTGGCGACCATGATGCGGCGCCGCGGCTATGCCTTCATCTCGCTCGCGCGCGCGTTGGCGCACGCCGCCTATCATCGCCATGTTGACCGATACACGGGGCCGGCGGGCATCAGCTGGCTGCATCGTTGGGCGCTGAGCGACGGGCTGCCGGCCAGTGTGTTCGCCGGGGAACCCGACGTGCCCAGCTTCGTTGCGCCCTACAAGTGACTAGGCTCGCGCCCAGTTCTAGTGGACAAGCACTTGACCTGCCCGATGAAGTCCCCCAATGACCGGCCCAGCACGGGAGCGATCCTACCGATGGAATACTCACATTCACATCTGCCTCAAGCGCCCCCGTAATTGCCGCATCACCAGTCGCGACGGCGAGGGCTGCGCGACGATTCGGAAACCGGCGCGCGCGAACGTTCCGGCAAAACCGATGCTGGCGAAGGCGGGCGGATAGTCCGTCCGCTTGGTGATTATCGGATAACCCTCCACTACTCTCGCTCCGCGCCGGCGCGCGAATCTCACCGCAGCCTCAAGTAACTGGACGGACAGATGGCGTCGCCGAAAGGGTGGTGAAACGTAGAAGCACGTCACTGACCACACGGCAGTGGCATCGAGGCGACGCATCACTCGAGACCGCTCCAGAGCGACGTACTCCTTTCGAGGAGCGATCGCACACCAGCCTGCGACCGTATCGCCTACATAAGCGAGAATCCCAGGTTCCTTGCCTCGGCTCACCAAACGCTGCAACGCACGTCTGTTATCGATTCCTTTCTGCTGCTCAAACTGTGACCGTGTAAGGCGCCACAGCATGCACCAGCATCCGCCACATGCCCCGCGGGGCCCGAAGAGCCGCGTGAGATCTCCCCATCGCGCGGCGGTGAGCGACCGAAAGCTGACCTTGGCACTCCGCAACAGGCTTCAGCGTCCCGAATCGAGATGCCAACCTGCATTGCGCCAGCGTCCCGCCCGCAGAATGAAGACTTCCGTCGCGCGACCGCGTTGGAAGCTGCGTTTTCCAGATTGTTCGATTTCGAGTTCATAAACCGAGTATAGAATCGCCACGTCTCCGAATACCTGGATCTCGGTTCTCGGGAATGCCACTCGGATCAGCTTGCCCCCGTCCCGCGCGAACTGCGTCGCACCGGCGAGAGCCGCGCTTCGATCTTGCCAGGTGGTGTCGCCGTTATTGATGGCGATCACGGACGCTGGAAGCAGCAATTCCAGCTGTGGCCGATCATTCGTGAACCAGGCACGCCAGATAGCCTCGCGATCGGCGAGGATCGCCTTGCGTTGAGCGGCTGAATCGGGCCGAGCGGGTCCGCCGCGGTCCTGGGCGCGCAGCGATCCAGCGGTAATCAATACGCTTGCACCAGCAATGGTCACGAGACGACCGAGCGCGTTCATCATGTCTACCGCTCCGAGGAAATGAAGAGATTGACGAGAGCCTGTGAACCGCCGATCCTACAGCAGGTCGACTGACACTCACCCGCAGGAGCATGGTACAGGTTGGTAAGAACGACCGCTATCAAGAAGTTGCTCTTCAACCAGAAATAGGGGGACGAGATAGAGGACGATGCAACGCGAAACGATGGTCCCGGGCGTACGGTATCGCGTACTGCACAGAGGACAGGGAGCCACTCTATGTGACTGGACCTGCATTCCGAGCCACAGCGGACTTGGACCAGAAGAGGCCACCGATCGCCACGCTATCGTCTTTGTCCGGAGAGGGATCTTTCGAAAACATCAAGGTGCCGAGTGCATAGTCGCGGATGCCGGTGCCGTACTCTTCTTCAATCAGGATCAAGGCTATGCCGTCAGCCACCCTGCGTGTTCCGGCGACCGCTGCACTGTGGTGACGGTCTCTGAGGAGTTCGCAAACGAGGTGCTCGCCGCGATGCAAGTCCAGAACCCTGTTCCCCGCGGTGAATTCTTCGGCATCGCGCATGGGTACGTCGGCAGCTCAGCCATGCTCGCCGTTCGCGATGCCGCCATCGCCGCTGAAGCAGGAGATGATTTGGAAACCGGTGCCCGCCTCCTGGGTTTGGTTTCTGTTGCCCTGCAGATTCAGGCGCGGTGCGTTCCGAGCAGGTCCCGGTTGAGCCATTCCGCGCGAAGCCAGGTGGTTTCAAGGGTCAAAGAGATCGCTTCGTCCCGCTTCACGGAACGCTTGTCTCTGGAAGTATTCAGTGCCGAAACGGGATACTCCCCGTACCACCTGCTCCGCGTCTTTCGGGAGTCAACGGGGTTCCCGATACATCGGTACGTGAACCGCCTGCGCCTGCTCCACGCCCTGGAGCGGTTCGATCGTTCGATCCCCCCGGCAGATTTGAGCCGTATCGCGTTCGATCTCGGCTTTTGCTCACATAGTCATTTCACAAGTGCCTTCAGGGCAGAGTTTGGCGTGACTCCTGTCAGTCTTCGGACACGTTGGAGCAGTGAGCGCGCCAAAAGCCTTCGTAGCGACGTAGGTTCTCGGTAAGCGCGGGGCTTGCAAACCGAACCCAGCACGCTCCCGTGGGGAGAATTCTGAAGGCAGTCGGCGTTCGGTGACGCCGGTCCGTCAGTGCGACCTTCCGTTCAGGGATATCCCGGTGCAGCGCTCCCGCGGCCTCTCAGCCAGGGGGGACAGTCCAACGTGAGGACCTGCCGTGAACGGTCCAAGTGATAGATAACAGTTCGCGCTCAGGTGATTGGTAACACTTTCCGGATGTTCCTTCCTCTGTGATTGTCTCCCTGACGGCGCCGAATGGGCCGCCTCAGCTGATCGACGATGCGTCCGACTTCCTCGTGAAAGCGCCGGCGTAAGGCAAAGATCGCTCCTGTTCCATTCGCATCGCTGCCGTGCAAGACGGCCGAGGCGGGACCCTGTAGGCTTGACCGTCCAGGAGGATTCCGATGCCCCTGCTTCGTCCGTTGTGGCTGACTGTCGCCTGCCTTGGTTTTGCCGCGTGCCGTAACGTGGACTCGCTCAGTCCCGCGCTCGTGGGTGTCAGTGATGGTCCGGCCCTGACCGTCGATGCTCCCGCGGGCTTCGGTGCCACGGGCGGCGGCTATTATGACGTCGGCGGTCTCGCCGTACAATTCGCCTTCACCGCCGCCGAGACGCCCGGGGGGGCAAGGCCGTCGGGCGGTTTCACGTCTTCGCCGACGAAGGTGATGGGCTCACGGTGGACGTCGCGGGAGAGGTGATTTGTGTGGCTGTGGATCCGGTCAATCATCACGCGTGGATCGGCGCCGTCGTCACCCGCAATTCCTCCACCGATCCCGACTTGCAGACCGACATCCACGAGGTCGGTGACGACGTCTGGTTCCGAGTGTTGGATAGCGGGGAGGGTGCCGGCGCGAGCGAAGACCGTACTTCGTTCATCGGCTTCAAGGGCGCTGCCGGTATCGAGACGTCACCGGAGTACTGCGCCGCGCGTCTCTGGCCCGCCGACAACGCCCGAACCTGGCCGGTGACAAGAGGAAACATCAGCGTCCGGCCCTAGTGTCGATCCTTGGGTCAGGGAGCGTGTTACAACCTGATCCGTGCAGTCAACCCGGTTCGCAGCGCGTGGACGCCGGGTTGCCTGTATTTGGGGTATGTTAGGACTTGTGACGCGTCGTATGGCGGTTCCGATCACAATGGGGAGCGCGGGCGCGAAAAGCCTGGCGGTGGGCGGCTTCGCGGTCAGCGAGATGTGTTTCGCGCCAGACGCCTGGCTCAGCCCGCACGTGCACGATCGGGCCTCGCTGGCCGTGATGTTGGAAGGTTCCTTCGATCTCGGCATCACCCACCGCACCTATGCCTGCGATCCGGGGAGCATCGTGGCTGAGCCGGTGGAGGAGCGGCACAGCAACGCAGTCGGCGGGGCCGGCGCTCGCGTCGTGGCGATACAGCCGGAGCCCGGAGCCGTGGATCGATTGGGCCCGTGCGCGGAGCTGTTCGACATGGTGCGGTACGCCCAGCGCAGCCCTGGAGCGGCGCTGGCGTGGCGGGTGGCCCGGGAGTTGAAGGCGCCGGACGGCGTGACGCCCCTCGCGGTGGAGGGATTGGTGCTCGAGATGATCGCGCTCGCCTTTCGCGAGGACCGCGCTCTGCGGCGGGGAGCCCTGGCGCCGCGCTGGCTGGCGCGGGCGCGCTCATGTCTGCACGACCGCTTCCTCGATCCGCCGAGTGTCGCCGAGCTCGCGAGGGATGCGGGGGTGCACCCCGATTATCTGGCGCGTGCGTTTCGCGCTTGGTTCGGCGACGCGATCGGGCGCTATGTGCGACGGCTGCGGGTGGAATGGGCCGCGGCGCGGCTCGCCGGGACCAGTCACTCCATCGTGGAGATCGCGCTCGCCGCCGGATTTGCCGACCAGAGCCATTTCACGCGCGTGTTCCGGCGCCACACCGGTGTCACTCCGGCGCAGTATCGCTTGACGGGGCGTCGTTAGACGCTCATCGTTCTCAGCGACCGCGGCGGCGCTTGTTCTTCATTGTAGATGCGGTTCAGGTTGCGCTCGCCTCCATTGCGATGAGTGAATCCACGATTTCGGTTCCGTCTCGACGCGTCAACCCTCGCTAGGGGTCCCACGTGACCTCGGCGGCCAAGTACTCACTGAGCACCATGCGCACCAGGACAGGGCCACCAGTCTGAGCAAGGAAGCGATAGCGTCCCGGCTGGACTACGACCCACCCGGCGCTTCCTTCCTCTGCGAGCCGCTGCATCGCTCGGCTCCCAACCTCCGGCCATATCGCAGCAACAGCCGGAGCTTCAAACTTCTCCAGTTGTGCTGGCGAGAACGTGTGCAACCCTGTGAAGTGGACGCTCGTCGGCGGCAGGTACTGAGGTTCGTGAAGCTCGTAGAGCGCGTGGCCCTTGGCGAGCTTCACGAGGACCGCAGCAACGCGCTCCGCGCGATCGACAGCTGGCGGGTGTCCCCGGCTCCGGTGAGCGACTGTGCGAAGTGTCTGGCGAGCGCCGGGGCTGTGCTCCAGGATTCCCCGGACCTTGCGTCGAAGCGCACCCGGCTCCGTCGTCCCGGCGAGGGCGACGTCGATGGTGCAGGCGAGGTACTCCTCGTGGGCGGAGAGCCCGTTGTTGCACGCCGCGCAGGCGCGCACCACCGCGGCCTGCTGCGGGATAGGGTCGTCGAGGAAGATCTTTGACGGCACGTGGTCGCGCGTATCAGTGTCGCCGCCGCAGAGGGCGCAGAATGCCAGGCAGCGTGGGGTTAACTCATCGGAGGGACGTGCGGCGAGCTCCCGAGGCAGGACTCGAACCTGCGACCCGCCGGTTAACAGCCGGCTGCTCTACCAGCTGAGCTACTCGGGAATAGA
>DASPXO010000230.1:0-22628 GCA_035637235.1 Gemmatimonadales bacterium | reverse complement strand
GGCGACGCCGTGCTGGCCCGCCCCGGTCTCCGCGATGATGCGCGGCTTGCCCA
This sequence comes from Gemmatimonadales bacterium, assembly GCA_035637235.1. Lineage (GTDB taxonomy): Bacteria > Gemmatimonadota > Gemmatimonadetes > Gemmatimonadales > GWC2-71-9 > DASUAL01. The sequence goes on along the minus strand of DASPXO010000230.1, from coordinate 22,575 downwards.
TGCGCCGCGCCAGCAGCGCCTGGCCCAGGGTGTTGTTGATCTTGTGCGCGCCGGTGTGATTCAGGTCCTCCCGTTTGAGCAGCACGAGAATGCCGTCGCCCAGCCGCGCCGCGATCCGCGGCGCCTCGGTGACGGGCGTCGGCCGGCCGACGTAGTCGCGCAGCAACCCGTCGAGCTCCGCCCAGAACCGGGGGTCACCCCTCGCCTCCTCGTAGACGCGCGCCAGCTCGTCGAGCGCCGCCATCAGCGTCTCGGGAACGTAGCGGCCGCCGTACGGACCGAACCGACCAGGCATCGCGGGGGCGGTCATGTGAATCCTCGATTGCGGACTGCGGATTGCGGATTGCGGATTCGACGGGGCGGTCGTCCTGGACCGTGGCCGACCGCCGGGAACGAACTACCCCTGCAATTCCGCAATCCGCAATCCCCAATCCGCAATTCTGTCATTCCCTCCCCTGCCTCCGCACGCCCGTCAACGCCCGCACCGCCGCCGCCGGATCGCCGGCGCGCGCGACCGAGGCGCCCACGAGCACGAGGTCCGCGCCCGCCGCCGCCATGCGCTCGACGTCCCGGCGGCCCTCGATGCCGCTCTCCGCGATCGCGGGAACGCCCGCCGGCACGCGCGCCACCAGCCGCTCGGCGAGCGCGAGATCCACCCCGAACGTCGCGAGGTCCCGGCTGTTCACGCCGATCGCCGTGGGCTCGACCGCGAGCGCGTGGTCGAGCTCGGCCTCAGAGTGTACCTCCACCAGCACGCCCAGCTCGTGCCGGCGCGCCGCGCGCGCGAGCGCCGTGAGCCGGTCCGCCGCGAGCGCCCGCACGATCAGCAGCACGGCGCTCGCCCCGGCCGCCCGCGCCTCGAGCAGCTGGAGCTCGTCGAGGATGAAGTCCTTCCGCAGCACCGGCACCGACACGGCCCGCGCCACGCGCGCCAGGTCCTCGAGCGAGCCCCCGAAGTGCGGCCCGTCGGTGAGGACCGAGATCGCGACGGCGCCGCCGCGCTCGTAGGCCTGCGCGTGCCGCACCGGATCCAGATCCTCCCGGATCGCCCCAGCCGACGGCGACCGGCGCTTGACCTCGGCCATCACGCCGACCGCCGTGCCGGCGACCGCCGGTGCCCAGGGCCGTGGAGTGGGAACCCCAGCCGCCGCGCGCTCGAGCTCCGGAGCCCGCAGCCGCAGGGTAGCGATGCGCGCGCGCGCGTCAGCCAAGATGGCGTCGAGAGAGGTCGGCGTCATCCTTGCATTCGGTCGATTTTCGGGTAGATTGGCTTCGGGATATATTCGGGAGAAGGACCGTGACGCTCACCCGCCGTCAGCGCGAGATCCTGGACTTCATCTCCGGCCATATCGACGCGAAGGGCTACGCCCCGAGCTTCGAGGAGATCGCCCGGCAGTTCGGCTTTCAGTCCCTGGCCACGGTCCACGAGCATCTCACCAACCTGGAGCGCAAGGGGTACATCCGGCGCGCGCACAACGAGAGCCGCGCCATCGAAATCGTGGCACCGCAGGGTCAGACGGGAGCGACCGAGCTGCCGCTGTTGGGCCTCGTCGCGGCCGGCGAGCCGATCGAAGCGCTGAGCGGCGACGACACGTTGGCCGTTCCCGACGAGCTGATCCCGCGCCGCGGCCGAAGCTACGTGCTCAAGGTCCGCGGGCAGTCCATGATCGACGAGCACATCAAGGACGGCGACTACATCGTGGTGCACGAGCGCAACCAGGCCGACATCGGCCAGACCGTCGTGGCGCTGGTGCACGGCGCCAACGCCACGGTCAAGAAGTTTTATCGCGAGCCGGGCGGCTGGATCAGGCTCGAGCCCGCGAACCCCGCCATGAGCCCGCTGCGCGTGAACGAGCGCGACATCGTCGTACAGGGCGTCGTGGTGGGCGTCATCCGGAAGTACTAGGACTCGCCCGGCGCAGCCGCTCCAACACTTCCCCGGCCCGGCCCGCAGTGACCGCTGCTTGCGCCCGCTGGACGCCGTCACAGTACGTAGGACTGAGCCCGGCGACGTAGATCGCCGCCCCGGCATTCAGCAGGACGGCGGCGCGGCCGGACTCATCGGCTCCGTCGTTCCCGAGGATCCGCTCCACCCGCGCCGCGTTCTCGGCCGGTGCACCGCCCTCGAGCGCCGAGCCGTCCCGGACCGCCAGCCCGTAAACCGCCGGATCGAGCTCCCACGTCGTCAGCGTGCCGTCCTGGACCTCCCAGACATCCGTGATGCCGACCGGCGCGATCTCGTCCATCCCGACGCGCGCGTGCACGACCAGGGCATGCTCGGCGCCGAGACGGATCAACGCCTCCGCCATCAGCGGGGCGCGATCGCCGTCTGCAACGCCGACCACCTGTCGCTTGACGCCCGCCGGGTTCGCGAGCGGCCCCAGCAGATTCATGACCGACGGAACGCCCAGCTCGCGGCGCACCGACCCGACGTGCCGCATCGCCGGGTGAAAGGTCGGCGCGAACAGGAACGTCATGCGGGCTTCGCGGAGGACTCGCGCCGCCCCGGCGGCGTCCAGCTCGATCGAGATTCCCAGAGCCTCGAGCACGTCCGCCGAGCCGCACTGCGAGGTGAAGGAGCGGTTGCCGTGCTTGGCGACGGCGGCCCCCGCACCGGCGGCGACGAAGGCCGCCGCCGTGGAGATGTTGAACGTCGTCACGCGACCGCCGCCCGTGCCGCAGGTGTCCACGAGATGCGCATCCTCGGCTTCGACACGGAGCATGACGTCCCGCAGGGCCCGCGCGGCACCCGCGACCTCCTCGGGTGTCTCTCCTTTCACGCGCAAGCCCAGGAGCAGGGCGCCGAGTTGCGCGGGCGAGGTCTCCCCGCGCATCACGGCGCCGAACACGGCGGTGGCCAGCTCTTCGCCGAGGTCTTGGCGCTGGGCGAGCAGCAGCATCGCCTGCGGCACGGGTGCCAGACGGGGATCAGACATGGGCCGTAACGGGGAGAGCAAAGGTATCCCGAAAAATCGCGCTTTGTCAAACACGACAACGGGTTGCGTGGCTTGATCGGCCCCCTGCTTCGCCCTATCTTTCGCCCGTGACGAGCCGGCCCCTCCTCGCCGTGATGCAGTACGACGGGGCCGGGTTCGTCGGCTGGCAGCGGCAGCGCGCTGGGCGCACGGTGCAGGCGGAGGTGGAAGCCGTGCTCGAGCGCCTCGTGGGGCGGCGCACGACGGCGACCGGGGCGGGCCGCACGGATACCGGCGTGCACGCGCTCGGTCAAGGCGTGGGGTTCGTCGCGAGCGAGCGCTGGGCGGGCGACCTGGTCGGGCTGCGCCGGGCGCTGAACGCGTTGTTGCCGCGCGACGTATGGGTCGATCGCGTGCATCCGATGCAACCCGGGTTTGATGCGCGCAACAGCGCCATGGCGCGGCAGTACCGCTATGTGATCGGGACGGACGACGCGGCCCACTCCCCGTTCCGGCGGCCCTACGAATGGGCGCTGGCGCGGCCGCTCGACCTGGCGCTGCTGGCGGGCGCCGCCGAGCCGCTGCTTGGGGAGCACGACTTCCGCGGTCTCGCCGCGGCCGGGCAGGTGAAGTCCGACTACCGCAGCCGCGTTGTGCTCGCCGAGTGGGCGCCGCGGACTGACGGCGCGGGGGTCACCTTCACGATCGAGGCCGATCGGTTCCTGCATCGCATGGTGCGCTTTCTCGTGGGCGCGATGGTGGACATCGCCCTGGGCCGGCGCCCCCTGTCGGACCTTCCCCGCTTGCTGGCCGCCACCGACAACCAGGCGGCCAGCCCGCCCGCCCCGCCCCAGGGGCTCTACCTGGTGGCGGTGCGCTACCCCGCTGACCTCTACGCCGAGGCCTGAGCCATGAAGTTTTTCCTCGATACCGCGAGTCTCAAAGACATCACCTGGGCGGCGCAGGCCGGCCTGATCGACGGGGTGACGACCAATCCCTCGCTCCTGTCGAAGCAAGCGGGCGACCTCGACCCCCGGGACGTGCTGAAGGAGATCTGCTCGCTGGTCGAGGGCCCGGTGTCGGCCGAGGTGATCGCCGTGGACACGGACGGGATGCTGAAAGAAGGGCGCGAGCTCGCCAAGATCGCCGACAACGTCGTCGTGAAGATCCCGATGACCGAGGCCGGGATGGTGGCGGTGCGGCAGCTCGCAGGCGACGGGATCAAGACCAACGTGACCCTGTGCTTCTCGAGCGTGCAGTGCCTCATCGCGGCCAAGGCCGGCGCCGGCTACGTGAGCCCGTTCATCGGGCGCATCGACGACGTGGGCCAGGAAGGGATGGACGTGATCCGGGAGGCTCGGGTGATCTTCGACAACTACCAGATCCGAACCGAGATCCTGGCGGCGTCGATCCGGCATCCGCGGCACGTGGTCGAGGCCGCGATGATCGGAGCCGACGTGGCGACGCTGCCGCCGGACGTTCTCAAGAAGCTGTTGCTGCACCCGCTCACCGACCGCGGGCTCGAGCAGTTTCTCGCCGACTGGGGCAAGCTGGCCGGGCGCGCGCGGGCCGAAGTGTGACGTACAGCTCGCCGCTCGGCCAGCGGTACGCCTCGCCCGCGATGCAGGCGCTGTGGGGAGAGCGCCGGCGCATCGGGCTGTGGCGGCGCCTCTGGCTCGCCCTGCTGGAGGTCGAGCGGGAGCTCGGCATGGATATCCCCGCGCGGGCGCTGGAGGAGGTGCGCATCCACCTGGACGACGCGGATCTGGAGCGCGCGGGGGAGCACGAGAAGCGGCTGCGCCACGACGTGATGGCCCACATCCATCACCTGGGCGAGCAGGCCCCGGCGGCGCGACCGTTCATCCATCTCGGCGCCACGAGCGCCTTCGTCACGGACAACGCCGACCTGATCCTGATGCGCGAGGGGCTGCAGCTCTTGCTGGGCCGGATCGCGGCGGTGCTGGTCGCGCTGTCCAAGCTCGCGCGGCGCTACCGGGCTCTCCCCTGCGTCGCCTACACCCACTTCCAGCCGGCGCAGCTCACCACCGTCGGCAAGCGCGTGACGCTGTGGATGCAGGACTTCGCGCTCGACGCGGAGGAGCTGCTCCACCGCGTCGAGTCGCTGCAGTTCCGCGGCGTGAAGGGCGCGACCGGCACGCAGGCGAGCTTCCTGGACCTGTTCGAGGGCGACGAGTCCAAGGTGCGCGAGCTCGACGCCCGCCTGTCCCGCAAAATGGGCTTCACGAACGTGTTCCCGGTGACGGGCCAGACGTACACCCGGAAGCTCGACGCGCAGGTGCTCGCGGCGCTGTCCGGGATCGCGGCGTCCGCCGCAAAGTTCGCGACCGATGTCCGCCTGCTGCAGCACGAGGGCGAGGTGCTCGAGCCGTTCGAGAGCGAGCAGGTGGGTTCGTCCGCCATGGCCTACAAGCGCAACCCGATGCGCGCCGAGCGGATCACGGGTCTCGCGCGGTTCGTGATCGAGCTCGAGGGCAACGCGTGGCACACCGCGGCCGCGCAGTGGCTCGAGCGCACGCTCGACGACAGCGCGAACCGCCGGCTGGTCATCCCGGAGGCGTTCCTCGCCGCCGACGCGATCCTCGTGCTCGCGACGAACGTGGCTGCGGGACTCGAGGTGCGCGAGGCGGTGATCGCCCGGCACGTGGCGGCGCACCTGCCCTTCCTCCTCACCGAGCGCCTGTTGATGCGAGGCGTCAAGGCGGGCGGCGACCGCCAGCGGCTGCACGAGGTGATCCGGACCCACAGCCTCCGGGTGGCCCAGGCGGCGGCCGAGCAGGGCGGTGAGAACGACCTGCTGGACCGGCTCGCCCGCGATCCGGCGTTCCAGGCGCTCCACGTCGCCGTGCGCCCCGCCGAGCTGGACCCCGCGGCCCACGTTGGCCGGGCGCCCGCCCAGGTGGACCACTTCCTCGAGCAGGTTGTGCCCCCGGTGCTGCAACGCATTGAAGCCGTCGCGCCCACACCGGTCGCCCCCGGCGCGGAAGTCAGGGTATGACCGCGCCGCTCCTCGCGAGCCGGCTGCCGCTCCCGCTGGTGCGGCGCGGCAAGGTGCGCGAGGTGTACGAGGTGGACCCGGACACCCTGCTCCTGGTCGCGAGCGACCGCGTCAGCGCGTTCGACGTGGTGATGAAGGAGCCCGTGGCCCGCAAGGGCGCCGTGCTCACGCAGCTCAGCGCCTTCTGGTTCCGGCGGCTCACGCAGGTCATGCCGAGCCAGTTTCTCTCGGCGGACGTCGCCGACATCGTCACGCGCGCTCCATCGCTCGAGCCATTCAGCCCGGCCCTGGCGGGGCGGGCCATGCTGGTGCGCCGGACGGCGCCGGTGCCGTTCGAGTGCGTCGTGCGCGGCTACATCACCGGCTCCGCGTGGGCGGAGTACACGCAGTCGGGCACGCTCGCCGGCGAGCCGCTGCCCGCCGGCCTGGTCGAAAGCGCGCGCCTCGATCCGCCGATCTTCTCGCCCGCCACCAAGGCCGAGGTGGGGCACGACCAGAACGTCACGCTCGCGCACGTCGTGACGGCCCTCGGCCGGTCGCTCGCGGAGCAGCTCAAGCAGGCAAGCCTGGCGCTGTACGAGGCGGGCCGGAGCCACGCGCTGGCGCGGGGCATCATCATCGCCGACACCAAGTTCGAGTTCGGCACCGCGCCGAACGGACAGCTGCTCGTGATCGACGAGATCCTCACACCCGACTCCTCACGCTTCTGGCCCGCCGACCGCTACCAGCCGGGCAAGAGCCAGCCGAGCTTCGACAAGCAGCCGCTGCGCGACTACCTCGCGAGTCTGAAGCGGCAGGGCGGCTGGAACGGCGAGCCGCCGCCCCCGCCCCTGCCGCCCGACGTCGTGCAGGCGACGAGCGAGCGGTATGTCGAGGCGTACCGGCGAATCACCGGAACGGACCTGGAGACCGGGTGAAGCGCATCGGCAGTGCGGATTGCGGATTGCGGATTGCGGATTGGAAGGACCTGCGTCGAATCCGCAATCGCCAATCCGCAATCCGCACTTGGGGTGGGGAGGTGCGGTGAGAGTGGCCCCCGAAGGCTGGCCCTTCATCCTGCCCGGGTGGGCGCTCGTGGTGCTGGGAGCGTGGGGAGCCGGGGCGTGGGGCCGCGGCGTGTGGGCCGTCGAGGTGGTGCTGGTGCTCGCAGCGGCGTGGCTGGTCGTGTTCTTCCGCGACCCGGTGCGGACGGGGCCCCGGGGCGAGCAGTTCGTCATCGCTCCGGCGGACGGCAAGATCGTGGACGTCGCCGAAGTCGAGGAGCCGATGTATCTGAGGAGCCGGGCGACCCGGATCTCGATCTTCATGAGCGTGTTCGACGTGCATGTGAACCGCTATCCGGCGACCGGCACCATCGAACTGGTGCGCCACCACAAGGGGAAGTTCCTGCACGCGGCCTCGGACAAGGCCAGCCTCGACAACGAGCAGGCGTCCGTGGGACTGCGCACGGCGCGCGGCCCGCTGCTCGTGCGGCAGATCGCCGGGCTCATCGCGCGGCGCATCGTGACGGACGGGAAGCCGGGGGACCACGCCGCGCAGGGCGACCGCCTGGGGATCATCCGGTTCGGGTCCCGGGTGGACGTGTTCGTCCCCGTCGCGGCGTGCGCCGGCATCCGCGTGCGCGTGGGCGAGCGCGTCCGGGCGGGGGCCACGGTGCTCGCGGAGTGCGCGGCATGAGGCGCTTCCCCCCTCCCAGCATGCGGCGCGTCGTGGTGGTCGTGCCGAGCCTGTTCACGCTGTTCAATCTGTTCTTCGGCATCTGGTCGATGGTGCTGGCGTCGCGGGGGGAGTTTTACCGGGCCGGCTGGTATGTCTTCTTCGCCGGCATCCTGGACGCGCTGGACGGCCGCGTCGCGCGGCTCTCCAAGACCGGCACCCGGTTCGGCGCGGAGCTCGACAGCCTGGTGGACATCGTGAGCTTCGGCGTGGCGCCGGCGTTCCTCATCTACCAGATGGAGTTCGCGGCGGCCGGTGCGGCGGAGTGGATCTTCTGCTACTTCTACGTGATGGCGGCGGCGATCCGGCTGGCGCGCTTCAACATCACCCAGGCGGGGCGGGCCAAGCAGTATTTCGTCGGGCTCCCGTCGCCGGCCGCCGGGATGACGCTCGCCACGTTCCACGCGTTCACGACGACGGCGTTGTGGCAGCAGGTCTCCCGGTACGTGCCGCGGCACCACACGCTCCAGCTTCTGATGATCCTCCTCACCATCCTGATGGTGAGCAACGTGCGCTACGCGACCCTCCCGCGGGCGGGCCTGCGCACACTGCACGGGCTCCTGGGGCTCGCCACCATCCTGTTCATCTTCGTTTTCGGAATCCTCGAGCACGATGCGTTCTTCTTCCCCCTGGGGATTACCTACGTGGCCTACGGCGTGTTGCGCGCGACCATCCTGAGCTTCTTCGCGGACTCGGCCGACGACGAGGAGGCCGAGATCGCGGGACCCATCGTGATCCCGGAAGGCGAGCCCGTGGACGACGCGTACGGCCCGCGGCCGCGGGGCATCGCGCCGCGCGGAGGCGCCCCATGAGCGGGTTCCGAGTCGAGGTCCGCGTGATGCCGCGCGCCTCCCTGCTCGACCCCCAGGGCCAGGCGGTGGAGCGCGCCCTCCACGCCCTCGGCTTCGCCGACGTGGAACGGGTGCGCGTGGGCAAGCACCTCGTGCTCGAGGTAAAGGCGACGACGCGCGAGGAGGCGCTGGAGCGCGCCCGCGCGATGTGCGAGCGGCTGCTGGCGAACCCGGTGACCGAGGACTACGACCTCCTGGTGGCGGAGGCCGCCTGATGCGGCGCGTCGCGGTGATCGTGTTCCCCGGCTCGAACTGCGACGCCGATACGCTGGCGGCTGCACGCGCCGCGGGCGCGGACGCCTACTACGTGTGGCATCGCGAGACCGATCTGCAGCGGGCCGACGTGGTCATCCTCCCGGGAGGCTTCAGCTACGGCGACTACCTGCGCTCCGGCGCGATCGCCCGGTTGTCGGCCGTCATGACCGCCGTCGCCGAGCACGCGCGCGCCGGCGGGCCGGTGCTGGGCATCTGCAACGGGTTCCAGATCCTGTGCGAGGCGGGACTGTTGCCGGGCGGGCTGATGCGCAACGTCCGTCTCCGCTTCCTATCGCGGCCGGCCTGGGTCCGGGTCGAGGCGACGGATACGCCGTTCACGCGCCTGTATGGGAAGGGCGAGATCCTCGAGATCCCGATCGCCCACGGCGACGGTCGCTACATGGTCGACCAGCGCGCCGCGGCCGAGCTGGAGGCGAACGGGCAGGTGGTGTGGCGCTACGTGCGCGAGAACCCTAACGGCTCGACGAACGGCATCGCCGGCGTGTGCAACCAAGGCCGGAACGTCGTGGGGATCATGCCGCACCCGGAGCGCCGCTGCGCCCCGGTCCTGGGCGGCCAGGATGGAGCCCGTGTCTTTCACGCGATGGAGGCTCGACATGCGACGCAGCACGCTGTGGATGTGCGCGCTGTTGGCGATCGCCGCCTCAGGGTGTAAGCAGATCAACGAACAGATCGCGAAGATCAAGCAGAAGATCTCCGGCGAGCGACCCGAGCCTGCCCGGACGGCGCCCACCCCCCCCAGGCGCGAGCCCGAGCCGGCGCCTCCTCCGGAGCCGACGGCCCGACCGGCGGCGCGGCGGGCGAGGCCGCCCGAAAGCCAGATCCCGGAGCGCCCTCAGGCGTTCCGCGACGTGCCCTACGACTCCCCCGATACCGGCACGATCGCGCCCGGCATGGGCGAGCGGGAAGTCTACTCGCTGTGGGGCGCACCCGTCGCGGTGCGGCGACAGGGCGAGTTCACGTACCTCTTCTTCCGAAACGGTTGCGAGTACACCTGCGGCACGGAGGACGTGGTGACGCTGCAAAACGGGCAGGTGGTGGACGCGGTGTTGCGGTGGCCGGGCCACGGCTACAGCGGCCAGTCCTCGTCGCCGCCGGGGACGGTGCCCGTGCCCAATCTGGGCGGCGACACGCTGACCATCAAGCGACCGTCAACGCCCTGAAGCCCATGCCCGACAAGCCGAGCAAGAACGAGGAGGAGTACTTCGCGCGGCGGGAGGCCGAGCTGCTGCGGCAGCAGCGCCAGGCCGCCGAGCGCGCGGCGACCGACGCCGAGCGCAGGTCGCACCACATGAAGTGCCCCAAGTGCGGCTACGACCTGATCACGGGCGACTGGCACGGCGTACAGATCGATCAGTGCACGCACTGCCACGGCATCTGGTTCGACGCGGGCGAGGCCGAGAGCATGGTGGCGCACCCCGAGCCGAACATCATCGCCCGGGCGTTCCGCTCCGTGATGCGGGGCGTCTCCGGCTCCCCGGGGTCCGACGCGTGACGCGGGCGGCCCCCCCGGCCCCCCCGGACCGGGGCCCCCCGACCCCGTTCCCGGGCGACCCGCCGATCACGCCGCAGCTGGTCCACGAGCACAATCTCACCGACGAGGAGTACGGGCGGATCGAAGCGATGCTGGGCCGCGCGCCCACGTTCGCCGAGCTCGGCGTGTTCTCCGCCCTGTGGAGCGAGCACTGCTCGTACAAGCACTCCAAGCCGGTCCTCGAGACCTTCCCGACGACCGGGCCGCAGGTCGTGCAAGGCCCGGGCGAAAACGCCGGGGTGCTGCGGCTCCCCGACGGCTGGGCGGTGGCCTTCAAGATCGAGTCGCACAATCACCCGTCGGCGGTGGAGCCGTATCAGGGCGCCGCGACCGGCGTCGGCGGGATCCTGCGCGATGTGTTCACGATGGGCGCGCGCCCCGTGGCGCTCCTCAACAGCCTCCGCTTGGGGCCGCTCGATCAGGCCCGCAACCGCTATCTCTTCGCGGGCGTGGTGCGCGGGGTCGGCGACTATGGCAACTGCGTCGGGGTCCCCACGCTGGGCGGTGAGGTGGACTTCGGGCCGAGTTACGGCGGTAACCCGCTCGTGAACGCGATGTGCGTCGGGCTGCTCAGGGAGCGGGATCTCATCGGGGCGGCGGCGCACGGTGTCGGCAACCTGCTGCTGGTCCTCGGGTCGCGCACCGGCCGCGACGGCATCCATGGCGCCTCGTTCGCGTCGGAGGAGCTGACGCACGAGAGCGAGCGGCGACGCCCGCAGGTGCAGGTGGGCGATCCGTTCACCGAGAAGCTGCTGCTCGAGGCGACCCTCGAGCTCATCGCGTCCGGGCACATCGCGGCGATCCAGGACATGGGCGCCGCCGGCCTCACGTCGTCCTCGGCGGAAATGGCCGCGAAGGGCGGCGTCGGCGTCGAGATCGATCTGTCGCTCGTGCCGACCCGCGAGCCGGGGATGACGCCCTACGAAATCCTGCTCTCGGAGTCCCAGGAGCGCATGCTCGTGGTCGCCACGGCCGACCGCGTGAAGGACGTGCAGGCGATCGCCGAAAAATGGGAGCTCACCGCGACGGTGATCGGTCGCGTGACGGACGACGGCCTGTACCGTGCGAAGTGGGGGGAGCAGGTGGTGGTCGAGATTCCGGGCCGGCGCCTGATCGACGATTGCCCCGTGTATCACCCTGAGGCCGCCGCAGACCCGGAGATCGCCCGGCGCCGCGCGTCACACCCAACACCTGACACCCGGCACCCAGCACCTGACCAAGCCCTGCTCCGCCTCCTCGACCATCCTGCGGTCGCGTCGCCGCGCTGGGTCTACGAGCAATACGACTCCACGGTGCGGGCCAGCACGGTGATTCCCCCCGGAGGAGACGCGGGGGTGATTCGGTTGCCGGATGTGGAATTCGGGCTGGCGGTAAAGACCGACTGCAATTCCCGATACGCGCTCCTCGATCCCTACGAGGGCGGCAAGGCCGCCGTCGCGGAGGCTGCGCGGAACGTCGCCTGCGCGGGCGCGCGCCCCCTCGGCATCACGAATTGTCTGAATTTCGGCAGCCCGGAGCGGCCCGAGGTGTTTCATCAGTTCCGCGAAGCCTGCCGCGGGATCGCCGAGGCCTGCCGGGCGCTCGACACGCCGGTGACCGGCGGGAACGTCTCCTTCTACAACGAGAGCCCTGGAGGAGCGGTGGACCCGACCCCGGTCGTGGGCATGATCGGGCTGCTCACCCGCGCCGACCGCGCGGTGCCGAGTCACGCGCGCGCCAGCGGCGACGTGGTGTTCGTCCTGGGCTCGACCCGCGCCGAGCTGGGCGCGTCGGTGCTGTGGGAGGTGCTGCACGGATTCGTCGGCGGCGAGCCGCCGCGCGTGGACCTCGCCGCCGAGCGGCGCCTCGTGGACTTCCTCGTCGCGGGGGCCGAGGGCGGCCTGCTGCGATCCGCGCACGACTGCTCCCAGGGCGGTCTCGCCGTCGCGCTCGCCGAAGTCGCGATGCGCGGCCCGTACGAAGAGACGGGCTTCGGCCTGGAAGTCGATCTTACGGCTTACGGCTCGCGGCTTGCGGCTGTGGAAGTGCTGTTCAGCGAGTCGCACGGCCGCGCGGTGATCACCTGCCAGCCCGAGCGGGCCGGCGCCGTGGTGGCGCTCGCGCAGGAGCTCGGCGTCCCCGCGCACCGCGCCGGCACGGTGGGCGAGCGCGGCGGGGTGCTCCGCATCCGGCTGGGCGAGGCAGTGATCGCGCACCCCGTCGGCCGGCTGCGGGACGTATATTTCGGGGCTATTCCCCGTCGCATGGGAGACTGACGGATGTGCGGCATCATCGGCGTGACAAGTGTTCCCGACGCGGTCCGCGTGGCCTACCTCGGGCTGTACAGCCTGCAGCACCGCGGGCAGGAGTCGGCGGGCGTCGTCGCCGTGGACGCGGCGGGCGTGGCGCGCTCCCACCGCGGGATGGGCCTGGTGGCGGACGTGTTCGGCGAGCGCGTGTTGAACGAGCTCCCGGGGGACGTGGCCATCGGGCACACCCGCTATTCCACGGCCGGTACGTCGGCCCTCGCCAACGCCCAGCCGATGCTCGCCCGCTACCGCGAAGGGCCGCTCGCCCTCGCGCACAACGGCAACCTCACGAACGCGGTGCAGCTGCGCTCGGACCTCGTCACCAAGGGCTCGATCTTCCAGAGCTCTTCGGACAGCGAGGTGCTGGTGCACCTGATCGCCCGCTCCGAGGCGCGCGAGCCCGAGGACCAGCTGCTCGACGCGGTGGAGCGGGTGGAGGGCGCCTACTCGCTGGTGATCACGATCGGACGGACGCTGTATGCCATCGTCGATCCCCGCGGCTTCCGGCCGCTCGTGATCGGGCGCCTGGGGCGCGGCTGGGTCGTGGCCTCGGAGACGTGCGCGCTGGACATCACCGGCGCGACCCTGGTGCGCGAGGTCGAGCCGGGCGAGTTCATCCGCATCCACGGCGAAGACCTGGACGAGCTGCCCCCGCTGCTCCGGCAGCCGGCCCGCCGCTGCGTGTTCGAGCTGGTGTACTTCTCGCGCCCGGACAGCACCGTGTTCCACCGCTCGGTGGACCGGGTGCGGCGCGCGCTCGGCCGGGCGCTCGCCCGCGAGCACCCGGCACCGGGCGTGGACTGCGTGTTCTCCGTCCCGGACTCGTCGAACGCGATGGCCCTGGGATTCTCCGAAGTGGCCGGGATCAAGCTCGAGCACGCGCTCATCCGCAATCACTACGTCGGACGCACGTTCATCCACCCCGCCCAGCCCGGCCGGACGGCGCAGGTGAAGATCAAGTTCAACCCCGTGCGCGAGGTGCTGGAGGGGAAGAAGGTGGTCGTGGTCGACGACTCGATCGTGCGCGGCACGACCAGCAGGGCGCTCGTGCAGCTCATCCGGCAGGCGGGCGCCCGGGAGGTCCACTTCCGCGTCGCGTCCCCGCCGATCACCGGGCCCTGCTACTACGGCATCGATACCCCGACGAAAGGCGAGCTGATCGCGTCGAGCCACGACGTCGAGCAGATCCGCGAGCACCTGGGCGTGGACACGCTCGCTTACCTGTCGCTCGACGGGATGCTGCGGGCCGCGGGCGGCGACCCGGGGGAGTTCTGCCACGCCTGCTTCTCGGGCCACTACCCCACCGACATCCCGGAAGACGACCTGGCGGGAGCGCGGCATGCCGCGCCCCTGCGCACGATCGCGGTCTGATCGCCCCGTGCCGTCGCTCGAGCGCTGGGTCTACTTCTTCGGCGGCGGGCGCGCCGACGGCTCGGCCGCGATGCGGGACATCCTCGGCGGCAAGGGCGCGGGGCTGGCGGAAATGGCGAACCTCGGCCTGCCCGTCCCCCCCGGCTTCACGATCTCCGCCAAGCTCTGTCTCGCCTACCTCGAAACCGGCACCTTCCCCGACGGCCTCCACGAAGAGGTCGATCGCCACCTGAAGCACCTCGAGCAGGAGACGAAGAAGAAGTTCGGCGACCCGGCGAACCCGCTGCTCGTGTCAGTGCGCTCGGGGGCCGCCGTGTCGATGCCCGGCATGATGGAGACCATCCTGAACCTGGGCCTCAACGACGAGACCGTGCAGGGGCTCATCGCCGGGTCGAAGAACCCCCGGTTCGCCTACGACTCCTACCGCCGCTTCGTGCAGATGTACGGGGACGTGGTGTTCGACCTCGGGAAGGACCCGTTCGAGGAGGTGCTCGGCGAGGTCAAGCGGCGCCGCAAGGCGCAACGCGACATCGACCTCCCGGCGGACGACCTTAAGGCCCTCACCTACGAGTTCAAGTCCATCATCCAGGCGAAGCGCGGGATCCCCTTCCCCGACGACGCGATGGCGCAACTGTGGGGCGCGATCGAAGCGGTGTTCCGGAGCTGGAACACGCGCCGCGCCGTGGATTACCGGCGGGTCCACGGCATCCCGGACGACATGGGCACCGCGGTGAACGTCGTGGCCATGGTGTACGGCAACCTCGGCGACGACTCCGGCACCGGCGTCGCGTTCACGCGCGACTCCCGCACCGGAGAGAACGTCCTCAACGGCGACTTCCTGGCGAACGCGCAAGGGGAGGACGTGGTGTCGGGCGCGCGCACGCCCGAGCCGCTGGCCAAAATGACGCGCGGCAAGCTCGCCAAGGTGTACCGCGAGCTCGAGCGCATCGCGGCGAAGCTGGAGCGACATTTCACGGACGTGCAGGACATCGAGTTCACGTTCGAGCGCGGCCAGCTCTACATGCTCCAGACCCGCCGCGCCCAGCGCACCGGCCTCGCCGCCGTCCGCATCGCGGTCGAGATGGTTCAGGAAGGTCTCATCACGGAGGACGAGGCGGTGCAGCGCGTCCCGCCCGAGGACCTGAACCAGATCTTCCATCCGATGGTCGATCCACGCGCGGCGGTGACGGTCGTGGCCAGGGGCCTCCCCGCCTCACCCGGCGCGGCCACGGGCGAGGCGGTGTTCGAGGCCGACGAGGCCGCGGCGCTGGCGCAGCAGGGGCGCGACGTGATCTTGGTGCGCCCCGAGACGAGCCCGGAGGACTTTCACGGCATCGTCGCCGCGCGCGCCGTGCTCACCGCGCGCGGCGGCATGACGAGCCACGCCGCCATCGTGGCGCGCGGCATGGGCAAAACGTGCGTAGTGGGCGCGCAGGACATCGAGGTGGACGCCGCTGCCGGCCGGTTCCGCGCCAACGGGCGGGTGGTGAAGCGCGGCCAGGTCATCACTGTGGACGGCACGACCGGTCGGGTGCTGCTCGGCGCGGCCCGGCTGGTCGAGCCCAAGGCCGGCGCGCACTACGCGAAGCTGATGAGCTGGGCCGATGCCCGCCGCCGGCTGCGCGTGCGCGCCAACGCCGACACGCCGCAGGACGCACGGCGCGGCCGCGAGCTCGGCGCCGAGGGAATCGGCCTGTGCCGCACCGAGCACATGTTCTTCGAAGGCGACCGCATCACCGCGATGCGGGAGATGATCGTGGCCCCGGACGAGACCGGCCGCCGCCGCGCCCTGGCGAAGCTGCTGCCGATGCAGCGCACCGACTTCGAGGGCATCTTCGAGGAGATGACCGGCTACCCGGTCACGATCCGGCTGCTCGACCCGCCGCTGCACGAGTTCCTGCCGCACACCCGTGAAGAGGTGGCGGCGCTCGCCAAGGTCATGAAGCTCTCCGCCGCGAACCTCCAGCGACTCGTGGACTCCCTGGTGGAAGCGAACCCGATGCTCGGTCACCGGGGCTGCCGGCTCGGCATCACCTACCCGGAGATCACGGAGATGCAGGCGCGCGCCATATTCGAGGCCGCCTGCAGCGTGGTGGCCGGCGGGAAGAAGGTGGTGGTCGAGGTGATGATCCCGCTGGTGGCGCACGTGGAGGAGCTGCGCCGGCAGGCCGAGATCGTGCGGCGTGTGGCGCAGGAGGTGTTCCTCGCCCAGGGGCGGGCCGTGCCCTATGCCGTGGGCACGATGATCGAGCTGCCGCGAGCCGCGCTCACGGCGGACGCGATCGCCAGAGAAGCCGAGTTCTTCTCGTTCGGCACCAACGACCTCACGCAGACCACGTTCGGGCTGTCGCGCGACGACGCGGGGCGATTCCTGCCGTTCTACGTGGAGCGCGGCATCCTGCAGGACGATCCCTTCCAGGTCCTCGACCAGGAGGGGGTCGGCAAGCTGATCGAGCTCGCGGTGCGCCTCGGCCGGGGCGCGCGGAATGACCTGAAGATCGGCATCTGCGGCGAGCACGGGGGGGAGCCGTCATCCGTCAAGTTCTGCCACCACGCCGGCATGAACTATGTGAGCTGCTCTCCCTTCCGCGTCCCCATCGCCCGGCTCGCCGCGGCCCAGGCGGCGCTGGAAGAGGCGGGCGTGATCAACCGGACCAAGGCGACAGTCTAGCGGCCGCCCTGGAGGCCGGCGAGCGCGCCGGCCACGACCAGCGTCACGAGCAGCTGGACGACGGCCGCGGCGTAGGCACCGCCCTTTCCCGTCTTGTGGGTGACCGCGATGCCGGTCGCCGTCAGGAACACCCCGTACAACGAGAACGGATTGATGCCGCGCAGCAGCGCGAGCGTGAACCCCTTGGCGCCCGGGGCCAGCAGGTCCAGCCCGAGCGCCGGCTGCAGGTCCTCCATTGCCGCGATCGTCTCCGCGCCGCGCACGCCGAGCACCACGAGGCCGATCGCCGCGAGCACGACGAAGGAGATCGAGGCGTAGGTCGCGACGCTCAGCAGCGTCCTGAACTTCGCATCTCCCCCGACGAGGGACACCAACACCCAGAGAACCCCGGCGTTGAGGACGAGAATCAGGGCGAAAACGACGGGGGCGAAGGCAACGCCGACCGACGCGAAGCTCATCGCGCGCTGGGTCATCTCGGGAGTCATGTTCGGCATCTGCGAGAACTGCGCGCTCATCGCCGCTTTCGTGTAAGGCAGCTGCACGATGTTGATCACGACGATCAGCAGCGCGAGGGCGGCGAACGGCGCCAGAAACCGCGGCTTCTCCCGCACCCGCTCGAACACCGCCGCCGGCTCGAACAGCACGCGCACGAGATCGAGGACCGCGTTCATGCCCGCCTCCCGCACGAAGAGTGGGCCACCAATATACGCCGACTCTTCCACACACGGACGGGCGGTCAGGCGGTCGGGCGGACCGTGACTGCTGTCCGCCTGACCGCCCGTCCGCCTGACCGCCTGTTTCATGGAGGCGCGGGGAATCGAACCCCGGTCCGAGAATGACTCCGATACCGCCACTACGTGCGTAGGCGAAGCTTTTTGAGTCTCACCACCGTGGCGCCTCGCCAGCCTCGGCGGCAACGAGCCCTCGACAACTCTCGCGCGACCCGTTCGGGCCCCAGATCACGCCAGCCCGACTTTGCGATGCGTGAGCGCCGCCTCAGGCGGGCTGCCACTCACGCAGGTGCGTGAAGCCTAAGCTTACGCAGCCATTGCCAATTCAGAGTTGGCAGTTATGAAGTTTGCCAGTGGTTTTACCAGGTGACTGACGACCTGGGCACGCAGCCATACCCTTGCCAAACCCGTCGAAGCCTGTCGCCCCCGACCTAACCGTCCTAACCTACTCGGCGGGCAGGGCTTTTTCAACCCGATTGCGGCCCGCTTCCTTCGCCCGGTACAGCGCGGCATCGGCGGCGCCCCGCAGATTCGTGACGTCGCGCACCGTGTCGGGGTAGCCGGCTACGCCGCACGACAGCGTGAGCGGGTACGTCTCGCCGTTCCAGTTCCACACCGTGTCCTCAACGGTGTGGCGGATGCGCTCGGCCACCTCGAGTCCCGACTCGATCGGGGCGTGCGGCATCCAGATCGCGAACTCCTCGCCCCCGATCCGCGCGACGAGGTCCTTGTCGCGGACGGAGGTTTCCAGAATGCCCGCGATGTGGCGCAGCGCGGCGTCACCGGCCGCGTGCCCGAGCGTGTCGTTCAGGCGCTTGAAGCGGTCCAAGTCGGCGTAAATGAGCGTGGCAACCGAGTTGTCCTTGACCTCGCCGTGTTGGCCGAGCGCCCGCTCGAACTCACGCCGGTTGCGCAGCCCGGTCAGCGGGTCGGAGACCGCCCGCTGCTCGGCCTCGTGCACGGCGCGCGCGGCCGCGAGACGCGATCCGAGCTCGGCCACGAGGCGCTGGATCTGGTCCACTACCGGACTCCCGGCGGCCATCGGGGGTCCGAGGAGCACCAGCGCGCCGATCACGAAAAGACCGTCGAACACCGGGTAAGCCGTGCCGGCGCGGCCTCGCCGCCGGTCGGAGAGCGCGATCCCGAACACGTCCTCCCCGGGGTGCGTCACGACCGGAACGCCCGACTGGACCGCGCGCAGCGCGGGCGCGTCGGGCGGCAGCGCGACCCCCGCGAGGCGGCCGTCCGCGGCGGTCGACACGGCCACCAACCGCGCGCTTCCGAACACCCCGCTCCCCCTGCTCCCCCGGCTTGGTCGCCCGCCCCCGCTCCCTCCCCCGCCGCCCCCTCGGGGGGGACCGACCCCCTGCAGCACGATCGCCGCGCCGCGCTGCGAGAGCTGCTGGGCCAGCTCGACGCCCGCCTTGGCGATCCCCTCGAGCGTCCTCGCACCCGCTGCCAGACCCGCGAGCCGCTTGGCCACGAGCTGTCCCGGCCGTTCGCTCGATGCGTGCTCGTGCGCCAGCCGCAGCCCCGCCACCAGGCGGCGCAGCTCTTCCGCCACCGACTCCACGAGCTCCTGCGCGGCGTCCGGTTGGGTGAGCAGGAGTCCCGCGCCGAACGGGAAGTCACCGACGGCGACAAAGGTGCCTTCGGACTCGCGGGACACGTGGGCGCGTCCGTCCACGGAGGCGAGCTGGACGATCGCCGCGCCCCGGTGGCGCGTGTCGCGGCTCACGGAGTCGTCCCCTACCGCCTCGACGTCGCCTTCCTCCAGGCCCACCGCCCAGCCGGCCTTCGCGCCGTGGGCGCGACACAGCAAATCGATGGTGTGCTCGAAGTCCAAGGGACGCACGGCCGGCCGCTCCGCGAGCCAGATCCGGACGAGCGGCGCGAGCGCGAGACCCGTGGCGCCGAGGAAGCCGCCGACGGCCGCGAGCAGGGCCCACAGGTGCGCCTGCAGCACGGCGGCCACGACGCCGGCGAGGCCGAGCACGGCGAGCCCGCGCCCGGCCCACGCCCCCGGCCGTTTCATGAGTGGTTGATGCGGCTCGCGGCGGCGGCGGCGCCGAAGCCGTTGTCGATGTTGACGACCGTCACCCCCGCGACGCACGAGTTGAGCATGGCGAGCAGCGCGGCGATCCCGCCGAACGAAGCGCCGTAGCCCACGCTCGTCGGCACGGCGATCACCGGCACGGACACGAGCCCGCCCACCACGCTGGGCAGCGCGCCCTCCATCCCCGCGACCACGATGATCACCGCGGCGCTGCGCAGCGCCTCAGTCTGCGTGAGAATGCGGTGGATCCCCGCGACGCCGACGTCGTTCAACCGCTCGACGCGGTTCCGGAACGCGCGCGCCGTGACGGCCGCCTCCTCCGCCACCGGCAGATCGCTCGTCCCCGCCGTCACCACGAGGACGGTGCCCCGCCCCGTCGGCTGGGGCGCCGGGTCGGGCGGCAGGTACACCGTGCGGCCGAGGTCGTTCGTTTCCGCCCGCGGGAAGCGGTCGGCCAGCGCGGCGCGGTGCGCCGGCTCCGCCCGCGTCGCGAGGAAGCCGCCGCCGGCGGCGACCAACCGCTCGGCGATCCCGCTGACCTGCTCGGCCGTCTTGCCCTGACACAGAATCACCTCCTGATGCCCCTGCGTGAGAGGCCGGAGGTGATCGATCGTCGCGAAGGGCAGGCGCTCGATCAGCCGCCCCAGGTCCTCGAGCGTCACGCGGCGCGCTCCACGGCCGCCTCCGCGAGGTACGTCGAGAAGATCGCCTCGGCCTGCCGCATCGACTCGACCTGGAACAGCTGCTCCCGCAGCTGGGCGGCGCCGGGCACGCCCCGCGTGTACCAGCCGAGGTGCTTTCGGAACTCGATCACTGTCTTGCGCGTGTCGCCCTGGAGGGCGAGCGCGAGCCGGGCGTGCTCCAGAGCCACGGCGAAACGCTGTTCCGACGTGGGGGCGGGCCGCTGCGGCCGCCCGGCGAGGAGATCCCGCCCCTGGGCGAAGATCCAGGGGTTGCCGAACGACCCGCGGGCGATCATCACCCCGGCGCATCCGGTGTGACGCCGCATCACCACGATGTCCTCCGGCGTCGCGATGTCGCCGTTCCCGATGACCGGAATGTCCAAGGCCTCGACTACCCGGGCGATCTCATCCCAGTCGGCCTTCCCCGAAAACATCTGGGTGCGGCTGCGGGCGTGCAGGGTGAGCGCCTGCGCACCCGCCTCGCGGCAGCGCACGGCGATGGCGACCGGATCGCGCTGCGTGTCGTCCCAGCCGCTCCGGATCTTGACCGTGACCGGGAGATGGGTGGCGCCGCGCACCGCCCGGATGATGCTCTCGACCAGCCCGAGGTCCCTGAGGCAGCCCGACCCGCCGTTGTTCCGCACGACCTTCTTCACCGGGCAGCCGAAGTTGATGTCGATGAAGTCGGGCTTGCAGACCGCGGTCACCATCTCTGCGGCCCGCGCCATTAGCCCCGCGTCGGCGCCGTACAGTTGGATGCCGATCGGGCGCTCCGCCGGCTCGAAGCGCATGTCTTCGAACAGGTGCGCGATCCCCCGCGCCACGCCCGTGGCCGAGATGAACTCGGACACGACCACGTCGGCCCCGAAGCGGCGACACAGCAGCCGGAACGGGGACTCCGAAACGCCCGACATCGGCGCCAGGAAGAGCGGGAGCTCGTGCGCGACCGGATAGGGAAACTGCATTGGCACAACGTAATGACGCGTTGCGCGAGGAGCAACCAGCAATTACGTTACGCGGCCGTCCCGACCGGAGCGAGCGACGTGCGCCTGCGCGAGTTCTTTTCCGAAGACGGCATCAAGCTGGAGCTGCAGGGCGCCACCAAAGACGAGGTCTTGAAGGAGCTGGTCGGCCTCCTCAAGCTCGACGACAAAGCCGAGCAGAACCTCGTCAAGATGCTCAAGCGCCGCGAGACGCTCGGCTCGACCGGGATCGGACAGAACATCGCCATCCCGCACTGCCGCGCGCTCGTGGTGAGCCGGCTGCGGGTCGCGTTCGGGCGCAAGCTGGAGGGCATCGACTTCACCGCCATCGACGGGAGGCCCGTCCATTACTTCTTTCTGATCGTCGCCCCGCCGCTCGAGGTCTCCAACCAGTATCTCCCCGTCCTCGGCAAGATCGCGCAGTTCGCCAAGGAGCCGGACGTGCCGGAGCGGCTGGCCAAGCTCGGGACGCCGCAGGAGTTTCTGGCGTTGCTGGAGGAGAAGAACATCTGAAGGCGTCACACGTCACACGTTGCACGTCACACGGGGTGCGCTCGCTAGCGCGGCTTTCGAAGTAGGCCGGTGACCATTCTGGCGCAGTTCGCCCGTGCCGTGCGCAGTTCCTGGAGGTCCTGGGGCGCGACGCAACCGAGCGTCTCAACGAGGTCGAGAATGGCCTCGAGTTCATCGAGGGAGCCTTTGGCGATATCCACGTGGCGACGAAAGTTCCCGTCGCCCACGCGGCTCGCACCTTCAGCAAGGTTCAGCGGGACGCTGTAGGCCGCACGGCGCCACTGCGCCCCCAGCGCAAACCGCTCGTCCGCCGGTAGTGCGCGGATCGCCTTGCGCGACAAGAGAGCGAACCGCTCCGCTTCTTGCCACACCCGCAGCTTCCGGAAATCCCCCACCGAACAAGCATAGCCACGTGTGGCGTTGAGGCCGCCATCCCTTTCACGCGAGGCGGACCGGATTTTCGCGAATGAGACCGGCCAGGAGGCCCTTCGTGTGACGTGTGACGGGTGACGTGGAACGTTCGTGTGACGTGTGACGTGGGACGTGCGACCGGATCAGCGTCACTCCCACTCAATCGTCGCCGGCGGCTTGGAGCTGACATCATACACCACCCGATTCACTCCCCGCACCTCGTTGATGATCCGCCCGCTGATCCGGGCGAGCACCTCGTGCGGGAACGGGAACCAGTCCGCGGTCATCCCGTCGCGGCTCGTCACGGCACGCAGGGCGACCACGTGGTCGTAGGTGCGCCCGTCCCCCATCACCCCCACCGACTTGATCGGCAACAGCACCGCGAACGCCTGCCAGATGCGGTCGTACAGGCCGGCGGCGCGGATCTCGTCGAGGTAGATGGCGTCCACGCTGCGCAGCAGGTCGAGCCGCTGCGCGGTGACCGGCCCGATCACGCGGACCGCGAGGCCCGGCCCCGGGAACGGATGCCGGCCGACGATCGCTTCGGGGAGCCCGAGCTC
>DASPXO010000229.1:0-2215 GCA_035637235.1 Gemmatimonadales bacterium | reverse complement strand
GGAGCTCTCCGCCGCCGCCCGCCGCGTGGGGTGGCGCAAGGTCCGTGCCGACTCGGCAACCCGTACGGTCCGGCTCGCCACCTCGGGCATGCGGATCGACCTGGGCGGCATCGCCAAGGGGTACATCCTCGACCAGGCGCTGGCGGAGCTGCGGCGCCACGGCGTGACCCGGGCGCTCCTCCAGGCGGGGGGCGACATCGTTGCCGGGGATGCCCCGCCCGGCCTCCCCGGCTGGCGGGTGGACGTGGGGGGGGACGGGGGCCAGGCGGTGCGCGCCCGCGCCGGGGCGCTGGCGCACGCGGGACTCGCCGTGTCCGGCGACACCGAGCAGTTCGTGATCGTGGACGGAGTGCGGTACTCGCACGTCGTGGACCCGCGCACCGGACTCGGCCTGACGAGCCGCCGCCAGGCCACGGTCGTGGCCGAGGACGGCGTCACCGCCGACGGCCTCGCGACCGCGCTCACGGTGCTGGACGACGCTCGGGGGGCCGAGCTGCTGCGCTCGTACCCGGGGGTGGTGGCGGAGGTACGACGTGCACAGTGACGAGCAACGCCCGCGTCACAGGTTGCCGCGGTTCAGCTCCGCCACCGCGTAGTCGCAGGCGCGCGCCGTGAGCGCCATGTAGGTGATCGACGGGTTCTGACACGCCGACGACGCCATGCACGCGCCGTCGGTCACGAACAGGTTGGGCACGTCGTGCGCCTGGTTGTTGGCGTTGAGCACCGACGTCTTCGGGTCGCGCCCCATGCGCGCCGTGCCCATCTCGTGGATCGCGAGCCCCGGCTCGGCGCCGAACGCGCCTGCCCGGTAGCTGTCGTACGCCCGGACCTCCTTGCAGCCCGCCGCCTCGAGCATCTCCGCCGCCGCCGCCGCCATGTCCTTGCGCATCGCCAGCTCGTTCTCTCCCCACGTGCAGTGGATGCGCAGGAGCGGGATGCCGAAGTCGTCCTTCTGGTCGGCGAGGTCCACGTAGTTGTCGGCGCGCGGCAGGCACTCGCCGAACCCCGTGATGCCGATCGTCCAGCGACCGGGGTCGCGCAGCTTGCGCTTGAGCTCCACGCCGAAGCCCGGCTGGCCGCCGCCACGCGTCCACCCCTCGCGGCTCGCGCCCCCCTGGTAGCCGAAGCCGCGCACGTAGTCGCCGCGGCGCGAGGCGTCATCAGCGAGGTTGCGGAAGCGGGGGATGTACATGCCGTTGGGACGGTTGCCCTGGTAGTAGCGGTCCAGCAGGCCTTCGATGACCCCGATCGCGCCCGCCTGGAAGTGATGGTCCATCAGGTAGCGGCCGAGCACGCCGCTCGAGTTGGCGAGCCCGTTCGGGAAGCGGGGCGACGTGGAGTTGAGCAGGACGCGAGCGGTGTTGAGCGTCGACGCGCAGAGAAAGACCAGCCGGGCGGAGTATTCGCGCGTCTGCTTCGTGACCGTGTCGACGACGCGCACGCCGGTGACGCGGTTCTTCTCGGCGTCGTAGATCAGCGAGTGCACGATGCTGTTCGGCACGACGGTGAGCCGTCCGGTGGCGCGGGCCGCGGGCAGCGTGGACGACTGGCTCGAAAAATACGAGCCGGTCGAGCAGCCGCGCTCGCACGGACCGCAATAGTGACACGGCAGCCGGCCGTTCAGGCGCTGCGTGAGGATCGCCACGCGCCCGATGGTGACGCGCCGGTCCGGAAAGGCCCGCTCGATTCCCGCTTTGACGACCTTCTCGCCGGCGTTCAGCTCCATCGGCGGCTGGAACTCGCCATCGGGGAGGTGCGGGAGGCCCAGCTTCTCCCCGCTCACGCCGATGAAGCGCTCCACGTAGCTGTACCACGGCGCGATGTCGGCGTAGCGGATCGGCCAGTCCACGCCGTGCCCGTCGCGCAGGTTGGCCTCGAAGTCCAGGTCGCTCCAGCGGTACACCTGGCGGCCCCAGATCAACGACCTGCCGCCGACCTGGTCGCCCTGGATCCAGGTGAACGGCGCGCCCTCGATGTAGGGATGCTTGCGATCGTTGATGAAGAAGTGCTTGACCGACTCGCGGAATTGGTTGGTGCGCGCCTGAATCTGGTATTCCTCCGCGCCCTTCGTCCCCACCCAGAGCCGCTGGTTGCGAAGCGGCAGCTCCCAGTTGCGCTTGTGCTCGGTGACGTAGTCCTTGCCGTGCTCGACGTTGCGGCCGCGCTCGATGACCAGGGTGCGCAGCCCCTTTTCGGTGAGCTCCTTGGCCGCCCA
>DASPXO010000228.1:0-14469 GCA_035637235.1 Gemmatimonadales bacterium | reverse complement strand
GAGTGATGCCGCGTTGGCCGACGTGCGACTCACGATCTCGTTCACGACTGAGTCGGCCGACGAGGCGCTGACGACGTTGGCGAAGGTTCTCGACGTTCGGGTTGCGCGGACCGAACGACTGGTCCGGCTCATGCCGCGGCATCCGCGGCGGTAAATGGAGGGAGACTCGCTATGCGGTTCCTGATCACGTTCGCCGGCATGTTCCTTATCCTGGCCACCGCGCCGCAGGCTCAGCAGCGAGCCGCACCGCCCTCGCCCCTCGACCGCACGGTGACCCTCGCGCTCGAGCGCGTGCCGTTGAAAGGCGCGCTCGACGAAGTGGCGCGGCAGGCCGGCGTCCGCATCGCGTATTCGCGCCGTGTCGTGCCGCTGGACAGACCGGTATCGCTGCGGCTCGACGCGGTGCGCGTCGGCGTCGCCTTGGATACGCTACTGGTCGGGACCGGCGTCCTGTCCACGGTCGACCGGTCCGGGCAGATCCTGCTCGTCACTGACGTCGACCGGACGGGCGGGCGCGCCCGCCAGACGGGCTCCGTGGCCGGGACCGTCAGAGACGCGGGCACCGGTGCGCCGCTCCCGGCCGTCACCGTCACCGTGGTCGGAGCGCGGCTGGCCGCCGAGACCGATGGCGACGGTCGCTATTCGATCACCGGCGTCCCGCCGGGCAGCTACCGCGTGCGGACGCGGCTGATCGGGTACGGCCCGGCGGACAGCAGCGTCGTCGTGCAGGACGGCCAGCAGAGCGTCGTAGACTTCCAACTGCAACGCAGCGCGATCGAGCTGAACCCGATCGTGGCCATCGGCTACGCCTCGGTGCGGAAGAGTGACCTGACGGGCGCGGTGGCCACGGTGTCGGCGGACCAGTTCGCTACCAAGGCCGCCCCAACGGTCACCCTCTCGAGCGGCCTCCAGGGCAAGGCCGCGGGCGTGCACGTCATCGACAACTCGGGCATGCCCGGCGTCGGTGCCCGCGTGCGGATCCGCGGCAACGGCTCGATCAACGCCAACAGCGAGCCGCTCTACGTCATCGACGGCCTCCCGGCCGAACAGGGCTCGAACTCGAGCGATCCAAAGAGCAACCCGCTGATGTCCGTCGACCCCAGCGAGATCGAGTCGATCGACGTGCTGAAGGACGCGTCGGCGACGGCGATCTACGGCGCGCGCGGCGCGAACGGCGTCGTGCTGATCACCACCAGGCGCGGCCAGACGGGCAAGAGCCGGGTGACGCTGGAATCGAGCGCCGGCGCGCAGACGATCTCGAGGACCATCCCGGTTCTGAACGCGCAGCAGTTCATGCAGTTGTCGAACGACGCGAGGACCAACGCCGGCCTCGCCAGGTTGTACACCGATTCGCAAGTCGCCGCGGCGCGGACCTACGACTACCCGGCGATGATGCTCCGGACGGGGCTGCAAGCGAACCAGGGCATCAGTCTCTCGGGTGGAGAGCAACGCCTGCGGTACCTGATCAGCGGGAACTTCACGAGGCAGGAGGGAATCGAGCTCGGCTCCGACTTCAACCGCTACGGGCTTCGGCTCAACCTCGACGGTGAGGTGAGCACGCGGTTCCGCTGGGGCACGAGCCTGAGCTTGACGCGGGTCGCCCGCAACGCCGCCGGGGTGGAGAACGCCGCGGTGGGCAACAGCGCGAACGGCATCCAGGCGGCCATGCAGTTCGCCCCGTACGCGGCCCCCAGGGACGCGGCCGGCAACTGGATCAAGACGTCGCCGTCCACGGAGCCGGTCCCCAACCCGATCGCCCGCGCGACCGAAGAGACCGACCTCAACACGGCCTCACGGCTGCTCGGGAGCATGTTCGGGGAGTTCGACCTCACCCCCGCGCTGAGGCTGAAGAGCACGTTCGGCGGAAACTTCCAGTTCAACGGCATCCACTTCTTCGCCCCGCGCAGCATCCTCGACGGCGGGATCGGCGGCAGCGGGTGGATCTATTCGAGTCAGGCCCGCGTGCTGACCAACGAGAACAGCCTGACCTATCGCCGCGCCCTCGGCCCAGGCAGCCTGGATGCGCTCGCCGCCTTCTCGGTGCAGACCACCGACAGCGAGGCCGTGCAGGGCAACGGCGCGAACTTCCCGACGGACGTCACGACCGTCTACAATCTCGGCTCCGGCTCGCAGCTGTCGCCGGCGGGCAGCGGAATCGTCGAGTCGGCGATCCTCTCGTATATCGGCCGCGCCAATTACAACGTCGCCGGCAAGTATCTCTTCACGCTCACGGGGCGGCGCGACGGCTCGAGCGTCTTCGGCGCGAGCAACAAATGGGCCTTCTTCCCTTCGGGCGCCTTCGCGTGGCGCATCTCGAACGAGGGCTTCATGCAGCACCAGTCGCTGTTCAGCGACCTGAAGCTGCGCCTGAGCTACGGCACGGTTGGCAACCAAGCCGTCGCCCCATACCAGTCGCTGGCGCGGCTGGGCGTCGCCTGGTATTCCTCCGGTGCGACCGAGATCCCGGCGCTGGCGCCGGGCGCGACCATGCCCAATCCCGACCTGAAGTGGGAGCAAAAGACGGAGCTCAACGTGGGGCTCGACGCGAGCCTCCTGCGCGATCGCGTCACGCTGTCGCTCGATGCATATCACGCCAAGACGACCGACCTGCTGCTCTCGATCCCGGTGTCGTCCAGCACCGGGTTCTCGAGCCAGCTCCGCAACATCGGCTCGCTGCAGAACCGCGGAGTGGAGCTGTCGGTCAGCACCGTCAACATCGCCCGCGAAGGCTTGACCTGGCGCAGCACCCTGAACGTCGCCGCCAACCGCAACAAGGTGCTCGACTTGGGCGGCCAGACGGAGATCCAGTTGCAGCCGCGCACGGGCAACTTCTTCAGCCCCGCCGAGACCTACATCATCCGGGTAGGCGAGCCGCTGGGCTCGATCTACGGCTACAACGTCACCGGTCTGTGGCAGCGGGGTGATACGCTCCGGCTGCCCGATCCCGACGGGTCAGGGCCGGACACCGCCAAGACGGTGTGCTACTCGGCGTCTGCCAGAACGGTACTCAAGAACCTGGGAGACTGCGCGCCGGGCGAGTACAGGATCGCCGACACGAACGGGGACAGCACCATCACTGCGGCCGACCGCGTGATTCTCGGGTACGGAGATCCGAAGTTCTACGGCGGCTTGAGCAACACCCTGACGTATGGGCGGTTCTCGCTCGACGTATTCCTGAGCTTCAACTACGGCAACAAGATCATCAACGCGGGCAATGCGTACGGCGGCCTCGCCATCGGGCAGGCGAACGAGCGGGCCACCGTGCTCGACCGCTGGACCCCGACGCACACCAACACGAACGTCCCGCGCGCCAATGCCGGGCGCGCGCGGCGGCTGTACAGCACGCTGGTGGAGGACGGCTCGTATCTACGGCTGCAAACCCTCACGCTGGGTTACGAGCTGCCCAACCGGGTGATCCCGGGCGCCGAGACCGCGCGGCTGTTCCTCACGGGCCAGAACCTGTGGACGAGCACCGACTACAGTGGGTTCGACCCGGACGTCAATAGCATGGGCGGCGATGCACGCTTCGGTGGCATCGACATCGGCGCCTACCCGCATGCGCGGGTGTGGAACTTTGGGGTCAGCGTCAGCTTCTGAGTGCTTGGACTCTCTCAGTGTCGAGGAGGAGCTCTAGTTCCATGAGCCGAAACCACTTGATCGCACGCTGCGTGCTTGCGCTTGGGCTCGTCGGGGTCGCGTGCACCGATTTGTTGAACGAGGATCCCAAGGGGTTCACCACGACGGATACCTTCTACAAGACCGGGGCGGACCTGAACAGCGCCACGATCGCGATCTACAACTCGCTCAGAGGGCTGCAAGGCCAGGCCAACTGGACCACGCCCGAGCTCGCCTCCGACCAGGCGCGCGCCGACACTCGCGAGCCGAACCGCGGCACGAGTGGGCCGGACTTCCTGGACTGGGACGCGAGCACGGGCAACACGGGCGGCTACTTTGGGACCGCGTACGCCATCATCACCCGGGCGAATCTGGTGCTTGCGAACGGGCCTGGTATCGACGCGCCCTACCCGCAGATCAAGGCGTACAACCTCGCGGAGGCCAAGTTCCTGCGCGGGTACGCGTATCTCTGGCTGACCAAGGCGTACGACGGCGTGCCGCTGCTGTTGTCGCCCGAGGAGCAGGCCGACCCCCGGCCCACCCGCACGCCCCTCGAGCAGGTCCACCAGGCGATCATCCAGGACTTGACTGCCGCCGCGGCTGCCCTGCCGGCCACCTGGCCGTCCAACGACGGCTACGGCAACCCGACCCAGGGGCGCGCCACGAAGGGTGCGGCGCAGATGGCGCTGGCCGACCTCTACCAGTGGCGGTCCAGCTTCATGTTGAAGAACGAATGGCAGCTGGCCTCCGACTGGGCGGACAGTGTGCTCCGGTCGGGCGTGTGGGCGCTGAACGACGACTACCTCAGCACTTTCCTGCCCAAGAACAAAGGCAACCGAGAGATGATCTTCGTGATCACCAACTCGGGCGTCACCACGAACACTCGCAGCCTGTTCCAGCTGTTCTACTATCCGCGCGACTGGGGGCTCGATCAGGGGCAGGGTGGTGGGTGGGGCCTCATCCACCCCACGAGCTGGTTCTTCAACAGCTACCTGCCGGGCGACTACCGCCGGGGAGCCGACACGGGGTGGGCGTCCACGGCGGCGTACGTCTGGGGCGGCTGCAGCGTCAGCGGCTTCTGTCCAACCTTCAACGACACGGTGGCGCACGTCGTCCGCCACGATACCCTGGCCGACGGGCCGATGCCGTACAAGTACCGCAAGAGCGACAATGGCGCGAACTGGACGTTGAATGACGTGGATACCCCGCTTTACCGCTTTGCCGAGGCGATCCTGATCTACGCCGAGGCGCAGAACGAGCTGGGCAACGCCGGCGTGGCCGTGCAGTATCTGAACATGATCCGCGCCCGCGCGCGCAAGGGGACGGGCGCCGAGAGCCGCCCGGAGCCGCACGACTACGGCACCGCCGGCGAGCCGATGGACAAGCTGTCGGTGCGGGAGGCGATCTACATGGAGCGCGCCTGGGAGCTCGCGTTCGAGGCGAAGCGCTGGTTCGACCTGGTGCGGCGGGACTCGGAGGAGCCGGGCTACTGGGCTGCTCAGCTGCATCTGCACGATCCCAGCTCCGAGGCGCTGGGCGAAACCACGAAACAGACGCACAAGAAGCGGTGGCCGATCCCCCAGACGCAGATCAACGCCAACCCGGCCCTGTGCCAGAACAAGGACTACGGCGGCACGCCGTGCCCCCCCGGCGTGACGGGGCCGTGAGCTATCGGTAGCCCCGGGGCCGCCTTGTCTTCGCCGTCTACGATCGCGCCCTTGAGTCCAGCGGTTGGAAGCGCAGCCCGGTTGGTCCAACGTAAGCGGACTCGGGTCGAATCAGCCGGCCCTCGCGCAGCTGCTCGAGGCAATGGGCTGTCCAGCCCAGGACGCGGCCGACCGCAAAAATGGGGGTGAAGAGGTCGTTCGGAAGCCCGAGACCATGCAGCAGGAGTGCCGTATAGAACTCCACATTGGTGTCGAGCCGGCGGTCGGGTTTGTGTTCCGCCAGGAGCCGCAAGGCTGTTTTCTCCACCGCCCGCGCCAACTCGTACAGCTGCCGATTCCCCTCGGCTGCGTAGAACCGCTCGGCGGCCATTGCGAGCACGTCGGCGCGAGGGTCTCGGACACGATAGACGCGATGACCGAACCCCATCAGCCGCTCGCCGCGTTCGAGCTTGCGGCGAATGACGGCTTCGGCTCGATCCGCCTGCCCGATCTCGAGGACCATGTCGAGGGCGGGCCCGGGCGCGCCGCCGTGCAGGGGGCCTTTCAGAGCGCCCACTGCGCCCGTAATGGCGGAAACCAGATCGGAGTGAGTGGAAACAACGACGCGAGCGGCGAAGGTCGACGCATTGAGACCGTGATCGCAGACCGTGTTGAGATAGGTTTCCAGTCCGCGAGCGCGCTCGGGCCCAATTTCACCGCCGAAGATCTGGTGGAGGCAGTGCTCGGAGTGGGACGACCCCTCTCGCGGCTCCACTGGCTCCTGACCATTTCGGAGACGCCAGTAAGCGCCGACGATTGCGGGGAACGCGGCGACGAGCGTGCGGGCATCTTCCTCCGGCGATTCGTCTCGGCCAAGGCTCAGGGTCGCGGCGGCCATTCGCAGCGCATCCATCACGGGAATCGAATGCTTGGCAGCCTCGCGCAACAGGATCAGGGTGGCCGGCGGCGGACGCCGTCGTGAGGACAGATCCGCGGTCAATGCATTGAGCTCCTGCGCATTCGGCAAGGCGCCTTGCCACAGAAGGTGTGCGACTTCCTCGAACGTGGCCCGCGGCGCAAGCTCTTCCACATCGTAGCCCGCTATCGTCAGCCGACCGGCCAAACCATCTACGCGACTCAAACGGGTGGTCGCTGCGACCACCCCTTCGAGGCCCTGAGCCACTTTGCCTGGCAATGTCACTTGCGCATCCACGGCAGGACGCAGCGCTTCTGGCTGCTGGCGACTGCCAGTTCCAGCCCGCGCATGACGTTGAGTGCCTGTTCGGGCATGACCGCCAGTTGTGCCGTCCCGAGTATGGCGTCGCGGATATTCTCGTAATAGTGCGTGAAGCTCGAGGGGATGGTCGGAATCGTCCGCGTTCCCTCGGGCGTGGTCAGTTTGCCGTACATCTCGAGGCCTTCTGCATCCCAGTTCGACTCGTCGGGCGTGCGACCGGATTTCAGCGCCGCTTCCTGCGGATCGAGTCCGTACTTGATGAAAGAGCCCTTGGCGCCGTGAACGGCAAAGGTTGGCCCGGGGGAGGCCGCCAGCATGGACGCCCGCAAGAGCGCCCGCATGTGCGGGTAGTGAAGCGTGACGTCGAACGCATCGTCTACGGCGGCGCCTTGCCGCTCGATGCGGATGTCGGCGGAGATCGCTTGCGGCATTCCGAAGAGGACCAGCGCCTGATCGAGCAGGTGCGCGCCCAAGTCGAACCACAGGCCGGAGCCGGGCTGCGGCTGCTCGCGCCACGCCGTCGGCTTCAGTTCAGGACGGAAGCGGTCAAAATGGGACTCAAAGATCGCTACCTGGCCAAGCACGCCTTCCGACAGAAGTCTTTGGAGTGTGACGAAGTCGCCTACGTAACGGCGGTTCTGGTAGGCCGATAGGACCCGCCGCTTCTCTTTGCCGAGCTGGACGAGCTCGTCGGCTTCCGCGGCGGTCGTGGTAAATGGCTTGTCGATGACGACGTGACGTCCGGCCAGGAGACATTGCCGCGCGATTGGATGATGCGACGTGTTGGGCGTGGCGATGACGATCAGGTCGATGGCCCTGGCGAGCAGCTCAGCGACGCTCTTGACGAATTCGACATCTGCATAGCGCGGGTCTGGCGCGCCCCCCCCACTGCGCTGGACGATGGTGGTGAGGCGGAGACCTTCGACCACGCGAATGACGGGTGCGTGGAATACCTTGCCTGCGAAGCCGAAACCGACGAGTCCGACGTTGAGCATGACAGTTGATTGTACAAGGACGGCGGAGCAAGGTCCGGCCGGCCGCGAACTGCCGGCCAGCTACTCGAGGGGGAGGACGTCCACCTCCACGGCCCCGGTCGCGTCGTACCACAGCCGCACGCGCCACGGGCGGCAGCACACCTGGCAATCCTCGACATACTCTTGAGCCCGCCCGCCGCCCGCATCGAGCGCGATGGTCATCGTCTCGCGGCAGAACGGGCAGGTGACGTCGGCCTGGGTCTCGAGGGCCGGCGCGCCCGTCTGTCCGCCGTCCTCGAAGGCATTGGCGTCGTCGTCCCGCGCGTCATCATCAGTAGGAAGGTGCATAGGTGGGGCAATCTAACAGTGCCTGGGTGTGCGGGGCAGGTCAGAGATCACCAAGGAGGCGTCGTGAAGCGTCTACGCGGAGCGTAGCCGGTCCGGCTTCACCGGCAGCTTCCGGATCCGCTTGCCGGTCGCCGCGTACACGGCGTTGGCTACGGCCGGCATCACCGCCGACGTCCCCGGCTCGCCCACGCCGCCCGGCGCCTCGGTGCTCTTGACCAGATGGACTTCGATCGCCGGAGCTTCGTTGATGCGCAGCACCCGGTAGTCGTTGAAGTTGTGCTGCTCGACGCGGCCGTCCTTGACGGTGATTTCGCCGAACAGGACCGCGCTGATCCCGAAGATGATCCCGCTCTCCATCTGCGCCTTGACGGTGTCCGGGTTGACGATCACGCCGCAATCCACGGCGCAGACGACGCGCGGCACCCGTACCTCGCCCTGCTTCGAGACCGAGACCTCGGCGACCTGGGCGACGTAGCTCCCGAAGGCGTGCAGCAGCGAGATCCCCCGGCCGCTCCCCGGAGCGAGCGGCGTCCCCCAGCCGGCCTCGCGCGCCGCGAGCTCGAGCACCGCCCTGGCGCGCGGCGAGCCATCGAGTAGGGCGCGGCGGTACTCGAACGCGTCCTGCTGCGCCGCCGCTGCCAGCTCGTCGATGAAGCTCTCGACCACGAAGATGTTGTGCGTCGGCCCGACCCCGCGCCAGAACGCGGTGGGAACGCCGGGCGGCTCCTGGCGGACGTACTCCACTCGGATGTTGGGAAGGCTGTAGGGCGGCTCCGCCGCGCCTTCCACGGCGTCGAGATCGAGATGCTTGATCATCGCGCGGAGCCGGTGGATGCCGCCGGCCCGAATCACCCGGAGGTTCTTGGGGAACAGGTCGCCGACCCAGCGTGTCTCGATCGACGAGCCGGCGATGCGGTGCGACCAGGCGATCGGCCTGCCGCGCTCGTCCAAGCCGGCGGCGATCCGGTCGTAATAGTAGGGCCGGTACATGTCGTGCTGGATGTCCTCTTCGCGCGTCCACACCACCTTCACCGGGCTCGCGACCTGTTGGGCGATCCGCACCGCCTGGCGGATGAAATCCACCTCCAGCCGTCGCCCGAATCCGCCGCCCAGGAAGTGGTTGTGCACCCGCACCCGGCTCAGCGGCAGACCGGTCAGCTTCGCCGCCGCCGTCTGCGCGAACGCCGGCACCTGCGTCCCCACCCAGATGTCGCAGGCGTCCGGGCGGACATGGACGGTACAATTCACCGGCTCCATGGTGGCGTGCGCGAGGAACGGCACCTCGTAGACCGCTTCGACCTTGCGGGCCGCGCCCGCGAGCGCCCTGGCGGGGTCGCCGTCCTGACGCGCGACCACGCCCGCCCGCTGCGACGCCGCGGCCAGCTGCTGCACGATGTCCGCGGTGCTGAGCGTCGCGTTCGGCCCCGCGTCCCACCCGATGTCGAGTGCGGCGAGGCCCTGTTTCGCGGCCCACATGTGGTCGGCGACCACTGCCACGGAGTCGTCCAGGCGAACCACCTGCCGCACGCCCTGAATCGCCTTCGCCTTGCTGTCCTCCACCGAGGCGAGCTTACCGCCGAACACCGGACACGCCGCCACCGTAGCGACCTTCATGCCGGGGACCGACACGTCGATGCCGAACCGGGCCGTGCCGTTGACCTTGCTGGGGGCGTCCAGGCGCTTCGCGGGCGTGCCGATCAGCTTGAAGTCGTTTGGCTCCTTGAGCGTGACGTCACGCGGCGCGGGTAGTGTGGCCGCCCTGGCGACCAGGGCGCCGTAGCCGAGGCTGCGGCCGGTCGGTCCATGGATTACGGCGCCATGTGCCGCGCGGCAGGAGCCGGGCTCGACCTTCCACGTCTCCGCCGCGGCGGCCACGAGCATGGCGCGGGCGGTGGCGCCGGCCCGGCGCAGCGGGTCCCAGGCGCCACGGACCGACGTCGAGGCACCCGTCGACTGCACGCCGAGCAGTGGGTCGGCGTACAGCTTGTCGTCGGGTGGCGCGTGCTCGAGGTGGACCTGGCTGAGATCCACTTCCAGCTCCTCGGCCAGCAGCATGGGCATGGACGTGTACGTCCCCTGTCCCATTTCCACCTTGTGCATCATGAGCGTCACGCGCCCGTCGCGGCCGATCCGCACAAACGCGTTGGGTGCAAACACGTCATTCGGCTCGATCGGAGGGAGGCGGAAGCCGAGCAACAGGCTGCCCCCGACGGCGGCGCTGGTCTCGAGGAAAGTCCGGCGGGAGACGCGCTGCGTGGTCAGGCCCCCCAGGCCGCCTTGGATAGCGCGGCCTGCTTGATCGCGGTGCGGATGCGCGGATAGGTGCCGCAGCGGCAGATGTTGCCCGCCATGGCCGCATCGATGTCGGCGTCGGTGGGACGCGGCTTGCGCGCCAGCAGCGCGGCAGCGGCCATTATCTGGCCGGACTGGCAATAGCCGCACTGGACCACGTCGAGATCGAGCCAGGCTTGCTGTACCCTCTTGCCGGCGGGCGTCTCGCCGATCGCCTCGATCGTGGTGATGCTCTTCCCGGTGGCCGCGGCCACCGGCGTGACGCAGGAGCGTATTGGCTGGCCGTCGACGTGGATGGTGCAAGCGCCGCACAGCGCCATGCCGCACCCGAACTTGGTGCCGGTCAGGCCGACCACGTCCCGCAGCACCCAGAGCAAGGGCATGTCGGGCGGCACGTCCACGGTGTGGACCTTGCCGTTGACGCTCAGCGTGACCATGACGATGCCACCGTGGAATCTCCTGTCGTCAATCCACAAGAGGCGTCACGGGGATGTCCCCGTCAAGCCCCAGAGCCCTGATTCGGCGCCCGCGTCGCCGACCGCGCGAACGACGACCAGATGGCGACGCTCGCCACGATCACGTTCGCCACGACCACCGGAAGCGCATGGATCAGCACACCGTACGTCAACCACATGAGCGCGCCTGCGGCTTGCACGCGACGCAGCGTCGCCGGCCGTTTGCAGAAGTACGAGCTCACGAATATCGCCGTGGCGAGCCATCCGATCGAGTCAACCATGGTCGTCCGCACCTTGTTCCATTCTTGAACCTAGCGCTCTCCGCCGTAAGGGCGTAACCTCCCATCCCCCCCACGCGGTCGCGAGGAACATTAAGGAGCAAGACATGAGCGTCACGTTCCCCGCTCTGCTGCACTTCAGCGACGTCGGTTTGTTGCTCCTGCGCCTCATGGTCGCGGCCGTGTTCTTCGACAGCGGGTGGAATCACCTGAAGAACCCCGCCGAGCGGTCGAAGGGCATCGGGGCGAGCGCCGGCTTCACGGTCTTCCTCGGGGCTGCGGAGGTGCTCGGTAGTGTGGGCGTGGCGCTCGGGATCTTGATTCAACTCGCCGCCATCGGGTTGATCCTCCTCATGCTCGGGGCGATACAGAAAAAGATCTTCGTGTGGAAGATCGGCTTTTGGGGAGGCCGAGCCTACGGCTGGCACTACGACCTGATGCTGCTCGTGATGAATCTCGTGATTCTGCTGACCGGCGGCGGCCGGCTCGTCCTGCTTTGACGGCCGAGGCCGCCGACCGCGCGCTCGGCGTTAGTCCTCGGCTCGATTCCGACCGCCGGCTCTTGGCGTCGCAACGACTTGCGCCTTTCCGCCCGAAACCTGGGGCGCGCTCGTGGGCGCGTAGCCAAAGGAGTCATTGGGCAGGAGCGCCAGGGATCGCGCCGCGGCGTGTCTCGTCGTGGGACCGACCGCGGCCGGGGGAGCCGACGCCCAGAAGCGATCGGCCACGCTCCCCGAGTACATCATCATCAGGAGGGCGTTGGAACCCATCAGGAAGGCGTTGGAACCGCCCTCTTCCACATGAGCCAGCTGCACTGGCGCCGGTGAAGGTGGCGGCGGGGCGACATCGATACAGCCTTCAGGGTTGACGGACGAACCGAGCGGGTGTTCCGGGACCCCATGGCCAGGTCGATTGTACTCGAAGTGGAGGTGGGGCCGTATGCCGCTGAGGGGGAAGGCGTCCCCCCCGTTGGCACTGCTTCCCGTCAACGCGATCACCTGGCCCGCGGTGACACGGCTGCCCACCGCCACCTTCCAAGAGCGCGCCTTCAAGTGCATGTAACCGACAGTCGGTCCTGAGTATGGCTTCGCAGCCGGTGGGGACAGCTCGATGACGATGTAGTACCCGCCTGCGGTTGTGTTCTGGTCATGTATCAGCCTCACGACCCCGTCCGCAACGGCAAGCACCGGGGTCGGGGTGCGCGCCTGCAGATCAACCCCGGTGTGGGGTCTCGAAGAGCCAGGTGCTTTCGGGTCGCGCCGGAGCCGGCCGTAGGGAGACGTAACAGTCATTGGCCCCCGGAGCGGTGACGCTATGAGCGGCAGCGGGCAGCTGCCGTTCGCGGGCATCAGCAGCCGTTCGCTGAACCGGGAAACAGCCCTTGTGGCCCCGGTGGAGGGCTGCGACGTGCGCACGGGCAGCGTCGCCCTCGCGTGACTGGTTCCCGCAGCGGGGGCGTCACCGGCGGCGGAAAGGGTCGCTCTGTAGACGCCTGATGCTGCCGCACCCCCGGGGGACGTGCCTAGGACGCGCGCACCGCCCGCCGGGGGGACTACGATGACGATGATGAGACCAAGCAGTATGCCCATTTGCCGCTTCTTCCTTGCGTAGCGCGCGCTCCGGCTCGTGAACCGGCGGAGGTCTCCGGTTCAAGGCCGTTCTGGTGAACCCAACCCGTTTCCTTGGGGGCGCTACGGAAGACCCGGTGGGTGCGGACCGCAGATGCACATCGCGTGCAGTTCGCCGCGGTCGTTTAGTCGCTTGCGCTGCAACGAGTTACCCAACAGACGCCCGCCGGTCACACTGGCCGTGTGTTGACGCTGTGGTACACATTTGTGAGGCGTGGGCGGCACATCTGGAGGCCGGGTGCGACGTTTTGGAAGGTCGGCGCGCGCGGGGCGGGGGAGGCTGCCCCGCCCGCGTGCGCGCCAGGCTGCTCACTCGATAGCGTGCGGCTCGCCGTAGAGGAAATCGTCCATCACCACCAGGTCGTGTTTCTTCCCCTTGTGGTGCGCGTGGTCGTGCTGCTTCCCCTTGCCGGGCACGTTGTCGAACGTCGTCGCCCCGATCGACGCGTCGCCTACGTTGATCCGGACCCGGGCGATGGTCGGCTCGTCGAAGACCACGCCCACGAACGACAGGCCCGCCTCATCGCTGCGCGGGGGCGCCGCCACGGTGAGCAGGCGCTTCCCAGCCGCGTCGAAGTACTCCACCGTCGTCGAGTGCGCGCGTTCCACATCGGCAAACACGACGCCAAATCCGGTCACGTGCGCCGGGGTGGTCGACCCGGCCACCACGAAGTCCACGTCCATCGCATCGCTCCCGATCTGCACGAACAGGCGCGGCGGGCTGAAGACGTTGAACTCACCGGCGTACTCCGCGTTGACGTCGGTGAAGCCGTTGTCGCTCACGCGAAAACCGGTGCCCTTGGTGGTGAACAGCACGCCGCGTGTCGACCTGGTGTTGAAAAAATTGCCGGGGAACGTGTCGGTGTTGGTGAACGCCGCGGGTACGCCGTCCCAGTTGATCTCACGGCGGCCGGCCGCCTGCTCACCCGCGGTTCCGCCGTTGAGGGGGTCGCCGAGCAGGGTGCGGTACTGCGCCACGGCCGGCGCGATGTCGCCGGTTGCGCTCACGATCCGCGCGTCCCCCTTCTTCTTCTGGATCTTCTGCTTGGAAGCGACCAGGGCGCCGGGGGTCGGAGCGTTCACCGACTCGGTCCCGCCGCATGCGCCCACGAGCAGCGCTCCCACCAGGGCGCTCCATATTTGAGTACTGTGTCGCATTGCCGTCTCTCCTCGTACGTTCGAGTTGTGTAATGGCCGCTGTTGAGATGCCGCAAACCCTCGATATCAAGCTCCACGAAGTCGCGTCTTGGAGACCTTGCTCGAGCAGAGCAGGGTGGAGCCGCGGGTCAGCTGGACAGGTCACGGAGGCTTCCGGGACTAGGGTGCAGGAAGTCGGCGCACGGGATGTGCCGCTCTCGCCGCGCCGCGCGTTCCTTGTCGTGCTTGGAGTTACCAGCCCATCATGGCCCGCCCTGCACCGCCATCGTTCGTTTGTGCAGCAAGGTTGGAAGCTTGTTACATCAACGGCAAGGCGCCGGCGTGTCGCGTTGCCGAGCCTCCCTCGTAACGTTCGGGTGGTGAGTGGCTTGCCCGTGAGATGCCACGACGTGCGGTGATCGTCAAGATGCTCGCGTTCCTGCTCGCCCTCGCGGCTTCACAGCGGACCGATTCGCAGCGGGTCCTGGACTTCGCCCGCGACGCCCAGGCCGACTTCGAAATGACCCGGCGGCACAACCTGCCGCGGGCGTGGGGGCACTGGGGCGGGGACTGCGACGAGCGGATCGGCCGGTTTTGCTTCTGGTTCGAGGGCGACGCGACG
This sequence comes from Gemmatimonadales bacterium, assembly GCA_035637235.1. GTDB lineage: Bacteria > Gemmatimonadota > Gemmatimonadetes > Gemmatimonadales > GWC2-71-9 > DASUAL01. The sequence goes on along the minus strand of DASPXO010000228.1, from coordinate 237 downwards.
GCGCCCGCACCGGAAGAGCCGCGGCGCATCGGGGAGGCGCGGAACCGTGTCGTGCACCAGCTCGACAGCGCGGCGGCGCTCTTGCCTGGCGACGAATGGATCGCGGGCCAGCGCGTGCGCTACCTCGTGGAAGCCGGCCGCACGGCGGACGCCCTCGCCGCCGCCCGCGCGTGTCGGGCCGCCGCGTGGTGGTGCGACGCGCTGACGGGGTTCGTCCTGCACACCGCAGGCGACTTC